>NZ_JBGCCR010000005.1:0-347570 GCF_041262485.1 Streptacidiphilus sp. BW17 | reverse complement strand
GGCCCGCTCCGCCGCGCACTCACCGCCGGACGCGGCATCGGCGAGACCACCGTCGAACTCTCCGGCGACATCGACGTCCACATGGTCACCCACGAACGGGCAGGCCGGGGACGGGTGTTGCGGGCAGCCGGGCAACTGCACTCCACCGGACGGCGGGTGACCGGGCTGGTCTCCGGGCTGGTGCTGCCCGCGCTGCTGACCGCGGTCCTCTGCAACACCCGCGCGACGGTGAACCTGACCAGCGACACCCTGCTCTACCTGGCCGTGGTCGTCGGCGTCGCGCTGCTGGGCGGGATAACGTCCGCGCTGGTGGCCTCGTTGGCGGCGTCGCTGCTGCTCAACTACTACTTCATGCCGCCGATCCACTCGCTGAACATCAACGAGCCCAACAACGCGCTGGCGTTGGTGGTCTTCGCGGTCGCCGCCACCGTCGTCGCCGCGGTGGTGGACGCCGGTACGCGGTTCTCGCGGCGGGCGGCCCGGGCCACGGCGGAGGCGGAGACGCTGTCCGCACTCGCGGGTGCGGTGCTGCGTGGCGACCAGGCGGTGCCCGCGCTCCTTGCCCGGCTTCGCGAGACCTTCGGCATGGACAGTGTCGAGCTGGTCGAACGCGTGGTCGCCCCGGAGGAGTTGGCCCAGGAGCACGGGGCGGAGACGGTCCCGGTCGGGGCGGACGCCTCGCTGGTGCTGCGCGGACGCCCGCTGCCCGCCTCCGACCGCCGCGTCCTCGCCGCCTTCGCCGCACACGTCGCCGTCGCGCTGGAGCGCTCGCGGCTGGCGGAGGTCGCGGCCGAGGTCGAACCCGTCAAGGCCGCCGACCGGCTCCGCACCGCGCTGCTCGCCGCCGTCAGCCACGACCTGCGCACACCACTGGCCGTCGCGCTCGCGTCGGTCACCTCGCTGCGCAGCCACGAGGTCGAGTTCAGCGCGGACGACCGCGACGAACTCCTCGGCACCGCGCAGAGCTCGCTGCTCAAGCTCAACCGCCTGGTCGACAACCTGCTCGACATGAGCCGCCTCCAGGCGGGCGCGCTCACCCTGCACCTCCAGCCGACGCCGCTGGGCGAGGTGGTCACCAGCGCCCTCGACTCGCTCCCCGACGACCACCCGGCGGTCCGCACCACCGGACTCGACGCGGTGCCGCCGGTACTGGTCGACCCGCCGCTGCTGGAGCGCGCCATCGCCAACCTGACCGCCAACGCGCTGCGGCACGGCGAGGGACGCTCGGTGGTGCTGGCCGCCAGCTCGCTCGGCGACCGGGTCGAGCTGCGCGTCGTCGACCGCGGCCCCGGCCTGCCCGCGGAGGACCGGGACCGGATCTTCCAGCCCTTCCAGCGCCTCGGCGACCACGACAACACCACCGGCGTCGGCCTGGGCCTCGCCCTTTCGCGAGGCCTGGCCGAGGCCATGGGCGGCACCCTCACCCCGGAGGACACACCCGGTGGCGGTCTCACCATGTCCCTCGCCCTCCCTGCGGCGTCGCCCTCCCCGGGCACGACGCTCACGCCGGACGCCGCACACGGCGTGCCGGAACCAGATACCTCCCCAGCCCCAACCAGTCCTGTGACCGACGGAATGGCCTCGCTGTGACCCGTATTCTCATCGTCGACGACGAACCCCAGATGCTGAAGGCCCTGCAGATCAACCTCCAGGCCCGGCATTACACGGTCGCAACCGCCGCCGACGGCAGACGAGCCTTGCTGGAGGCCACCCAGAACCCCCCGGACGCGGTCATCCTCGACCTCGGCCTGCCCCAGATCGGCGGGCTGCAGGTGATCCAGGCGCTGCGCGCGTGGAGCGCGGTCCCGGTGATCGTGCTGTCCGGACGCTCGGAGTTCGCCGAGAAGGTCGCGGCGCTGGACGCGGGCGCGGACGACTACGTCACCAAGCCCTTCGCCATGAACGAGCTGCTGGCCCGACTGCGCGCCGCGCTGCGCCGCCCCACGCGGGCGGAGGCGCCCGCACCGACGGTCGAGATCGGCGCCTACACCGTCGACCTCGCAGGCGCGGTGGTCCGGCCGACCCGCGGCGACGGTCCGCAGGTTCGGCTGACGCCGACGGAGTGGCGCATTCTTGCGGTGCTGTTGACGCATCCCGGCAAGCTGGTGACGGGTGCTCAGATCCTGCAGCAGGTGTGGGGGCCCGGCCACGAGCAGAAAACGAACTATTTGCGCGTCTACTTCGCGGGCCTGCGGCGCAAGTTGGAGGCGGACCCGTCCCGCCCACGGCACCTGCTCACCGAGCCGGGGATGGGCTACCGCTTCGAGCCTTGAGCGTGGCACTAGCAGGGGCGAGGGGAACCACCCGAGAAACCCACCTGAGTGGATGGCTCTGAACGTTCGGGGTTCTACCTCGCAGGGTGGCTTGTCGCGCAGTTCCTCGCGCCCCCAGCGTGCTGCAACTTCCGCGCTATGCACTGCGGTATGACCGGGCGCTAAGCCGTCGTCAAGAACCGCATCGCGGACATATCGGCCGCGTCAGAGTCCGCCGGGAAGCTTGCCGGTGGGCACCGCGTCCGCTGGGATGGTCGGCATGGACAACCTCGTTCGCAGCCACGTCCGCGCGGTCACCGCGCCGGGCTGCGCAGCCGCGCACTCGCGGCATGAGGACCGTCCGCCTCATCGCACTCACCGCTGAGCTGCTGTCGCCGCCACCGGGACCTGACGTTCCGGGGTGAGTCCGTGTGAAGTTTCCGTTTCCTTTCCTTTTCCTGATTCTCGAATGGATCGCCGTGTCCGCTGACACCTTTGCCTTTGCCGGTCGCACCGCCCTGGTCACCGGCGCCACCAACGGCCTCGGCCTGCAGACCGCGTTGCGACTCGCCCTCGGCGGCGCTCGCGTGATCGTGCACGGCCAGACCGCGCAGAACACCGCCGTCGCCGTCGAGGCGCTGGCCGAGCTCGGCGCGCCGACCGGACGGCTGGAGGAGGCTCCCGCCGACTTCCGCCACCTGGACGAGGTCCGCCGCCTGGCCGAGACCCTCGCCGAGAGCCACGAGACGTTGGACCTGCTCGTCCTCAACGCGGGCATCGCCGCGCCCGAGCGGCGCACCCTGACCGACGAGGGCAACGAGCTGAGCTTCCAGGTCAACTACCTGGCGCCGTACCTGCTGACCCGCCTGCTGGAGCGCCCGCTGGCGCGCGGCACGGACACCCGGATCGTGGCCGTCGGTTCGACCCTGCACCGCACCGCCAACATCGACTGGACCGATCTGACCCGCGCCAAGCGGTACTCCCGGATCGCCGCCTACGGCCAGTCCAAGCTCGCGCTGACCACCTTCGTGACCGCGCTGGCCAAGTGGCTGCCCGAGGGCCACACCGCGATCAGCGTCCACCCGGGCATCGCCGAGACCGCGACCCGTCCGCTCTACGGCACCACCGGCCGTTCCGCCGGGGAGGTCGCCGAGACGATCGTCGCGCTCTGCGACCCGGGCACCGAGGTCGTCAACGGCGCCTACTACGAGGGCCTGGCCGTGACCACCGCCGGCCCGCAGGTCACCGAGCGCCGCTCGGTGGACCGCCTGCTCAAGCTGAGCGAGAAGCTCACCGCCCAGCTCGAGCCCGCCCTCTGACGATGCGGCACGCCGCCTTCCACCCCGACCAGAACCTGAGGAACCCCGAGATGTCCAAGCGCGCCCGCAAGAAGCACGACCGCCGCAAGAAGTCCGCCTCCCACGGCAAGCGCCCCGGGTCATGAACTGAGGTAGTCGCTGCAGCTGACGGCGCGTCTGTTCACCTGGACGGACGCGTCGTCGGGCGGCCCGCGGACGCGAGCGGGTCACGGAGGCGGGACCGGAGCCGGCGGAGGGCGAGCTGATGGCGGCGGGCACGCCTGGTGGCGTGGCCGAGCTCGGGATCACCTCGGTCTTCCTGAGGACGGTCCCGTCGGAGCCGCCAAGGGTTCCGTTGGGCGCGACCGCGACGCTGGCGGTCGTGCTCGCACCCGCGCCGTGACGGCGCTCCGGGGGAGTGTCGGCCCGCGGCCCGGTGGCGGACAGGGCCTACTCGTCCAGGCGGAAGCCGACCTTCAACCCGACCTGGAACTGCTCGGCCCGCCCGTCGCTGATGCTGCCGCGGATCTGGGTGACCTCGAACCAGTCGAGGCCGTGCAGAGTCTGCGAGGCGCGGGACAGGGCGCTGCGGATGGCGGCGTCGATCCCCTCCGCGGAGGTGCCGACGATCTCGGTGACGCGGTAGGTGTGTTCGCTCATGCGTCCACGGTCTCGCGGCTTCCCCACGCCCGCATGTCCGAGGCCGCACGTCCGCGCCGGTGGCGCTGCCGTGTCGGCACGGTGGCTGAAAAGTGGCGGAACGGGGTGGGGTCCGGGTGGGTGCGGCCCGAGCCGAGGTCGGCGGATTTGAGATAGTTTGGCGGAGTAGGCGAGGGGTACCCGACCACGAGATCCCCTGACCCTGAGGCCGAAAGGCACGCGATGACCGAGCATGTCCAGCTGACGTCCCCCGCGCCCCGCCGGAGCGCGTCGTGAGCGACGAGCGCGGTACCGACCAGGGCAGCCACGGACGCGAGGGCGGCGAGCAGCGGGTGGTGCGTCCCGTACTGGGCGCGCCCTCGTGGGTGAGCCTGATCGCGGGCGACCTGGACGTCGCGCAGCGCTTCTACGGCGACCTGCTCGGCTGGACCTTCGAGCACGGGCCGGAGCGGCTCGGACCGTACGTCTCGGTGCTGGCCGACGGCGTCCCCGTGGCCGGGATCAGCGGTGTCGCGATCTCGGCCGGGATGGGCGTGGGCTGGACCCCGTTCTTCGGCGTGACGGACGCCCACGAGGCCGCGCGCCGCGGCGTGGACCGGGGCGGCACGATCGGCGTCGGACCGGTGTCCATCGACGCCGGACGCATCGTGATCGCCCGGGACCCGGACGGCGCCTCCTTCGGGCTCTGGCAGGGTCGTGCCGCAGGCGTGGGCGAGCCGCCCCGGCTGACCGGCGTCCCGGCCTGGATCGAGCTGCGCACCGCCGACGCGTTCAAGGCCGCGCTCTTCTACGGCGAGGTGCTGGACTGGGACTCGGCGGCGGCGGAGCGCTGCGAGGTCTTCTACGAGCACGAGCGCGTCGTGCTGCGCGTGGACGGCCGCAGCGTCGCCGCGCTCCGCGGCCTGGCCGCCCCCGCCACCGAGGATGCACCGCCCGAGATGCCGCGCTGGCAGATCTCCTTCGCCGCGCCGGACGTCGACCGGGCCGCGGCCCGCGCGGTCGAGCTGGGCGGCCGGGTGGTCAGGCGCCCGGTGGACACCCCGTACGGCAGGACGACCGAGCTCGCCGACGTCGAGGGCGGCCGCTTCTCGCTGATCACGCCGAGCGCCCGCACCTCCGCCACCGGCGAGGAGTGAGCCACTACCGGGAGTGACGCCGGTCACCCGGGCGGCATCAGCCCGACAACATTCGCATCGTGGGCGTCAGGAACGCGTCAGGGGCGGACACAGGGCTCGGAGCTGGGGGAACAGTGTCGTCATGAGGCCGTGATCCGCGGCGGTTCACCGTACTGCGGACACGGGTTGACGCTTTCTCATGAACGCTCGAAGGGTGACACCCATGGTCCAGATGCTGTGTGGGAGCGATCCGGAACCGTCGGAACGCGTCCCGGCCGGACTGCTCCTGATCCCCGTCCGGTCGGGTCCCGCAGGATCGGTCGTCCGCCTGTTCCGCACGCCGCTGGGCGAGCGGACCGCGGTCGCCTTCACGACCCGGCGGCAGCTCGCGGCGGTGCTGGGGGAGGCGCAGCAGTGCGTCGCCCTCGCCGAGGACGTGGTGCGCGCGATGACCGAGCCGCTCGGCGTGACCCGGCTGCTGGTGGATCCGCAGCTGGCCGCGCTCCCGGCGGGTCGCCTGCGTCACGACGCGTCGTGGGAGCACTGGGAGTCCTCGCTCGAGGGCTCGACGCACCTGCGGATCGCCTGAGGAGGACCACCACCATGCCTTTCACCGTTCTCCCGGCCGCCGACGCGTACACGGCTGACGCGCACACTGACGTGGCGCACACCGACGTCGCGCACACCGCAGACACGTACACCGCCGACACGCCGCAGGACACCGCGCGACACTCGAACGACTCCTGGCTCGGCCCCTGGCCCGCCTCCACGCGGCCCGCGCCGCACGGGGACCTGACCGTCGGCGGCGTCTCGCTCACCGAGGCCGCCGATCGCTTCGGCACCCCGCTCTACCTGCTGGACGAGGACGAGATCCGCGCCCGCTGCCGCGCCTACCGGGAGGCCTTTCCGGAGGCGGAGATCCACTACGCCGCAAAGGCTTTCCTCTGCCGGGCCATGGCCCACTGGGCCGCTGAGGAGGGCCTCGGCCTGGACGTCTGCTCGCGTGGCGAGTTGGAACTGGCCGTGACCACCGGCTTCCCGACCGAGCACATGATCCTGCACGGCAACGCCAAGAGCCCCGACGAGTTGGAGGCCGCGCTGCGGCTGGGCGTCGGGCGGATCGTCATTGACGGAGCCGCCGAGATCGCCCGGATCGCGGCGCTGGTCCCGCACGGCAGCCGGCAGAAGGTGCTGCTGCGGATCGCGCCCGGCATCGCCGCCGGCGCCCACCCGGCGATCCGGACCGGCACCGTCGACCAGAAGTTCGGTCTGGCCAGCACCGACGGCACCGCGCAGCTCGCGGTCGCCCGGGTGCTGGAGCAGCCGCGCCTGGAGCTGGTCGGCCTGCACTGCCACCTCGGCTCGCAGATCACCAGCGTCAAGCCGTTCGTGCAGGCCGTGCGGCGCATGGTCGGGATGATGTCCTGGGCGCGGCAGGCGCACGGCGTCGTCCTGCCCGAGCTGGACCTCGGCGGCGGCCACGGCATCGCCTACCGCCCCGGCGAGGAGGCACTCGACCTGCGGACGCTCGCCGTCCGCGTCCAGGCGGAACTGCGGGCCGCCTGCGCGACCGTGGACCTGCCGGTGCCGAAGTTGTTGCTGGAGCCCGGGCGCGCGATCGTCGGCCCGGCCGGAGTGGCGGTCTACCGGGTCCTGTCCGTCAAACGCGGCGGGTCCGACGGCTCGGGTTCCGGTTCCGGCGGGGGCTCGAAGCACACCTTCGTCGCCGTCGACGGCGGGATGAGCGACAACCCCCGCCCCGCGCTCTACGGCGTCCGTTACTCGCCGCGGCTGATCGGGCGCGAGGCCAGCGCGGAGCTGCTCCCCGCGCACGTGGTCGGGCGGCACTGCGAGGCCGGTGACATCATCGCCTCCGACGTGCTGCTGCCCGCGGACATCCGTCCCGGGGACCTGCTGGCGGTGCCGGCGTCCGGCGCCTACCAGGTGTCGATGGCCTCCGGGTACAACCTGGTGGGCCGCCCGCCGGTGGCCGCCGTTGCCGGCGGCACGGCGCGGCTGCTGGTGCGCCGCGAGTCGCTGGCCGACGTCCGGAGCCGCGACGTCGGGCTGTGAGCCGCCGATCGTGAGCCGTCGGCTGTGAGCCGACGACTGTGGGATGTCGGCTGTGAGCCGGGTAACGCTGCCCGGTGAAACCTCTCCCGCCGCAACCCCGTTGGACTCTCCGACGGGGTTGCGGCGCATTCGGGCGGAGGTACGAGGTGCGGCCGACAGGACGCGGGGGAGCCCGGGAGGACGGGGTCGTCTGGGGGTGGGCGTTCCTTGGTGCGGGTGTGTTCACGCTGCTCGCCGGGGCGACGGGCGGTGACCGTCATCTGGGCGCGACCCTGGGCGGGTTCGCGGTGGTGGCCGGGTGGCTGGGGACGATCGCGACGGCGCGTTCGGTGCCGCTGGTCGCGGCCACCTGCTGGCTCTTCTACGACGGGTTCTTCGTCCACCGCAACGCCCGGCTGACCTGGGAGGGCGGACCGGACGCGCAGCGGTTCGCCCTGCTGCTGGGCGCGGCCGCGGCGGGCCTGCTGGTGCACCGCGCGGTCCGCGGCCCCGGCGGTGCGGGGCAGCCGCTGACCGGGGTCCTGCCTGCTCCGCCCGCACGGCCGAACCCGCTGATCCGGGACACCGACCGGGCGCGCGCCAGGGTACGGACCGTCGTGCGCTACCTGATGGTGGCCTGTTTCGTGCTCGCCTGCTTCGTCGCGGCCTCGGCGGAGCGGACGACCGCGCAGACCGCCGCCGCCACGCGCGGCGTCGACCACGCGGTGACGGCGCACACGATCGCCGTCGCGGCTCAGCCGCTCGACCCCTCCGGCAAACCGCTCCGCGGCGTCTACCCCGGCCTGGTGGAGACCGCCGTCAGCTGGGACTACCCGGCGGGCACGGCTCACGGCGGGTTCGCGCTGGTGCCGGTCGGACGACCGGTGGGCACGCCGATACCCGTCTGGGTCGACCCGCACGGTGACCAGGTGGTCCCGCCCGCCACCAGGGCCGAGTTGGTGCTGGAGGCGCTCGGCGTCGGCGGCATGACGTTCCTGGCCTGCGGCGGACTGGTCCTGACGGTGGGTTGGACGCTGCGCCGCCACTACGACCGCCGCGACGAGCGCGCCTGGGGCGAGGCCTGGGCCCGGTTCGAGCCGGAGTGGTCCGGCCGCCACCGCCCCGGCCATCTGCCCTGACAGAGAGACAGAAAGACAGAAAGACAGACAGAGAAGAGCCCCGAGGGGAGACCCTCGGGGTGGACGCGGTGGACGCGGCGGGGTGACGCGGGTGGGCGCGAGGCGGGGTCAGACCTGTGCGGGGATCGGGAGCGAGACGATCAGGTCGCGGTCGCGGTTCCGGACGTCGATCCGATCGGGCAGGGTCCGGCGTCCCGCCGTGCCGCCGACCGGGTCGACCGGGCGTGGGGTGCCGAAGATCTGGCGGACCGCCAGGCCGAACGCGGCGGCGTTGGCGGGCTCGGTGATGGTGCGGGCCTGGTCGTCGAGGCAGTGCAGCACGAGGACCCAACCGCGTCGGTGCAGGCTGGTCCGGGGTCCGGTCGGATCGGCGTCGAGGCCGAGACGGTTGAGGGCTTCGAGCAGGGCCTCCATGTCCTGGCCCTCGATCTGCTGGAAGTTCTCCTCGATCAGGATGTGTGCCATGTTCCTGACGATATCCGGCAGTTCGGCCCCGCCGGGTGGGAAGATCGAAACTCACTCCGCACTCACGCCCGGCGCGGCACCGGATCACTCCTGAGGGTTCGTCACCGCTGGTGAGGTCCCGTTCGGCCGATTCGCGGGGCACCTGGCTGTCGCCGGCGGGTCCCGGGCCGCATCCTGGTCCAAGGACGTTCGCCGGGGACCTCGGGAGGTGCACGCGCGTGGCTCAGGGCCCTGCCGCGGACGCGGACAAGAGCGCCGGTCACAGCCACGAGCGGGACCGGCTGACCGTCTCTCAGGGCATTGCCGCGCTCTCCCTCGACGCCCTCGCCTCGGTGGCGTACGGCCCCGAGGCGATCGTGGTGGTGCTGGCCACGGCAGGCGCGCAGGCGCTCGACTACACGCTACCGGTGACGCTGGCCATCGTCGTGCTGCTGACAGCCTTGACGCTCTCCTACCGTCAGGTCATCGCGGCGTTCCCCAACGGCGGTGGCGCGTACGCGGTCGCCGGACGGCACCTGGGCCGCCGGGTCAGCCTGGTCGCGGCGGCGTCGCTGATCATCGACTACGTGCTCAACGTGGCCGTTTCCGTCTCGGCCGGCGTCGCGGCGCTCACCTCGGCCTTCCCGGGCCTCTACAGTGCCCGGGTCTGGATCTGCGTCGGAGTGCTGGCGTTGGTCACCGGCCTCAACCTCTACGGCGTGGCCGAGTCGGCCAAAGCGCTGATCGTGCCAACGGTGGTCTTCATCGTCGCCATCTACGCCGTGATCCTGTTCGGCCTGATCCGCTCCACCCCGGCCACCCAGCCGACCCACCCGTCCGCCACCGCGACCGGCACGGTCGGCGTGCTGCTCCTGCTGCGCGCCTTCGCGTCCGGCTGTTCGGCGCTGACCGGTGTCGAGGCCATCGCGAACGCCGTGCCCACGTTCCGCACGCCGCGCGTCAAGCGGGCCCAGCGGACCGAGGTCGGGCTGGGCCTGCTGCTGGGGACCATGCTGATCGGGCTCTCGCTGCTGATCCGGAAGTTCCACGTCGCGCCGAACCCGACCAAGACCGTGCTGGCGCAGCTGACCGACGCGTCCTTCGGGCACAACATCGGCTTCTTCGTCGTCCAGTTCGCCACCATGGTGCTGCTGGCGCTGGCCGCCAACACCTCCTTCGGCGGCATGCCGGTGCTGACCTCGCTGCTGGCCAGGGACAACCACCTGCCGCACGCCTTCGCGCTGCGCGCCGACCGGCAGGTCTACCGGCACGGCGTCCTGGTGCTGGCCGGGTCGGCGCTGGTGCTGCTGGTGGTCGCGCAGGGCAACACCCAGACGCTGGTGCCGGTCTTCGCGATCGGCGTCTTCATCGGCTTCACCCTCTCCCAGGCGGGCATGGTGGTGCACTGGCGGCTGGAACGCCCGCCGGGCTGGCAGGGCCGGGCCCTGCTCAACGGCGTGGGCGCGGTGCTGACGGCAGCGGCGACGGTGATCGAGCTGCTGTCCAAGTTCCGCGAGGGCGGCTGGCTGGTCTTCCTGGCGGTCGCGGTGCTGGTGGTCGTCTTCGAGTCGGTGCACCGGAGCTACGCGCGGATCGGGGCGGCGCTGCACCTCGGCGAGCGGCCCGCGCACCCGGAGGCGCGACGGTCGCTGGTGCTGGTCCCGGTCGGAGCCGTCAACCTGCTGACCGAGGAGGCGATCAGCGCCGCGCTCTCGCTCGGCGACGAGGTCCGCGCGATCACCGTCGTGCACGTCGACGACAGCCACCCGGACGACCCGCACACCGACGCGGACACCGACACCGACGCCGGCACGGACATCGAGGCCACCGAGGCCCGGATGCGCGAGAGCTGGCTGGCCTGGCAGCCGGACGTGCCGCTGATCATCCTGCGCAGCCCGACCCGCTCGCTGACCCGGCCCGTGGTCGACTACATCCACGAGGTCGAGCACGAGGACGCGCACGACCGGCTGGTGGTGCTGATCCCGGAGATGCAACTGACGCACCCGTGGCAGCGCCTGCTCCAGAACCAGCGCGGCCCGATCCTCGACCTGGCCCTGCGCCGCCACACCGACGCCGTGATCTGCCGCCTGCGGATCCCCATCAAGACGTGAACCGGCCCACCGTGCCTGGGAGCAGCCTGGGTGATCCCTGGCCGACATGCCCCGCTCACCCGGACGGGCTAAGCTCGCGCCAGGTGAGCCGGGAAGTCTGGTCGGCAACGCGCGGTCCCGTCCCCGAGGCGGGAACAGGCCGTCGCGACGATTCGGCCTGGAGTGAGTGACATGCCCGCGCAGTTCCGCTATCGCTTCCGCGTCCACGACTGGCGCAGAGAGCGGCTGCGCACCAACCTCTGGCTGGTCCCCGCGCTGGAGGCGGCGGTGGCCGCGGTGCTCTTCGCGGGCACGCTGAAGCTGGACCGGGTCGCCTACAACGGCGGCCTGCACTTCCCCTCCTGGGTGTTGAGCGGCAGCGCCGACGGCGCGCGGCAGGTACTGAGCACCATCGCCGCCGCGGTCATCACGGTGGCCGGTCTGGTCTTCTCCATCACCATCGTGGCGCTGACACTGGCCTCGACCCAGTTCGGCCCCCGAATGCTGCGCAACTTCATCCGGGACCGGGGCACTCAGCTGACGCTCGGCACTTTCGTCGCGACCTTCCTCTACACGATGCTGGTCCTGGTCGCGATCAGTCCGGGCCCGCACGGGGACTTCGTCCCGCATCTCTCCGTCACCGTGGCGCTGGCGCTCACCCTGGCCGACCTGGCCATGCTGATCTACTTCATCAACCACATCGCCCGGGTGATCCAACTACCGCACGTCATCGCCGACATCGCCCGCGAGCTGGCCCGGGCGATCGAGCAGGAGGGCGCCGGGGACGCCGTCGGCGTGGGCGGCCGGGAGCGCGGGCTCTCGCCCCGCGAGCTGCTGGAGCGGATGGCCACCGAGGGCGCACCCGTGCTGACCCCCGAACCCGGCTACCTCCAGTACCTGCGCCACGACCGGCTGATCGCCATCGCGCACGAGTCGCACGCCGTCGTCCATCTGCTCAACCGTCCGGGCCACTTCCTGGTCCAGGGCAGCCCGCTGGCCCTGGTCTGGCCGCCGGAGGCGGCTCCCAAGGTCGAGGCGGGGCTGGACCGGGGCCAGGTCACCGGGCCGTACCGGACGCTGACGCAGGACATCTCGTTCGGCGTCGACCAGCTGGTCGAGATCGCCATCCGGGCGCTGTCCGCCGCCGTCAACGACACGTTCACCGCGTTGACCTGCATCGACTGGCTGGGGGAGTGCCTGTGCCGGATCGGGCCCGGCTGGCACCAGCAGCGGGTCCACCGCGACACCGAGGGCTATGTCCGGCTCATCGCCTACCAGGCGTCCTACGAGCGGTTGGTGCAGCGTGCCTTCGAGAAGATCCGGCAGGGCGGCGTCGGCATGCCTGCGGTGATGATCCGTCAGCTCGACGCGCTGACCAAGCTGATGGAGCGCGCCACCACCCCGGACCGCCACGACCTGCTGCTGGAGCAGGCGGATCTCATCATCGCCTCCTGCAACGCCTCGGTGCCGGAGGCCGCCGACCGCGAGGACGTGATGCGGCGTTACCGGGCGTTGCAGGAGCTGGCGAAGAACGAAGGGGACATGTAGCGCCGGATCACGCCGAATCACACCGGATCAAGCTGCACGCCGCATCAGGCCGGCTCACGCCAGGGCGGACGGGGCCGAGTCGTCGGCCCGGCGCAGGCCCAGGGCCACGGCCGAGTCGAGCGCCTGGAGCGCAGCGGACGCGCAGGCCTCGGCACTCGCGGCGTCCCGGAAGCCGCCGCCGCGCCACAGCACCAGGGTCCGGCCGTTGGCGCGCAGCGAGTACCGCTCGGGCGCACCGGTGACGGCGGCGGCCAGGACGCGGGCGATCGCGCGCGCGTCGGGGGTCTCCGGGAGGTCGGTGTCGAACCGGACCTGGGCGGCCCGGTCGAGAGACTCGTCCTCTGCCGGATGGACGGCCATCGAGGTCGGCATCGCGATGGCGGGGGAGGTGTAGGGGCGCTCGTGCAGGACCTCGACCGCGGCGGTGGGCCGGTCCAGTGTCAGCACCAGGGTGTTCGACCAGAGCGTGACGCCGTTGTCGGTGCAGCCGTACGCGCAGACCAGCGTGGGCCTGCCCGCGAGTGGCCCCTGGGCGGCCTGCTCGTAGTCGTGCCGGTCACCGTAGTGGAACGGGGCCGCACGCCACGGCGGACGCGGCGCGGTGGCCGGGGCGAAGCCGGACCGAGAGGCCAGCTCCGTCGCGGTCGCCCGGGAGCGGTGGTGGTCACGGCGGTTGTCGAGACGCGGCACCGCCAGCCACATCGTCATCAGACAGCACCAGAGCAGGATCGGGATCAGCACAGCCATCGTCGGAGCACCTCCCAGAGGCCTCGCCCGGCACCACGGGAGCCGGTGCGACACACCGGAACCGACCGGGCACCGCCAGCGTAGGAAGCGCCGAACGACAGGTCAATATCGGGCGTGTACGGCCTTAACGCTCCGCTGGCGCGCCCTTGACGGCAATCTGCTGGGCAGCCCGATCGGCGGCCCGCTCGGGAATCCGCGGGACGGTCACCACCGAGCAGCGGGCGTGGGCCAGGCAGTAGCGCGCGGTGCGGCCTTCGGGCCGGTGGGAGCCGAGGACCAGCACGTCGTCGGCCGCGTCCGCCACGTCCAGCAGCACCCGGCCGGCCCGCCCGCGTGCCACGAACGGGATCAACTTCGCGTCGCAGGAGGCCACTTCGTCGAGCACCTGATGGCAGGTCCGGTCCAGTCGGGCCATGGCCGTGCGTTCGCAGGCCCGCAGCCGTTCGCCGCCGAAAGCGCTCCGTGCGGCGGCGGTCGGCGTCCAGGCCAGCACGCCGATCAGCGGGAGACCCGACTCCCGGGCCAGCCGCGCTCCCAGGCGCAGCGCCCGCACGCCGCCTGCGCCGCCGTCGACACCGACGACGACGCAGCCGGTCGGTCCGGCCATGGGTTCCTCCAAGACGGAAGGGTGGATGCGTGGGCGGACCCGGGTCCGCCCACGCGGCCGCGCTCCCGAGGTAATCCAGGCGGGATGGACATCCGGAGCGCGGCGGATCCGATTCAACCTCCCGCAGGCACGGTTCGGACGACCACCGTCGATTCCTGACATCCGCCTTACGGCGCGCGGCCCGCTCTTGTCGCGGCCTTGGCGGCGACAAGAGCGGGCCGCGCTTTCGCGGTGGCCGGGCCGGTCAGCAGGCCTGTGGCTCGTACTTGTAGCCCACCCCGCGCACGGTGACCAGCATCGCGCGGAAGCGCTGCCCGAGCTTGCGACGCAGCCGGACCACATGGACGTCGACCGTGCGGCCGTCGCCTATGGCGGGTTGGTGCCACACAGCCTCGATGAGCTGGTCGCGGGTGAAGACCTGGTGGGGTCGGGAGACCAGATGGGCCAGCAGGTCGAACTCGACCTTGGTCAGCGCCAGTGGTTGTCCGTGCACAACTGCCGTGCGACGCAACGGGTCGACCGTGACGGGTTGGATCCTCGGAGCGGGCCCGGACGTGACGGGTGCCGGTGCGGGTGGCAGTGGCACGAAATGCGGTGTGGTGGTGGCCACCAGGCCAGACCGGTGCAGCTGCAGGCGGTGTGCGCGCAGGTAACTGACCGACACGCGAGTGTCCTTCCGGGATGGGGCGCGGTGGTTCTGACGTTCCGAAGTGCCGAGGGGGTGCCCCGACGACCCCCGCTCGATCCAACACCACGGCACCGACCTCGGTGTTCGCGCTGACGTCATGTTGACGGGCCTGGCCGGGGTCTTGATGCCGCCATGACGCCCAGGTCCTGTCCGGGTCGCGTTCCGACACGCGCGTCCCGGTTCACGCCATGTTCATCTCAAGTAGTGAGACGCCTCGTTGACACCCTCCGTGTCCAACTGTTGACTGCACGTGCTGTCGCCACACCAGGAGCACAAGGCTCCATCGGGACTCGCGACGCAAAGGACGCTCTCCACTTGCAGACAGCGACCAGAACCTTGTTCCACGTCAGTCCGTATACGTCCCACTGCGCCCTGATCGAGGCGGACGGCGACCACGCGGTGATCGGGATCTCCCCGGGGAACAGCTACTTCTCCGCCCAACGCGTCAACGACCTGGCCCAGTGGGGTGTGGACCACTTCCGCCGGGTCGACCTGGTGTACACCGACCTCCATGTCGCCGAGATGCACGAGGCTCTCGGGTACACCCCGGACGACGCCCGCCGAAAGGCCGTCAAGAACCTGCGCGGGGTCCGGGCGAAGGTGCACAACGCGGTCGAGGCGGTCCGCGCCGGACTGGCGGACGACGGCGAGGAGCGAATCCGCGCCCATGGCATGTCGGACTTAAGCGCCAATCCGGCCTACCGCCAGATCCACGATCAGCTCTGGGGACGCATGGAGCGGGACGACGAGTTCCGCGGCGTGATCGACGAGTTGGTCGGCCGCTTCCTGGCGGCCAAGGTGCTGGGCGGCCAGGCCGGCACGCCGGAGCAGCGCGAGGTCTGCCTGCGCTACATCTGCGCGGAGGCCCCGCTCTTCCTGGACAGCCCGGCGATCCTGGGCGTCCCGTCCTCGCTCAACTGCTACCACCAGCTGCTTCCGCTGGCCGAGTTGCTCTACTCGCGCGGCCACGGCCTGCGCGCCTCCCGCAACCAGGGCCACGCGATCGTCACCCCCGTCGACGTGCCCGCAGCCGAATCCACCCTGCCAGCTCACCAAGGAGACGACCGATGACCGTGGACACCCTCGCCTGCGCCCGGGACCGCGGCGACGACCTGGATGTCGACGCACTGCCGGCCTTTCCCTTCTCCTGGCGCGGCGACCAACTGCCCGACGAGGTCGAGGAGTTGCGTGCCGAGCCGGTCAAGCGGGTCCGCACCATAGCCGGGGCGCCGGCCTGGCTGGTCTCCTCCTATGCGCTGTGCCGCCAGGTGCTGGAGGACCGGCGGTTCAGCCTCAAGGACACCTCCGCCCCGGGCGCGCCGCGACAGTACGCGCTGACGATCCCGCCCGAGGTCGTCAACAACATGGGCAACATCACCGGTGTCGGCCTGCGCAAGGCCGTGCTCAAGGCGATCAACCCCAAGGCCGACGGACTGGTCGACTGGCTGCGCGAGCACGCCGCCTGGCTGGTCGGCGGGATGATCGCCGAGGGCGCTCCGGTCGACCTGCGCGGCGCCTTCGCCAATCCGTACTCGGAGGCGATGCACTGCCGCATCCTCGGCATTCCGCTCGCCGACGGCCCGCGACTGTCGGCCAGCCTGGACATCGCCTTCATGAACTCGGCCTGCCCGGTCACCGGTGCCAAGCTCAACTGGGACCGTGACATGGCGTACATGACGGAGCGTCTGGACGACCCGGCCACCACCGGGTTGATGGCGGAGCTGGCCGTCCTGCGCGAGGACCCGGACTACGCGCACCTGACGGACGAGATGTTGGCCACGGTCGGCGTGACCCTGTTCGGCGCGGGCGTCGTCTCCACCGCCGGGTTCCTCAGCATGGCCTGCGTCTCGCTGCTCCAGCGGCCGGAACTGTGGGCGCAGTTGCGCGAGGACCCGTCCCGGATCCCGGCGGCCGTGGAGGAGTTGCTGCGCATCAACCTCTCCATCGGCGACGGGCTGCCTCGGATCGCCCTGGAGGACGTGCAGTTGGGCGACGTGCTGGTGCGCAAGGGCGAGCTGGTGCTGGTCCTGGTCGAGGGTGCCAACTTCGACGCCGCGCACTTCGCCGACCCGTACCGGGCCGACGCCGACCGGCCCAACAGCAGCGACCACCTCTCCTTCGGCGGCGGGCAGCACTACTGCCCGGCCACGGCGCTCGGCAGGAAGCACGCCGAGATCGCCCTCGAGACGCTGGTCGAGCGGATGCCGGAGCTGCGACTGGCCGTGCCGATCGAGCAACTGGTCTGGCGCACCGGCTACATGAAGCGCCTGCCGGAGCGGCTCCCGGTCATGTGGTAGCACGCGACGGGGCGCGGCCGGCAGAAATGCCGGCCGCGCCCCGGTGCTGACGCTGCGTCAGGGCTGCTGCAGGTCCACCGCGGCGTAGATCGCGCCGATGTTGATGCCCTCGCCCGTCGACGGGTAGTCGACGGTCAGGTCGGTGGTGCCGTTGGCGAGCCTGCCGTCCAGCAGGAACCGGTGGTTGTCGTAGCCCAGGGTGTTCGGGTACGCTGGCGTCCGGTGCCACATGTAGTTGCTGTCGTTCGGGTCGTCGTTGGCCAGCACCGAGTTCTGCACGTCGTTCACCGGGCTGAGGTTGTCGCCCAGCGGGAACGGAGTGCCGACGTTGGGAACCACGTTGGCGTGGTCCGGCCAGCCGCGGTCGCCGTCGTAGGTGATCTCACCGAGGCGCAGGCCGACGGGGCCGCTCGCGGGCGTCTGCAGCCCGTGCAGGGAGACCCCGACGGTCTTGCCGGAGTTGATGGCCTGGTGCTCGTAGCCGTCCCAGACCTCCAGGTGGCGCAGCGGCTTGTTGCAGTCCTGGTAGCCGACCACCATCGACCAGCCGCCCCAGGAGTCCACCGCCAGCGCGGCGTCCAGGTCGGCGACCTCGTAGGTGCCGGACCCGCCGGCCCGCACCAGGTTGGTGATGTCCGCGGAGGTGGCGTAGCTGTGGTCCGGGTTGGTGCCGTCGAAGCCCATGGCGGTGTCGCGGTTGATCCGGACGTAGCCGTGGCTGCCGGGGGTCTTGAAGTCGACCCAGCCGACCTGGTTGATCGACTTCTGCACGTTGATGTGCAGGCCAGGGATCACGATCCCGTAGGTGCCGCCCCAGTACAGCCGGGCGAACTTCACCTGGGCGCCCGGCGGCAGCTTGAAGTCGGCGGAGCTGGAGGAGTAGATCGCCGTGCCCTGCCGGTCCCGGTGGCCGGGTCCGTCGATGTTGATGTACCGCATCCAGTAGTCGTTGTTGCGCCCGGCGCGCTGCCCCGTCGTGGGCGGCACCTGGTTGCGGGCGACGAGGCAGTCCGGCGCGTCCTTGTTCCGCTTCGGCTTGCGCGGGTCACAGGTGACGACGGAGTTGCCAACGCTGGTCACCGTGCCGTGGATGTCGGCAGACCAGCGCGTGCTGAATGCGACGTTGTGCTCCGTCCCGGCCTTGACGCGGTGGTTCGCGACGGCGGCGTCGGCGGGCGAGAACAACGACGGCAGCACGGCGGTCAGCGCGCCGACGGCGGCGACGGCGACGAGCCGTCGGACGCGGCTGACCTTGGAAAGCCCGCGACTGCTGCGGGGCATGAGACCTCCTATGAGGATTCGGGCGGACGTGATCATCCGAACATGACGCTCTGTTGACTTCTCGTTACGGTGCGCCATCCAGGCCGTTCGTAGGCAATCTGTCGGACGCCCCGGGACGCTGCACCGGGCTGTGCCGTCACCTCCCTTGCGGAAGGCTTACGGCGCCGACACTCTCTGTCTTCGCTTGCACACCGGGATTACCCTGGAATCGCCGACGCGGTGGCTCGGACGCCGACCGCGCGACGGCACGTGTGCCGACGGAGGCGATGATGGTGAAGTCCCGTTTCGCTCCAGACCGACAGCTGACGGCCAGGATGGTGACCGTGCTGTTCCTGTTGGGGCTGCTCTACGTGGTGTTCGCGGCGGTACTCGTCGCGCTGCTCAAGTCGGTCGTGCTGGTCGTCGTCATCGCCGGAGGCCTCCTCTTCGCGCAGTACTGGTACTCCGACCGCGTCGCCCTCTTCGCGATGAAGGCGCAGGACGTCTCGCCGGAGCAGGCTCCCCAGCTGCACGGCACGGTCGACCGCCTCTGCGCCCTCGCGGACATGCCCAAGCCGCGGATCGCGGTCGCCGAGATGGACCTGCCCAACGCCTTCGCCACCGGCCGCAACGCCGACCACGCCGTGCTCTGCGTGACCACCGGCCTGCTCCGCCGCCTGGAGCCCGACGAACTGGACGGCGTGCTCGCCCACGAGCTCTCGCACATCGCGCACAGGGACGTCGCGGTGATCACCATCGCCTCGTTCCTCGGCGTGCTGGCCGGGCTCGGGGTCCGGGTCGGCTTCTACACCGGGCTGATCGGCGGCCGGGCCCGGCGGGACCAGAACACCACGATGATCGTGCTGGCTGTGGTCGCCGTCTCGGCGGCGGTCTACGCCCTCAGTTTCATGCTGATCCGCGCGCTGTCCCGGTACCGGGAGCTGGCCGCGGACCGCTCCGCGGCGATCCTCACCGGACAGCCCTCCGCGCTGGCCTCCGCGCTGGTCAAGGTCACCGGAGCCGGGGCCAGGATCCCGTCCAAGGACCTGCGCACCGCGCAGGCGTTCAACGCCGTCCTCTTCGCCCCGGCGTTGACCGGCGAGGAGGGCTCGGTGTCGCGGTTCTTCTCCACCCACCCGCCGCTCCAGCGCCGGCTGGACGCGCTGGCCGAGCTGAGCGCCCGGCTCGGCGACCGCCCCGACGGCGAGTGATCCCGCCCGCCCCTGTTTGTTCCTGACGCCGCATCACCCGAACGGGTGGCTGCGGTGGCGTGCTCGGCCGTGCCGATCTTGACTGACCGGTACCAGGTCGAGAAGGGGCGGGCCCGTGTCCGAAGAGGACGCCACCGACGGCAGTGATCCCACCGACGGCACTGACCCCGCCGGGCGCCTGGACCGGGCGCGGGCCCGGGCGGATCTGCTCAAGGGCCGCGCCCATGTCCGCTACGTGATGCTGGAGCGGCAGTTCCCCGTGATCACCGCGCTGACCGCGCGGATGCTGACGGTCGGTCTGATGGACGCGGCGACCCGGCTCGCCGCCCAGATCTTCATCACCACCGTGCCGCTGCTCTTCGCGCTCGGGGCGTTCGCCCCGGAGTCGGTGCGGAACACGATGACGGACTCGTTGCGCTCGATCTTCGGCATCCACGGCGCCGCCGCCCAACAGGTCCAGAGCGTGGTCCACGCCAGCGGTTCGGCGGGCGAGCTGCGGCAGACCACCGGCATCATCGGCATCCTCATGGCGGTGATCGCGGCGACCAGTTGCAGTCGGGCCCTGACCCGCATCTGCAACGACTCCTGGCGGCTGCGCAAGGCCTCCACCCGGATCGCCGCCTGGCGCTGGCTGGCCTGGATCGCGGCGATGGTGACGCTGCTGGTCTGCCAGGGCCCGGTGCGCAACGGCTTCGGCGCGGGCCTGTGGCTGGGCGTCCCGCTGACGTTCGTGCTCAGCGTCGCGATCTGGTGGTGGACCCAGCACCTGCTGCTGGCCAAGCGTGTGCCGTGGCTGCCACTGCTGCCCGGGGCCGTGCTGTGCGCGATCAGCGCCACCGGGCTCTCGCTGACCGCCCGGATCTACATGCCCAACGCGCTGAACCGCGCACTCGTCCAGTACGGCTCGCTGGGCCTGGTACTGACCTGCCTGTCCTGGCTGATCGTCCTCTCCGTGGCGCTCACCTTCAGCATCGCGGCGGGCGCGGTCCTGGCCCAGAACGCCCCGCTCGACAGGCCGCTCAACACCCCGGCGGACCTTGCCGGTCCGTCCCGGCAGAAGCCCGCCGGGGGCTGAGCACGACGCCCGCCGACGTCAGGGTGAACAGGGCGTCAGAACGGGCCGGTGCTACGGCGCGAGCAGCGAGAGGGCTCCCGGGAGGAGCTCGATCCGGGCCGGGAGGGAGGCGATCTCGTCGCCGTCCGCGCAGACCGGGATCGGGCGGTCCGCGTCGACGGTGACCGTGCGGGCGGTGGTGAGGGTGACCTCGGGCCGTTCGATATGGGTGCCGCGTTTGGCCTCGCGCATGAAGGAGACGACCTTGCTGCGCGGGCCGTCGCCGACCACCATCACGTGCGCCACGCCGTCGTCCAGCTCGGCGGGCGGCACGATCCGCAGGCCGTGGCCGTAGGCGCCGCTGTTGGCGACGACGACGGTGTGGCCACGCGTCCGCAACTGCTCCCCGTCGATGTCGAGGGTGTACTCCGCCGCGCGCCAGCCGAGGATGGCGCGGACCGGGGCCAGCCGGTAGACCAGCAGCGCCGGCAGCCACCGTCCGGCGTTGATGATCTGCGTGGCCAGCGAGTCGATCCCGATGTAGACGTTGCCCGGCGCGATGACGCCGTTGACCTCCAGCACGTCGATCCGACGCGCCGTCCCGTCGAGCAGGAGCTCGGCCAGGCCCGCCGGGTCGGTCGGGAGGCCGAGCCGCCAGGCCAGGTCGTTGCCGCGCCCGGCCGGGACCAGGCCGAGCGTGCCGCCGCCCCGGACCACGCCGTCGGCGGCGTCGCGGGCCATCCCGTCGCCGCCCACCGCGACGACCACCTCGCCGCGCTCGGCCGCCTGCCGTGCGGTCTCGACGGCGTGCTCGCGGCTGCGGCTCGGGATCGTCCGCACGGTCGCGCCGGCGGCGAGGAGGCGGTCTGCGACCGGCTGCCAGCGCTGGAAGCCGTGGCCGCCGCCGGAGACCGGATTGATGATCGCGGTGAACTCACGCACTGTCAGTCGCCGCCTGTCGTCGGGTCGATGAGCACGCCGGGGTTGAGGATCCCGGCCGGGTCGAGCGCCCGCTTCACGGCGCGCAGCGCGTCGACGGCCAGCGGGCCGATCTCCTGCGCGTAGGTGTCGCGGTGGTCGGTGCCGACGCCGTGGTGGTGGGTGATTGCGGCGCCGGAAGCGCGGATCGCCGCGTTGGCGGCCGACTTGGCCTGCTGCCACTGGGCGAGCGGGTCCTCGGTCTGCGCGCAGGCGACGGTGAAGTAGAGCGACGCGCCGGTCTCGTAGAGGTGCGAGATGTGGCAGAGCACGATCGGCGCCGTGCCCTGGGCGGTGAGTGACTCGGTCAGCGCGGTGGTCACCGCCGCGCGCAGGGCGTGCAGGTTGGACCAGAAGGTGACCGTCTCCAGGGTCTCGATCAGCACTCCGGCGTCGAGCAGCGGGTCGCGCAGGTAGGGGGCGCGGTAGCGGCCCTTGCGCCAGGCCTCGCCGCCGTCGGGGCCGAGCAGTTCGCCGCCCGCCTCGGTCAGCACGGCGGTCGCTCCGGCGCGGCGCGCGGCGACGTCGGCCGCCGTGCCCTCGTAGCCGACGACGGCCAGGCAGCCGCCGGGGCCGCCGCCGAACATCGCCGACGGATCGGCCAGGTTGATGCCCGTCTCCGTCTCGTCGGACAGTCGCAGCACGGTCGGCTCCGGGCCGTCCTGGACCAGGCGGCGCAGCGCGTCCGCGCCCGCCTCGAAACTGACGAACCGCCAGGACTCGAAGACCCGCTCGGCCGGGGCGGGCCGGACCCGGACGGTGACCGAGGTGATCACGCCGAGCGTGCCCTCCGAGCCGAGCACGAGCTGGCGCAGGTCGGGCCCGGCCGCCGACTTGGGCGCGCTGCCGAGGGTCACCGTGCCGCGCGGCGTGGCCAGCACCAGGCCGACGACCATGTCGTCGAACCGTCCGTACCCCGCCGAGGACTGCCCGGCGGAGCGGGCCGCCGCGTAGCCGCCGATGCTCGCGCCCTCGTAGGACTGCGGGAAGTGGCCCAGGGTGAAGCCCTGTTCGCGCAGCAGTTCCTCGACGCGCGGCCCGCGCATGCCCGCCTGGAGGGTGGCGGTGCGGGAGACCGGGTCGAGGTCGAGCAGCGCGTCCAGTCGGCCGAGGTCGATCGCCACCACCCCGGCGAAGCCCTCGCGACGCGGGGCCAGACCGCCGACCACCGAGGTGCCGCCGGAGTAGGGGACCACGGCGATGTTGCGCACGCTGCACACGTCCAGCAGCGCGACGACCTCGTCGTGCGAGGCGGGCGTCACGACGGCGTCGGGCGCGTCGGTGGCGTCGCCCGCGCGCAGGCGCAGCAGGTCGGGGGTGGACCAGCCACGGGTGTGGCCGAGGCGGGTGTCGTGGTCGGTGCGTACGTGCTCCGTGCCGACCACGGCGGTGAGGGCGTCCAGCGCCTCGGCCTCCAGCGCCACCGCCGGGAGGGTGATCTCCGCGGGCTCGACCGGGTCGTGCTCGGGGGTCTTCACGCCGAAGAGGGCCAGCGTGTCCTTGGCGGACGTGGGCAGTTCGGTGGCGTGCGCCGGATCGCCCCAGCGGTAGGGGTGGAAGTCCACGACGGGAAGGTCTGACTCGGTCATCGGGAGCGGTCCTCGGATACTGGGCGGTAACGTGCTGATACACTTCTACATGTGATGTCGCAGCGAATCAACACGCCGGACGGAACCGACCCCCTGCAGAGTGGTCCGGAGTTCCAGGGTCCGGAGTTCAGGGCGGCCAACGCGATCCCCGAGGAGCGGATCCTGGAGGCCGCCTACCGGCTGCTGTTGACGATCGGTCCGCAGCGGATGACCATGGCCGACCTGGCCCGCCAGGCCGGCGTCTCGCGCGCCACGCTCTACCGGCGCTGGGGCTCGGTCCGCGACGTCGTGGCCGCGCTGACCACCCGGGTCTGGGTGGAGCTGGCCGAGTCCGCCTTCCCCCAGGGCAGCCGCGAGGACGTGTCCCGGGCGCGGCTGGTCGACGGCGTCGTCACGCTGATGCGCGCGGTCCGCACCCATCCGCTGCTGCGCACGATCATCGAGCTCGACCCCGACTTCCTGATGCCGTACCTGCTCAAGCGACGCGGCACCAACACCGACCACCAGCTCGCCCTGCTGGAACTGGCCCTGGCCGCAGGCATCGCGGCCGGATCGGTACGTGCCGAGGAGCCCGCGCTGCTGGCCCGCGCGGTGCTGCTGGCCGCCTGGTCCTTCACGCTGACCGGCCCGGTCCTGGCCGGCGCGGCGGACGGCAGGGGCGCGCAGGTGGACCGCCTCGACGAGGAGCTGCGCCTGATGCTGGACCGCTATCTCGCACCCTCCTGATCCGCTCCGCATCACCTGACTCGCCCCGCCCCGGAAGGCAGGACCACCGCGTGAACATCGCCCCCAACGCCTCGCTCAACGCCGACCGCCGCGCCCGCGAACTCGCCGCCCTGCGCGCCGCGAGCGGAGGCGAGGAGACCGGCCCCGCCGTCGATCTGCTGGTCGTCGGCGGCGGCGTCACCGGGGTGGGCGTGGCCCTGGACGCAGCCGCGCGCGGGCTCTCCGTCGTCCTCGCCGAGAAGCACGACCTCGGCTTCGGCACCAGCCGCTGGAGCTCCAAGCTGGTCCACGGCGGGCTGCGCTACCTCGCCTCCGGCGCCGTCGGAATCGCCCACGAGAGCGCGGTCGAGCGCGGCATCCTGATGCAGCGGACCGCCCCGCACCTGGTCCGCGCACTGCCGCAGATCGTCCCGCTGCTGCCCGGCACCGGCGCGGCGGAGAGCGCGCTGGTCCGCGTCGGGTTCCTGGCCGGGGACGCGCTGCGGATCGCCGCCCGCACGCCGTCTTCCAGCCTGCCGCGCTCGCGCCGCCTCTCCCGCGCGGAAGTGCTCCGCTACGCCCCGACCGTCGCCGACGCGGGCCTGCGCGGCGGCCTGGTCTTCTGGGACGGCCAACTGACCGACGACGCTCGCCTGGTGACCGCGCTCGCGCGGACCGCGGCCGCCCACGGCGCTCAGGTGCTGACCCGCTGCGCCGTCAGCGAGGCACGCGGCAACGGCGCGGTGCTGACGGACGAGCTGACGGGGGAGAGCTTCCGGTTGCGCGCCCGCATGGTCGTCAACGCGGCGGGCGTCTGGGCCGGGAACCTGGCCCCCGACATCACCCTGCGGCCCAGCCGGGGCACGCACCTGGTCTTCCGTCAGGAGGCCTTCGGCGGCCTCACGGCCGGTCTGACCGTGCCGATCCCGGGTGAGACCAACCGCTTTGTCTTCGCCCTCCCGGCCCCCGACGACCGTGTCTACGTCGGTCTGACCGACGAGGAGGCCCCGGGCCCGATCCCGGACGAGCCGCAGCCCTCGCCCGACGAGATCGACTTCCTGCTGCGGACCATCAACACCGCGCTGCGCCGCCCGCTCACCCGCGACGACCTGATCGGCACCTTCGCGGGCCTGCGCCCGCTGCTCGACACCGGATCCGGCCGCACCGCCGACGTCTCGCGCAAGCACGCCGTGCTCACCGCGCCCGACGGGCTGGTCACCGTCGTCGGCGGCAAGCTGACGACCTACCGGAGGATGGCCGAGGACGCGGTGGACGCCGCGCTGGCGGCTTCGGGCCGGGCGGCGGCGGGCTGCCGTACCCGCTCGCTCCCGCTGGTCGGCGCGGCCGACCGGGCCACCCTCGCCCGGGTCGACGCCCCGCTGCGCCTGGTCCAGCGCTACGGCACCGAGGCGGCCGCGGTCGTCGCCGAGGCGGACGGGGACCCGTCCCTGCTGGAGCCGATCGCGCCCGGCACCGACACGACCATGGCCGAGCTGCTCTTCGCGGTCCGCCACGAGGGCGCCCTCGACGCCTCCGACCTGCTCGACCGCCGCTCCCGACTAGGCCTCGCCCCGGAGACGCGCGCCGCCGCGCTCCCGGCCGCGGAGCGGGCGCTGAAGCACGCCTGATCGGCGGTCAGGTCACGCGCCGCCGTCGATGGTGGGGACGGTGGTGGAGACGGCGGCGGGCGGGGCGGGCAGGCGGCTGGCGCGGCGCATCAGGGTGTCGAAGGCCCGGTCGGGCAGCAGCCGCCGCAGCATGATCAGCGGCTTCGCACCGCTGCCGATCGCGTAGCGGGTCCGGGGACGCTCGGACTGCACGGCATGGGCGATCGCCTCGGCGACGACGGTGGGAGCCGAGCCGAAGCTGGTGATCCGATCGCCCCGGAGCGTCTTGGCCATGGCCTTGGCCTGGCCCGCGTACGGGCCGGAGCCGGAGGTCGCGAGCAGGTTGTCGGCGGCGATGCCGCCCCACTCGGTCCTGATCGCCCCCGGCTCGATCAGGACCACCTGGATGCCGAACGGCTGCAGTTCCAGCCGCAGACAGTCGCTGATCCCCTCGACCGCGAACTTGGTGGCGTGGTACCAGCCGCCCAGCGGGGAGTGGATCCTCCCGCCCATCGAGCTGACGTTGACGATCCGTCCGCTGCGCCGGGCCCGCATCTGCGGCAGCACCCGCCGGATCAGGTCGGCCGCGCCGAAGAGGTTCACCTCGAACTGCGCCCGCGCCTCGGACAGCGGCACGTCCTCGACCGCGCCGTACGAGCCGTACCCGGCGTTGTTGACCAGCACGTCGATCCGCCCGGCCTCGGCCAGGATCCGCTCCACCCCGGCCCGGTTGGACTCCGGGTCGGTCACGTCCATCGCGACCACGTGCACGCGGTCGAGCTCGGCGATGCCGCTCATCCGCTCGACCCGCCGCGCGGCGGCGTAGACGGTGCAGCCGAGCGCCTGCAGCCTGCGCACCGTGGCCTCGCCGATCCCGGACGAGGCCCCGGTGACCAGAACCACCTTGCCGGACGGGGCGACGGGTACGGAGTTCTCGGACATGCCACCCATCTCACTGCGCGGCGAGCCGACCCGCACCCCGGCCGCGTCCGGACGCGCTCAGCGGACCACGTCGATGGTCCAGTCGGCGGGGTTCAGGCCGAGCGGATGCACCAGCCGGAGCAGCCCCGCCATGCCGCCGAGTGCGGTGAGGGCGGGCGGGATGTGGTGGATGTCCAAGAAGCTCTCGACGCAGTAGTTGACGTGGTCGGCGGTGGAGCAGGACCGAACGAACCCCTGGACGTTCGGTTTCACGCCGTCCAGGTCGACGCTTCGCTGCGGGGTGGTCGTCGTGGTCGCGCAGCAGCACCCGCCGCCACGGCGAGCGCCGCTCCGCGAGGAAGGTGTTGACCAGGGTGGTGCGGGCGTATCCGTCGGGGTTCTCCAGGGTGCTTATGCATGGCCAGTGCACCTAGAGCTTGGTGATCGTGGTCTGGGTCAGGTCGTCCGCGTGGTGCCAGTCGTTCGACGGCAGATATGCCACCCTGCGCAGCCACGGAGCCCTGGTGCCCGCGAACTCGCTGAACTCGGCGTCGTGGTCTCGTGGTGACACGGCAGCACCTCCTTTCACGCCCGCCTAATGCCCGGGAGCGCCGGAGGGTTGCATACGTGTTTTCCGGTCCTTGTCACGTCCGTCACCCGAGCGGGCGGCTTCGACCTGCGCGTCGACCCGGCAGCCCCCAAGGTAAGGGAACAGCGGAGGAGAGCTCCATGACGAGGACCGACGGAGAAGAGCAGCAGGCGGAGCCGCAGCGCGACGACGGGACGGCGGGCCGGGAGGCTGGGCGGGCGGCGCGGAAGACCGTCCCGCGCGCGGCGCAGGGCCCGTGGCACGCCCCGGCGGGCCGGGAGGGCCCCCTCGCCGTCCTGGAGCGCCAGTGCGCCACCCGTGTCCCCGAGTTGGTTCCGATCCGGTACGGCCGGATGGCCTCCTCCTGCTTCGCCTTCCTGCGCGGCGCCCCCGCGGTCATGGCCGCCGACCTCGCGTCCTCGCCCAACACCGGCCTGACCGTGCAGCTCTGCGGCGACGCCCACCTCTCCAACTTCGGCTTCTTCGCCTCACCCGAGCGCACCCTGCTCTTCGACCTCAACGACTTCGACGAGACGCTGCCCGGCCCCTTCGAGTGGGACGTCAAACGCCTCGCCGCCAGCCTTGCCGTCGCCGCGCGCGAGAACGGCGACTCCGACCACGCGGCGACCGAGGCGGCCCGCGCGGCCGCCCGGTCCTACCGGGAGCACATGCGTCAACTGTCCGCTCGCGGTGAACTCGACGTCTGGTACGAGCGGGTGGACACCGAGGACCTGCTGGAGACCGTCCGCGAGGCCAACCGTGCCGAGGCCCGCTCCGAACTGGCCAAGGCCCGCCGCCGCACCAACCTCCAGGCACTGGAGAAGCTCACCGAGACCGGCCCCGACGGCGAGCCGCGCATCAAGCACGACCCTCCGCTGCTCCAGCCCATCAGCATGCGCGACCTGGGCCTCGTCCAGGAGACCTACGAGGACTACCAGCGCAGTCTGAGCGACGAGAAGCGGGCGTTGCTGGGCCGGTTCCGGCTGATCGACGCGGCGATGAAGGTCGTCGGCGTGGGCAGCGTCGGCACCCGCTGTTTCATCGGCCTGCTGGAGGGGACGACGATCGGCGACCCGCTCTTCCTCCAGGTCAAGGAGGCGGACCAGTCCGTGCTCGCGGCCCACCTCGCGCCCAGCAGCCACCGGCACCAGGGCCGCCGCGTCGTCGACGGGCAGCGACTGATGCAGGCGACCGGCGACATCTTCCTCGGCTGGGCCACGGGGCCGGACGGCCGGCACTTCTACTGGCGCCAACTACGGGACATGAAGGGCTCCGTGGAGATCGGCAAGCTGACCGCGCCCGAACTCGCCCGCTACGGCGAGATCTGCGGTCGCACCCTCGCTCGCGCCCACGCCCGCTCCGGCGACCGCGAGGCGATCGCCGGATACCTCGGCCACGGCGGCGCCTTCGACCGTGCGATCGCCGAATGGGCCCTCAGCTACGCGGACCAGACCGCCGCAGACCACGCGGCGCTGCTCGCCGCCATTGCCGACGGCCGGATCGCCGCGCGCGCCGATGTCTGACGCGGACGGACGCCGGTTGACGCGGGCCCGCGCGCTGGCGCGGCTCGCACTGCTCTGCGCGGCGGGCGCAGTGGCCGTGCTGCTGGCGGTGGTCGGGCACCACGGCGTGCTGGTGCCGCTCGTCGGGCTGCTGGGGCTCGCGCTTGCGGCGGGCGGCGCGTGGTGGGCACTGGCGCACCGGGGCTTGCGACGGCTCGGCGGAGCGCTGGTGGCACTTGGCGCGCCGGTCGCCGTGCTGGTCGTCTATGCCGTCACCGGTCTGCTGCTGGCAGGGTTCGGCGCGCTGCTGCTCTGGGGCGCGGCGCTCACCTCCGCCCGCTCGGCGCTGCGTCAGGTCCGCCGGCCCGGGCGGATGCACGCGCAGCGGACTGCCCGGCCGCAGCGGCCGGTGCTGATCATGAACCCGCGTTCCGGCGGCGGCAAGGTCGCGCGCTTCGGACTGGCCGAGAAGGCGGAGCGGCTCGGCGCGCGGGTGGTGCTGCTGGAGCCGTCGGCGGAGGACGGGCGGCCGGTGGACGTGTCGGCGCTGGCCAGGCAGGCGGTCGCCGACGGCGCGGATCTGCTCGGGGTCGCGGGCGGCGACGGCACCCAGGCGCTGGTCGCGGCGGTCGCCGCCGAGCACGACCTGCCCTTCCTGGTCGTCTCCGCCGGGACCCGCAACCACTTCGCCATGGACCTGGGCCTGGACCGCGCCGACCCCTCCCGCTGTCTCGACGCGCTGAGCGACGGCGAGGAGTTCTGTGTCGACCTCGGCGCCGTCGCCGGCCACCCGTTCGTCAACACCGTCTCCTTCGGCGCGTACGCGGAGATCGTGCAGAGCCCCGCCTACCGGGAGGCCAAGGCCGGCACCGTCCTGGACGCCCTGCCGGAGCTGCTGCTCGGCGACCCCGAGGGCCGGCTGCGGGCCCGCGCCGACGGCCGCCGCCTGGACGGCCAGCAGGCGCTGTTGGTCAGCAACAACCCGTACTCCGGCGGCGATCCCCTGACCGGAGGGCGGCGTCCTCGGTTGGACCGGGGTCTGCTCGGAGTCCTGGGCATCCGCGTCGACGGTCCCGCGCAGGCGGCCGAGGTCGCGCTGCTCGGTGTCCGCGCGTCAGGGCTCTCGGCGCTGACGGCACGTGAGGTGGTGGTCCACGCGGACGTACCGGTGATCGCGGTGGCCGTCGACGGCGAGGCGCTGCGGATGACGCCGCCGGTCACCTGTACGGTGCGTCCGGGCGTGCTGCGGGTCCGGGTCCCGGTCCACCGCCCGGGCGCACCGGTGACCAGCCCGCCGCTGGACTGGCGGCGCATCGTCGCTCTCGCGCTGGGCCGTCCGCTGCCGCAGCCGCGGGCGCACCCGGCCCCACCGGCGGCGGGCGTGCCGGAGTCCGAGGGCACGCAGGAGCCGAGCACACCGGAGGAGGACACCCGTGGCTGAAACGGCCGTCGCCCCGCGCACGTCCCATGTCTGGTCGCTCCTGCACGACCTGCGGCAGCTCGACCACGCCGTCTACGCGGCCGTCGCGGCGACCGACACCCCGACCCTCGACACCGGCCTGCGTCGGCTCTCCCGCGCGGCCGACAACTCCAAGATCTCGCTGACGGTGGCCGCGCTGCTCGCCCTCCGTCCCGGCCGTACCCGTCAGGCGGCGCTGACCGGTGTCGCGGCCCTCGGCCTTGCCTCGGCCGGCGCGAACCTGGTGGGCAAGGAACTCGTCCGGCGGCCCCGCCCCGACCGCGCCGCCGCGGAGGTCGTCGCCGACCGTCAGGTCCCGATGCCCGCCTCGGCGTCATTCCCCTCCGGGCACACCGCCTCCGCGGTCGCCTTCGCCGTGGCCGTCGGCGCGACCCTCCCGGCGGCGGCCTTCCCCCTCGCCCTGCTCGCCACCGCCGTCGGCTACTCCCGTGTCCACACGGGTGTCCACTACCCCGGCGACGTCGCCGCCGGGGCCGTCCTCGGCGCGGCCTGCGGCGCGGCGGCGGTGGCCCTGGTGACCCGCGCCCGTTCCCGCAGGTAGGTGCAAACGTCCAGGGGCGCGGGGAACGGCGCGAGTATCCACTGCGCCCGGGAATTGACGACTCACCCCAACGATGGGCAGACACCGCCGATCGGCAACGGCGAGACGTTACTCCTCGACTTCTCTCGTCCTTCCGACGCAGAGCGCCCAGATGACGAAGATGTCGACGGCGATCAGCACGATGGCCCAGAACGGGTAGTAGGGCAGCCACAGGAAGTTGGCGATCATGCCGAGACCGGCGAGGCCGATACCGACGACGCGTGCCCACATCGCGCCTCCGAAGAGGGCCACACCTGCTACCACGATGAGCACACCCAGGATGAGGTGGATCCAGCCCCAGCCGGCGGTGTTCATCTTGTAGGCGTAGTTGCGGGTGACGATGACCAGGTCGTCCTTGGCGATGGCGGAGATCCCTTCGAATATCGCCAGGACACCGCCGATGATCATCATGACTGCGGCGAAGAAGGTCCAGCCGGTTGCAACGGGCCGCCGGGAAAGGTGGGCGGCCCTTGGCGCTCCACTGGCATTGCTGGCCATGATCGTGCTCCTTCGAGTACTACCTCGTCGCCGAAACCGGCGACCTGGCCGCGCAGACCTGCGATTTCAGCTTGACACGGAGGCACCCGAGCCGCACTACCGGCGCCATGCCGGACGAAGCACGTGCAGGGGCGGCCGAGCCCCGGGCGACCGTCCACCCGACCACCGTGCTCGGAGCGAGTGGTGCGTTCCGCGCGGCCTCGACACCGGGTGACCGGAATAGGTGTATCTATAGCTCTCTGTGGTGTTTTGCCGGTCGGTGGCCCAGGCGGCTGTGGCCGGACGGGAGTGGTCAGGACGGTGAGGAGTATGGGTGTGGCAGGTGGAACGTCTGGTGCGCGGGGGTCCTCCCGGGGTCCGGTTCGGGCGGCGGGGGAGCCTGTGAGTCGCGCTGACCGGGTGGCGTTGGGGAAGGATGCTCGCGAGCGGGTGCCGTTGGAGGCGCATGCGGAGTTCGAGCCGGGCGGATCGCGGGATCCGGTCGGGTTGTTGTTGGGTCAGGCGGCGTCGCGGGTGCCGGAGCTGGTGCCGATTCGGCACGGGCGGATGTTGGTGTCGCCGTTCACGTACTACCGTGGGGCTGCGTTGCCGATGGCGGCGGATCTGGCTGCCACGCCTGCCTCGGGGCTGCGGGTCCAGCTGTGCGGGGACGCGCATCTGTCGAACTTCGGCGCGTTCGCCTCACCGGAGCGGCGGCTGGTGTTCGACGTCAACGACTTCGACGAGACCCTTCCCGGGCCTTTCGAGTGGGACGTCAAGCGGTTGGCCGCGAGCCTGGTGGTGGCCGGGCGCGACAACGGGTTCTCGGGCAAGGCCTGCCGCAAGATCGTCCTGGCGGCTGCCAAGGGCTACCGCCAGGCGATGCGCGGCTTCGCGAAGCAGCCCCTCCTGGATGTCTGGTACGCGCACCTGGCTATCGAGGACGCCATCGGGGAGTTCAGGTCCGAGGTCAAGGCGAAGCGGTTCAAGGCGGCGGAGGCGATGCTGGCCAAGGCCCATACCCGCGACAGTACGCAGGCGTTGGGCAAGCTCACGACCGTGGTCGAGGGTCGGCGGCGGATCATCAGCGACCCGCCGACGATCGTCCCGGTCGAAGAGGTGTTCAGTGATGTGCGGGCAGACGCGATCTACGAGCTGATCGGTTCGGTGCTGGGCAAGTACCGGCGCACCCTGCAGAGCGACCGACGGCACCTGCTCAATCAGTTCACCCTGGTCCAGATGGCCCGCAAGGTCGTCGGGGTCGGCAGTGTCGGCACCCGGGCCTGGATCGTGCTGATGGAGGCCGGGGACGGGGTCGAGCCGCTGTTCCTGCAGGCCAAGGAGGCCCAGCCGTCCGTTCTGGCGGAGTACGCCGGGCGCAGCGCGTACGCCAACCAGGGCGAGCGGGTGGTCGCCGGACAGCATCTGATGCAGGCGCAGAGCGACATCTTCCTCGGCTGGGCCCGCGTCACCGGTCCGGATGGGGTGGACCGGGACTTCTATGTGCGTCAGCTGCGTGACTGGAAGTTCTCCGCACCGATCGAGGTGATGATCCCGTCGGGCATGGCGGTGTACGCCTGGCTGTGCGGTTGGACCCTGGCACGGGCACACGCACGCTCCGGCGACCGCGTGGCGCTGGCCGCCTACCTCGGTGGCTCGAACCGGTTCGACCACGCCATCGCGGACTTCGCCGAAACCTACGCCGACCAGAACGAAGCCGACTTCGCCGCCTTCCAGACCGCGGTGAAAGAGGGCAGAGCCGAAGCCACTACCGGGATCTGATGGACGCCTGATCTCGTGGTTCCCGTCCGGGCAGCGCGTCGAGTTCGCGCAGGAACTCCTCGGCCTGCGGCCACTCGCCGTATCCGGACGCCGGGTTGAGGTGGCCCACCGCGCCCAGTCCGACGACGCGGCTACCCCAGTCCCCCGCCAGGGAGATGACCCGGTCGAGGTCGGCCAGCGGGTCGTCCGTGCTGGCGGCCACCGTGCTCGGGAACGGGAGCGGGCGTCGCGGTACCGGAAGCCAGCCGTTCTGCTGCAGGACCTCCGGGCTGGGGTGTGGCTCGTGCATCGGCTTGTCGAGGTCGGGCGGGGTGGCCAGCAGCGCGCCGCGGATCCGGTCGGTGGAGTGATGCTTCGCCCAGTGCGCGACGGTGAGCACACCGGCGCTGTGGGCGATCAGGACGACCGGCCCGGAGACCTTCGTGACCACCTCCTCCAGGGCTGCGACCCTGGCCGTGCGGCTGAACTTCTCCTCGGTGAGCGGCGGGACGGTGTGCACCTCGCGACCAGCGGTGGCGAGCCTTGCGGCGAGCAGGGTCTGCCAGTGCTCCGCGACGTGGTCGCGCAGGCCCGGGACGATGACCACGGCGGGGGAGCCGTCGGCGGACCGGAGGGGATCAACCGGGAGGATCATCCCGTCATCTCCAGTCGGGCGCTCGCGGCGTCCCGTTGCAGGGCGGCGACGAGGCGGAGGTTGAAGTGCCTGCGGCCGATCAGGAACGCGACGGTGGCGGGGATCGAGATCAGGGGGAGGGTCTGCAGCGCGGCGCGCAGGCCCATGTGGTCGGCGAGCAGGCCGGTCACCGCGGGGCCGGGGGCCAGGCCGAGCAGACTGTTGGCCAGGGTGAGGGTGGCGAAGGCGGTGGCCGAGATCGCGACCGGGGTCAGGTTCGCCACCATGGCGGCCGCGGGACCCGAGGTGCCGGCCGACAGCAGGCAGCCCAGGGCGAGCAGCGCGAGCTGCGCCCAGCCGTTCGGCAGTTGGAAGGCGGTGACCAGCAGCAGCATCGATCCGAGGCAGCACCCGATCGCGACGGTCCACTTGCGTGCCGCGGTGATCCGGTCGAGCCGGTCGGAGAGCATGCCGGCGCCGATCATGCCGATGCCGATGACCAGGGCGAACATGCCCGCCGTCGTGCCCGCCTTCGCGGAGGCCATGTGGTAGCAGCGGTTGAAGTAGCTGGGCAGCCAGGCGATCAGGGCTGCGCAGACCGCGAACTGCAGCCCGCTGCCCAGGTATGCGCAGACCACCGAGACCGAGGAGAACAACTTCGGCAGCTGCCCGCGCAGCCGGGCGCGGGCGGCGGTGTCCGGTTCGGAGGCGCCTGCGGGGGCAAGCCGCTTCTCGGTCACCACGACGGCGTAGACGAGGGCCATGACCAACCCGAAGAGGCCCATCGCGCCGAAGGCCCAGCGCCAGCCCGCCTGCCCGGCGATGGCGCCGCCCAGTGCCACGCCCAGTACCGAGCCGAACGCACCACCGGCGATGAACGCGCCGGACAGCGTGGCCCGCAGGGTGACCGGGAAGATGCTGAGGACGACCGCGATGCCGACGCTGCCGTAGGCGGCTTCGCCGATACCGACGACGAAGCGGCCGAGGAAGAGTTGTCCGTAGCTTGCCGCCAGTGCGCAGCCGAGCGTCGCCACGCTCCACACGGTGGCAGCCAGGACCAGACTGCGAACCCGGCCCCAACGGTCGGCGAGCAGGGACATGGGGAAGGTGAGCAGGCCGACCATCAGCGCCACCACACCGCTGAGCGAGCCCAACTTCGAGTCGGAGAGCAGCCATTGGGCCTTGAGCAGCGGAAAGACCGCGTTGAGCACCTGCCGTGACATGTAGTCGGAGAGCAGCAGGCCGAACGAGAGCGCGAAGACCACCCAGGCATAGCGCCTGGACACGGTCGGTCCGGAGGACGAAGTCCCCGGCGCAGCCTCGGCAGTGGAGGGAATCGCCATTGTCGCACCTCACCTTTCCCGGTTGTCCCGGTTGGAAGCGATCCTCAGAAGGGTCTGTCGCCGACGATCTCCGCGCGCTCCATCTTGCGAGGCGCGGGCCAGTAGTCGTTGACGGCGTAGTGCTGGGTTGCGCGGTTGTCCCAGACGGCCACGGACCCGGGCTGCCAGCGCCAGCGCACCTGGTACTCCGGGACCGCGGCCTGACCGGTCAGGTAGTTGAGCAACTGGCCGGCGCCCGGCGCGTAGTCCTGCCCGAAGCGGACCCGCTCGGGCGTGTGGTAGTTGACGAAGTGGGTGGTGAAGCTGTTGACGAAGAGGACCCTCTCGCCGGTCTCCGGGTGGGTGCGCACCACCGGGTGCTCGGCATCCGGGAACCGGGCCGCAAGGGCGTGGCGCTGTTCGGTCGGCAGCACCGCGCCGAAGGTCGCCTCGATGCTGTGACGGGCGCGCAGGCCCTCGATCTGGGCCTTGACGTGCTCCGGCAGCCGCCGGTAGGCCTCGACCATGTTGACCCAGACGGTGTCGCCGCCCATGGGCGGGCACTCGATGCAGCGCAGGACCGCGCCCATACCCGGGCACTCGCGCCAGGTGCCGTCGGCGTGCAGGGCGTTCTCGTAGTCGGGCTTCTTCTCCGGGCCGCGGCTGATGCGGACCAGGCCGGGGTGGTCCGGGTCGCTGCCGAGCGCCGGGTGGTCCATCAGCGGGCCGAAGCGGGAGGCGAAGGCGACGTGCTCGGCACGGCTGAAGTGCTGGTCGCGCAGGAACAGCACCTTGTGCGTGAGCAGCAGCGCGCGGATCTCGGCGAACAGCTCGTCGTCGCCGATCGCGTCGGCGAGGTTCACCCCGTGGAGCTCGGCGCCGATGGTGCCGGTCAGCTGTTCCGCCTCGACGGTGCCGCGGATCTCGGTCGGTGCCACCGCGGCGGCACCCAGGGTCTCGGTCATGGCGTTCCCTTCTGAGGAGGCAGTTCAGGGGATGAGGACGGAGGAGCCGGTGGTGCGCCCGGACTCCAGGTCCTTGTGCGCACGGACGGCGTCCGCGAGGTCGTAGCGCTGGTTCGTCTCGATCGAGATGCGCCCGCTCGCGACGTGGTGGAAGAGTTCGTCGGAGAGCTCCGTGCGCTCGGCCGGGTCGGCGATGTAGTCCGCGAGTGCGGGCCTGGTGACGAAGACCGAGCCGGCGAGGGCCAGTTGCATCGCGTCGATCGGCGGCACCGGACCCGACGCCGTGCCGAAGCAGACCAGCAGGCCACGGCGCTTCAGTGAGGCCAGCGAGGCGGCGAAGGTGTCCTTGCCGACGCTGTCGAGGACCACCGGTACGCCGGCGCCGTCGGTCAGCTCGCGTACCCGCTCGGCGACGTTCTCGCGGCGGAGGACGACGTGGTCGACGCCGTGGGCGCGGGCGAGTTCGGCCTTCTCCTCGGTGGAGACGGTGCCGATGACCGTCAGCCCGAGCAGCTTGGCCCACTGACTGACGATCAGGCCGACGCCGCCGGCCGCCGCGTGCAGCAGGATCGTGTCGCCCGCCGCGAGCGGGGTGATCCGCCGCATCAGGTACGCGGAGGTGAGCCCGCGCATGGTCATCGCGGCGGCGGTCTCGCAGCTGATCGCGTCCGGCAGCCTGATCAGCGGGGCGGCGGGCATGAGCCGCTCGGTGCTGTAGGCGCCGAGGGGACTGCCGGTGTAGGTGACCCGATCGCCCGCGGCGACGTGGGGCACCCCCTCACCGACCGCCTCGACCACGCCGGCAGCTTCGACGCCCATGCCCGCGGGCAGCGGGGCCGGGTAGAGGCCGGTGCGGAAGTAGGTGTCGGCGAAGTTGAGCCCGACCGCCTCGTGCCGGATCCGCACCTCGCCCGGACCGGGGTCGCCGACGCTGACCTCCTCCAGGCGCAGCACGTCGGGGCCGCCGGTCTCGTGGAAACGGATGGCGTTCGCCACAGGGGTACTCCTGTTCGCAGGTTCGACTGGGCTGCCGCCGGGGGCGTGGAGAGCGGTCACGGGCAGGCCGCGCGGTGAACGCGGGAGTTGCGGCTCTCGCCCGTGACCGCCGCTGGTGGACGTGCCGGGTCGTCAGACCAGGCTGCGGTCGCCCTCCGGGCGCAGCATGAAGCCGCGCCGACCGGGCTGCCGGTTCGGGACCATCCCGAGTCGGGCCAGGGTCTCGTCGGCATCGGAGTAGTACTCGCCGATGTGGTAGATCTCCTTGGCCTCCTGGCCGTTGGCGATGTCACGGCCGAGCGTTTCGGAGATCTTCACCAGCTGCTCGATCTGCTCGACCGTGGTCATCCGCTCGCCCTTGCGGCCCCACAGGTTGTCCTCGTTGCCGACGCGGACGTGTTGGCCGAGCGCGATGCCGACGGCGCACATCGGCGCGACCGCGCGCATGGAGGCCTCGATGGTGAGCACGGCGCCGTCCGGGACGCGGCGAATGAACTCGACCAGGTCGGCGGGGTGGTGACCGGCGAAGCCGCCGCCGATGGCGACGTAGTTGAGGACCAGCGGCCCGGTGTAGACGCCCCTGCGGATCAGCCGCTCCACGCTCTCCAGCTGGGCCAGGTTGGCGAGCTGGAAGTGCGGCTGGATGCCGTTGGCCGTAAGCCGCTTGAGGTGCTCCAGGTAGAAGTCCGGACCGGCCTCCAGGTACATGTCCCGGTACGCCTTGTACAGCGCCGGGTTCTTGCCGATCGAGGTGCCGTCGAGGTCGTCGTCGGTCATGATCTCGACGATGTTCATCTGGTTGGTGTTGATCGCGATCGTGACCTGGTCCGGCTTCGGGTCGACCTCGGCGAGCATGTGGCGGGAGTCGTAGTCGAGCCACTTGGCTTCGGCGCCTTCTTCGTCCGACTCGGGAGCGAAGGAGATCGACCCGCCGATCTGCAGCACCATGTCCGGCACCGCCTCACGCAGCCCCGCCATCAGCTCGTTGAACATCGACATCCGCTTGGAGCCGTGGCCGTCGAGTTCCCGGACGTGGATGTGCAGCACGGTCGCACCGGCGTTGTAGCAGTCCACGGCCGCCTGGACATGTTCGTCCATGGTGAGCGGGATGTCCTCGGCGTCACCAGGGAGCCACTCGGGCCCGTAGGGAGCGGCCTGGATGACGAGTTTCTCCTGGGTCTCCGGGAACAGCGAGTCGTCGTGGAAATGCACGGTCGTCTCCTTCGGTGGGATGGAACCGCCGCCGGGCGGGGTGGTCGGGCCGGCGGGGTGGTGCCACCGTAGGTGGGCCGAAGCGCGCTCGCTTTACCGGAGGAGACGAATGACTTGCCTATTCGGGACAGTGCTCTGCGCGCCAGTCACGGGCGCTGCAGCCGAACTGTTCGCGGAACCAGCGGGAGAAGGCGCTCGGCGAGGAGAAGCCGAGCAGGCCGGAGATCTCCGTCAGCGACCTGCGGCGGTTCGCCACGAACCGCTCGGCAAGCTGGGTGCGCGTGGTGTTGAGCAGGGACGAGAAGGTGTCCCCGGTCTCGCCGAGCCAGCGGTGCACCGTGCGCCGGTCGACGCCCAGGCTGTGCGCGACCTGGTCCACCGAGCAGTTGCCGGCCGGCAGGAGCACCTCGATCAGTTCGCGGACCCGGTCCTTGGCCGAGGTGTCCTTGGGTGTGGCGATCACATCGAAGAACTGCCGGGCGTAGGCACGCAGTTGGGGATCGGCGAGGGCGTTGGGAGAGTCGAGGTCGCTCGCATAGAAGACGATGCCGTCGAACTCGCGCTCGAACTCCGCCACCGGCCCGAACAGCCGCCGATGGGTGTGCGTGTCCGACGGGGCCCGATGGGAGAAGCAGACGGTCAGCGGCTGCCAGCGGTTGCCGAGGAAACCGCACAGGACGCGGTGGAACGCCGCCACGGCGAGCTCGGTCGCCTGGCGTAGCTCCAGGCGTTCACCGACGTCCAGGCCGACCTTGAGGGTAGCCAGCCCCTGCGCCTCGGACAGCCGGGTGTGCAGCGCCTCGTTGTACGTGTCCTCGTGTCGCAGCAGCAGGCCGATCGCGCTGCGCACGTCCGGCTCCTCGCGCACCACCAGCCCGATCGGGCCGAGGGTGGACAGGCGCCGGTACTCGGCCAGCCGCAACCCGAAGTCCTCGCGCCGGCTCGCCGCAGCCGAAAGCTCCAGCAGTTGGACGCAGGCCGCGCCCGAGACCCAGCGGTCCTGCACGGTGAGCGCCGCCGCGTCCAGACCGACGCGGCGGAGCAGCGCTTGCGGGTCGATCCCGAGGGAGCGGCTGAGCTCGACGTAGCCGTTGAGAGCCGCGGTACGGACAAGGGGTTTCACGCGTCGGTGCCGTTCTGATCGTCGGATCCGCCCACTCCTGGTCTCGAGAAGGTAAGTCGTGAGTCCCGGGAAGACAAGCACTCCGAGGCAGAACTGCCTCCTGTCCGTCGGCGCCACCAACATCACGGAGACCCTTGGCATCGCCATCGCCATCTGAAGGAGACCCAGTTGCCGTCGTCTGACGGTTTCCGCCGTAGCGGTTACACCGGTCTGCTGAGCCGCCCGTCCCGGGTGCTGCCCGGCCCCGCGGCGTCGTATCCTGAGGGCGTTGCGAGGGTTCGGACATTGCGGCATCCGCACCGACCGGCCGCCTGCGAGCGGTTCGAAATGGTGAATTTCTGATGGTGACGAATTGCGCGAAGGCGCCGCACCGGCCGATCGTCATCGTGGTTCTCGGCGTTTCCGGGGTCGGCAAGAGCACGGTCGGGGTGATGCTGGCCGAAAGGCTCGGGCTTCCCTTCAAAGATGCGGATGACTTCCATTCACCGGAGAACCGGGCGCGGATGACCTCGGGGCGTCCGCTCACCGACGAGGACCGGCGGCCTTGGCTCGCCGCGATCGCGCGGTGGATCGACGAGCAGCTCGAAAGTGGCGAGTCGGCCGTGCTGGCCTGCTCTGCACTGAAGCGCTCGCATCGGGACTTTCTGCGGCAAGGGCGACCGGAAGTTCGGTTGATGTACCTGGAGGGGAGTCAGGAGCTCGTCGCCGCGCGGCTGGCCGCGCGACAGGGTCACTTCTTCCCGGCCCGGTTGCTGGAGAGCCAGTTCGGCGAGCTCGAGGAACCGACCCCTGACGAGCACCCCTGTGTGGTACCGCTCGCGGATTCCCCGGAGCAGACCGTCGCCAGGGCACTGCAGTTGCTCGCCGAGCCACCTTCGCCGGGCGGCTGATGACGTGGGCTCAGCGCACTCGGAACTCCTGCGTACTCGGCTCGACGCGACGTGGTTCCCGGGTGCGGACGACGGGATCACTCAAGGGCCCGCCGCCGGTTCGCCGTTCACGCGTGACGGGTGATGCCCGACAGCGATGTCCGATGGCGCACCACGGAGTGAGGTGTTCAGTTGGATGGAGGTGATGGCCCTGGTCCTCATGGAGGAGTCGGCCCGGATCGACGCCGACTCCTTCCGGGGTATCCGGGTCGAGGCTCTTCGCGCCGTCGCCCCGCCCGCGAGGGACCGGATGCGCACCGACACCGTCCGCGCCCGGTACTCGGCCGGGATGATCGGAGGCCGCCGGATCGCCTCCTACACGGACGAACCCGGTGTCGACGTCCACCGAGACACGGAGACCTACGCCTCTCTGACAGTCCAGATCGACAACGCACGGTGGACGGGCACACCGTTCACACTGCGGTCCGGCAAGGGCCTGGCCGAGGACTCGGCCGAGATCGCCGTCCACTTCCGGTCAGCGCCCGCGTACCTGCTCGCCCGATGGCCAGGCATCGAACCCAACGTCCTCCGCCTCGGCCTCAGACAGCCTTACGTGCGCTTGGCCACCACTCTGAATGCAAGGGGACGCATCGCCCGGAGCCCGGAGCTCGAGCTCTATTCGACCGAGTCACGGCGGACCCCCTATGCCAACCTCTTCGTCGAAATGTTCCGTGGCGACGCAACCCTGTTCATCCGTGGCGACGAGGCACAGGAGGCCTGGCGCATCATCGACCCGGTCGTGAACGCGTGGACCGCCGCGGACGTCCCGAAGCAGGAATACCCCGCCGGCACGGCACCGCCCGGACCGCGTTGATGGTGGTGGGCCGCTGAATCACCCCGGAAGGGTGGTGCGGCTGCACTTCTGGAGCTGCCCAATGGGATGAGCATGCGGGCCCGGCTGCTGAGCACGCAGTCCGCGCCGGGCCCACGGAAGGAACCGGAGGGTGAGCGCCGTGAATTACCCCGTGCTCGACATTTTCTTGACCACCATGTGGTTCTTCCTCTGGGTCCTGTGGATCTTCCTGCTGGTGCGCGTGTTCATGGACCTGTTCCGGGACAGGGACATGAGCGGCTGGTGGAAGGCCGGTTGGTCGGTGTTCCTGATCGTCCTGCCCTTCCTCGGGGTCCTCGTCTACCTGATCGCCCGCGGCAAGGGCATGGCGGAGCGCCAGGCCCAGGAGGCCGCAGCGACCGAGGCCCAGTTCCGCGCCTACGTGCGGGACACGGCGCAGGAGACCCCGTCTGCCAAAACCAGCGAGTCTCCCGAAACGAGCGAGCAACTCGCCCGTCTGGTGGAGCTCAAGAACCACGGAGACCTGACCGAGGAGGAGTACCGACAGGCCAAGTCGAAGGTCCTGGCTGCCTGATCCATCCGGCCGTGCCCACGCCGGGCAGTGCGACGTGGTCCGGTCCGGACCTGTCCGCCCTCGCAGCCGGGAATCCGCGACAAGGACCGATGTGACCCCACACCCAAGGCGGAAGGACCATGGAAGACCTGAAATTCGAGCAGAAATCCACGCTCTCCCGCTCCGAGGCGGCGGCTCTGCTGACTGAGCTGGCCTCGGCACTGGAGCGGGGCGGACACGTGGAACTGGAGCTGGGACCGGGCGTGCTGACCATGCACGTCCCCGACACCGTCAAGAGCGAGGTCGAGGTCGAGGTCGGGGGCGGAGAGGTCGAGCTCGAGATCGAGCTTTCCTGGGCGACTGCAGGGGCCAGGGAGGCCGCGTCGAAGTCTGACCCGGAAGACACGGAGGAATGACGCCCCATTAGGCCCGGAGGAGCCACGCCCCGCGTCCGGTGTCCGCCTGCCCGTAGCCACCGGCTCCGTCAGGACGCCGCACGGGGAGGCCGGAAGGGTGATCGACGCCGGGCGTCAGGATGCCGCTCCGCGGGCGGACGTGAAGCCGGTATGGCCACAGTGCAGCGGCGCGCGGTCACGCGCTGCTCGCGCTCTGGCCGGGGTGTTCGGAGCCCTCCGGCCCGGTCTGCCGCAGCTCGGCGAGGCCAGGGCCGGGCGCCAGGAATTCACGGATCCCGAAGGCGACCAGGACCACGACGGCGAACCAGAACACCACCAGGCCGGTGGGGTGGTCCCAGAAGACGAAGATCAGCGAGGCGATCAGCAGGATCGCGATCCCGATCCAGCGCTTCCAGCGGCGCACGAAAGGCTCGACCGGTCCGGCCCGGAAGCCCACCTGTTCGGCAGCTTGTCGCACCCCTCCGATCCCGGTGCTGGACGCCGCGCGGATGAAGGTCGCTGCCCGGGACGGCCCGATGAAGTAGGCGCCGAGCGCCACCAGCACCGCGAGCGCCCCGACCGACCGCACCGTGACCCGCAGGAAGTGCACCAGCGCGTCGTAGACCGAGCCCGCCGCTCCGGAGTTGACGCCGGGTGGGAGCTGGTCGAGGAAGTAGCCGCGGAAGACAGCGAGTGCGACGCCCAGCAGCAGCATGGCCGCGGCCACGCCGACCGCTGCGCCGATCAGCGCCCGTCTGCGGTTCCGGGCCAGGTACACGCCCGCCGCGGCGACGAGCACGGCGATCACCGGCATCCAGTTGCCCAGGATCTGTAGCAGGCGCAGGTAGGACTTGATCTTTCCGATGGACTTCGAGGAGTAGACGGTGAAGGTCGCGTGGATGGTCGGGATCTTGGCCACCAGCCCGAGTCCGGCACCCGCCAGTTGCGTCTTGACCTGCGCGATGATCGGTGCGAGGTCGATGGTGACCTGGTTGTTGGCCAGCGAGACGGCTCCGCCGCCCTGACCGGTCAGCGCCTTGACCATGGATGCGTGCGCGGTGCGGATCGCGTTGGTCCACAGGGTTGCGAAGGCGGGGCTGGTGACGACCTTGTTCACGACGGTGCTGATCAGGCTGGTGATGCCGCTGCCGATCGGGCCGCTGAGCGAGCCGATCAGGTTCGCCGCCTTCGGCGGGACGCCCTTCTGCGAGGCGGCCTGGGAGAGTTGACTCACCAGCGAGGGCACGTCGATCTGCTGCGCCACGACATTGGTCACCCTCGCGGTGAGCGCGTCCTGCACCTGAGGGTCGCTCGCCAGCGGGGCCATCGTCGCGACGAACCGGTTCGTGTCAGTCACCTGGTCGTGCGCCCACACGGAGATCACCGCCAGCAGTGACAGCACCGCGGCCACCACGATCAGGGCCGCGGATCCGCTGGCCCGGATCCGGTGGTGCTCCCGTGCCGGCCCGCCCCGGGCTTCGAGCTGGGCGATCCGGCCGCGCAACTCCTCCAGTTCACGAGCGTTCCCGGGCTGCGGCTTCGGTTCGGGCCTCTGGTTCGACCCGCCGTCCGCCCCGCTGTCCGCTGGCGACATGCCCTGCTCCGTCCTGACTGCGTCGGCCGTCCTCGTGCCGGCAAAGCCCGCCGCCCTCGGGGCCGCGACAGGTGCTGACCCGGCCGGGTGGAGCGGTGGGCTCTCCGAAGGGCACGTCGACCAGGCATCACGTTCTCCGAGGGAGGAACCCTTGGAGCCCATTCGGTCCGGGCGCGCCCACAGCGACGCCCGGACCGCTGGTGTGTCCCCGGAGCCAGGGCTCGGCAATCGTGCTCTGACCGACTTTCAGCCGCACGGCGGCGACGCCGGCTGTGTCGCTGCACATCGCCGCCGACCGCCTGGTAGCGGTGCAGGGGGATGCGCCCCGTGCCATCTTGACGGCACCCTGTCAGATGTCTTGGACGGCCTGCATCCGATCGTCACCGGGTGAGGTCGTTCTTCTGGGCAGGAGCAGCGAGGAGGCGAGCCCGGCCAGGCTGAACGCGCCCAGCGCGATCATGGCGGCGGCATAGCCGTTTTTGGTGAGCTCGGAGACGAGGATCGTGCCGGCGACGGCCGTCCCGAGGGACGAACCGAGGTTGGAGACGCACCGGGAGAGCCCGGAGATCTCGCCTTGGAGGTTGTCCGGGAAGCAGGACTGCACGACGTTGACCGAGGGCGTCAGCATTGCGCCGAGGCCGAGTCCGATCAGCAGCAGGCCGGGGGTGAACGCCCAGACGTCGCCGAATGCGCGGACGAGCGTGAGCAGGAGGACGATGCCGGCCGTGGTGACCGCGAATCCCGTGACGATCAGGGTGCGCTGGGCGTAGCGCCTGGCGAGGCGTTCCGCCGTGAGTGACGAGGCCAGCAGGCCGACGGTCGCTGCGGTGAAGACGCCGCCGGTGGCGATCGCGCTGTAGCCGCGCACCACCTGGAGGTAGGCGCCCACGGTGAAGGAGGCGCCCATCAGCACCAGCCACTGGGCGTTCTGGGTGACCAGGCCCAGGTTGGAGACGCGGTTGCGGAACAGCGCCAGGGGGAGCAGGGGTTCGCGGCCGGACCGCTCCCGGCTCCTGAGCCAGAGGAAGAACCCGGCCAGGACAGCAGTTCCGGAGAGCAGGAGTGCGAGCATCAGCCAGATGTTGTTGTCCGCGGCCAGGATGCCGGTCACCACCAGCACCAGCCCGACCGCGGACAGGACCGCGCCGACGGTGTCGAAGGGCTGGGAGGGGTCGGCCGGCAGAGGGTCCTCAAGCCTTCGGGTGAGCACGAGGATCACGGCGATGACCAGGACCTGGAAGCCGAAGTTCGCCCGCCAGCTGATCGCCGAGGTGAGCAGCCCGCCGATGAGCGGCCCGGCGGCCGCGCCGATTCCGCCGAGCGCCATGATGGCGCCGAAGGCACGTGCCCGGGTGGCAGTGCCGGAGAACAGCAGGGTGGTCAGGATGTAGACCGGGGGGATCAGCAGTGCGGTCCCGACGCCCTCCAGGATCGAGTTGCCGAGGATGAGCACGCCCAGTCCGGGGGCCGCGGCGCTGATCAGGGCCCCGACGCCGTAGACGGCCAGGCCGACCGTCAGGCAGCGTTTGCGGCCGTAGCGGTTGGTGAGCTTCCCGCCGGGGATCATCAACGCCGCCATCACCAGCAGGAAGACGGTGATGGCGACCTGGACGCCCTGAGTGCTGGTGTCGAGGTCCTTGCTGATGTCGTTGATCATCACGTTCATGCTGGATCCGGCGAAGCTGCAGATGAACTGGGCCAGGGCCAGCGGGATCAGGACGCGCCGTCCGGCGGCCGAGGGGAGGTTGAGGGTGCTGGTCATCCTCGTGCTTCCTCGACGTTCGGCATACGGGAGATCGGCATACGGAAGAAGGGGGCCTGCTCCGTCCGCTCGTCGAGCCCCTTGAACAGGGCGAACAGGTTCAGCGCCACAGCGGCGAGGACCAGCAGGACCGGACGGCCTTCCTGCTCCGGGTGTTCCTGTCCGGGGACGGCGGACGATGCCATGGCGGTGCCTCTTTCGTCAGGCAGGTGGCCGAGCCGCCTCCGGAGAGGGGCGGGCGCTCGGCCGAGGGGAAGTCAGCCGTTGCGCCGACCTCGGTCGCGCCGCTGGGGTCCAGGAACCGGGTCACCACGATGCTCCCGTGAAGGACGAAGGAAACCGTCTGCGAGAAACGGTCTGCTCGTCAACGTAGGGATTGCGGTCGGTCCACGTATCCCCCGGGGAGGGTGACCTGCCGGAGCGGACGCAATCGACAAACCGCCCTGGGGCCAGGAGAGCAGGCCGTAGCCACTGACCGGTTCGCCTGGTTCGGGTGAGTCGGCGGCCGGCGGACACGGGGCAGCATGGGCGGCGACGGGCCAGGCGTGATCGGCTCGTCGGTGGAGCGCCGGAAGTCGTTGGAACAGGAGCACTTGTGACCGTCTCCGGACCGTCCCAGAACCTCTCGCCCGGCCCGTCGGGGGCCTCACCGCGTGGCCTCGTCGCCGGCCGGACGGACTACGCCGGCGCGGTCTACGGCTCGCTGCTGGCAGCGTCGGTCATCGCAGCCTCCGACGTGCACGCGGAGCACCCCCGGCTCTCGCTGATCGTGCTGCTGATCGTCACCGGGGTCGTCTTCTGGATGGCGCATGTCTACGCCCACCTGGCCGGGGAGCGGGAGGGCGGGCGGACGGTCGGCTGGCGCGAGGTGCGCCACGTCGGACGACATGAGTGGCCCATCGTCGAGGCTGCGGTCCTTCCGGCCCTGGCGGTGCTGGTCAGTCCCTTGCCTGGGGCGAGTGACAACGCCTGGCTGGCGATCGGGGTCGCTGTCGGTCAGCTGGTCTTCTGGACGGCTCTCGGGGCACAGCGGGCCGGGGCGTCGAAGAAGCAGACGGCCGCGGAGGCCGCGGTCAGCCTGACCCTGGGACTGATCATCGTGGGGGCCAAGGTTGTCGTGGGCCACTGAATCACCCCGGCCGAGTACTGCGGCCGGGCCCGGATCCGGTGGACGGTGAGGTGGAGGGCGGGTCGGGCGCCGGTGCGGGACGCAGCGACGGCGCAGTTCCCGACGGGCCGGGCGTTGCTCGTGCGGGCAGGACGAGCAGCGGGCGCGTAGGGCCCAAGGAGGCGGGCGATGGCCGAGGCACCACCTGCCCGTTCCGACGACCCCGCCGAGGACAGGGCACGATCGCTGCTGGCGCGGATCCGGCGAGAGCCGGCGCGCATCCCGGAGGAGCTGGCCCTGTTCGCTGTGCGGGAGATGGGCCCGCGGGCTCACGTGAGCGTGGAGCAGTTGCGGCGTCGTCTGCCGGACGCCGACGCGGAGCGCCTCCGCGAGCAGGTGATCACTCGCGGAGTACGGGCGTCGGTGGCCGAGGGTGCCTTCGTCGGTGGGCCGTTCCTTGCCTGGATCCCGGTGGCGTTCTGTCGGGCCCTGCTCGCCCAGGCCCAGTGGCTGCTCGGGCTGGCCTGTCTGGCCGGGAGCGATCCCCGGGCGCCTGGGCGTGCGGCCGAACTGCTGGTGCTGCAAGGGGTCCACCCCGACGCAGGGTCCGCCGCCGCGGCGCTGGCCGGCACCGCCGCAAACGGGGCTTCCGCCGCGGGCCGGAGCGGGCGGCCCGCGGGACTGTGGCACGTGACCATGCGGATGGCGAGCATCCTGGGCCTGCGCCAAGTCGGCGCGGCCCAAGCGTCGACCTCGTGGTTGCGGCGTGCGGGTCAGTGGCTGCTTCTCGGCGCTGTCGTGGTCGTCGGGATCGTCGCTCCGCTGGTGTGGTTGCCGTACATGGCCATCTCCTACCGGCGCGCGGGCCGTGCGATGGCCGAGCGGGCGAGCGCGTTCTACTTCGGCGGGAAGGCGGCGCCGCGGAGCGAGGCGGAGGCCACGGCCCGGACGGACCCCGGCTTGCTGGCGGCGGTCGTGCGTGCCGTGGCCTCGGTTCTGCTCGTCGTGGCCCTGGTGCTGCTGGTTCTCCTGACAGGGGCCCGACTGGCCGATCAGCAGTGGCCGCTGCTGGGGCTCGTACTGGCGGGCTCCTCCATCGCAGTCGGCGCGGGGTGGCAGCTGCGCCGCCGGGCGCGCGACCGCCGAGCTGAGAGGAGCGACCCCTGACCGCTTCCTGCGCAGCGCGTTCACTCACCCGGCGCAGGTGATTCGCGCCCGCGACGGTGTCCATAGTGTCTGAATTGCGTTCGGCCCCGTTGCGCCGCGCGACAACTGCTGTGCGAAGGGAGCGTGGCATGGCTCAGGATGAGTTGACTGAGAGCGGACCCGTCGACTACCTGGTGGTCGAGTTCCCAGGCAACCGGATGACGGGGGAGGGACTGCCGTTGCTGATCGACCTGGTGGATCGCGGGATCATCCGGATCCTGGACTTCGCGTTCGTGCGCAAGGACGCCGACGGGACCGTCACGGCCATGGAGCTCGCCGACTTCGACGGGGACGGAACGCTGGACCTGGCTGTCTTCGAAGGGGTCTCCTCCGGACTGCTGCGCGCGGATGACCTCAGCGAGGCGGCGGCGGTGTTGGAGCCCGGGAACTCCGCCGGTGTCCTCATCTACGAGAACACCTGGGCAGGTCCGTTCGCCGCGGCGCTGCGCAGGGGCGGTGCCCAGGTGGTCGCCAGTGGCCGGGTGCCGGTGCAGGACCTGCTGCGTTCGCTGGACGAACTGGAGGCGCTGGGCTAGCGCGTAGCGCAGGACGCGCGGGACACAGCTGGTGCCGAGACTTCCCTCCGCGCTTGGATTCTCCAAGACCGGATTCTCTCCGAGAGGAACCTGACATGCCTGGACTGCTGCGCGGGGTCGCGCGCACCGCCGTCGTCGCGGGCACGGCCACGGCCGTGTCCAACCGCGTCTCCCGCCGCCAGGCGGGCCGTTGGGCTGAACAGGAAGCCCCTGCACCCGCACCGGCCGCACCTCCGTCCCCGCCGGCCGCACCCCCACCGGCGGCGGCCTCGACCACGGACCAAAAGATCTCCCAGTTGCAGCGGTTGGGGCAGCTCAGGGAGCAAGGGGTGCTCACTGAGGAGGAGTTCGCCGCTCAGAAGCAGATCGTCCTCGCCGACTGAGCCCCGGGTCGCGGGTCGCGCCACCTACTGTTTGCCTGCGGCCTGACGGTGAGGCCACTTCGAAAAGGTCCTCCGCCCGGCGCGGAGCGCCTCCGCCGGGTCCCACGGCTCGCCGCGTCCGCGCGTCAGCGGGTAGCAGGCGAAGCCGATCAGCGCGGCGCTGAAGTGGCCGACGCTGGTGAAGTCGCGGCTCCGGATCAGGTCCAGGCCGTAGAAGAGGACGACGCCCGCCGCATAGACGTACCGCCACGGCTTGGCGATCCGGTACGTCAACACCGCCTCCACGCCCGCAAGGGCATAGCTGACGCCGTAGTCGAGCGTGTAGCGGGCCTGCTCGGGGGCGTAGCCGTGCTGGATGCTCCAATACAGGACGCCCTCGCTGATGTACGTCGCGCCGACGTGTGCGATCGCGGCGACGCAGAGCCAGCGCAGCGTGCCCAGCCAGCGTTCGGCCGGGACGTGGAAGATGTTGTAGAGGACCAGGTAGGAGAACCACCCGCTGCCCGAGATCCACAGCGCGCTGGTGATCAGCACCCGGACCGGGGACTTCTCCAGGTAGTGGATGTTGGTGGAGCGCCGCTCCAGGATCCGGTCTGCGGCCGCCGGAGCGACGTGGCGGATGATCAGCGTCGTCACGAAGAGGATGGCCAGCCAGACGAACGTCCCCGGCGCGCGGCGGACGTAGGCCCAGACCGCACGCGCGGCACGGGCCATCGACCTACCGGCGGCACTCCCACGCGTCTCCATGGACGAGCCCCCTTCCGCTACCGCGGCCGCTCGTCGTGGTCCAGCTCCTCGTCCAGCGACATGGCCGCGTCGATCAGCGCCAGGTGCGTGAACGCCTGCGGGAAGTTGCCGAGTTGCTCACCCGTCGGGCCGATCTCCTCGGCGAACAGACCGACGTGGTTGGCGTAGGTGAGCATCTTCTCGAAGGCGTACCGGGCTTCCTCGAGCCGACCGGCGCGGGCGAGGGCGTTGACGTAGAGGAAGCTGCACAGCGAGAAGGTTCCCTCGCTGCCCCGCAGGCCGTCGGGGGAGGCCTCCGGGTTGTAGCGGTAGACGAGGCTGTCGGAGACGACTTCCTCGCCCATCGCGTCGAGCCTCGCCAGCCACCGGGGGTCGCGGGGGGAGACGAAGCCGCTCAGCGGCATCAGCAGCAGCGAGGCGTCCAGCACGGTGCTGCCGTAGGTCTGGACGAAGGCCTGACGCTCCTCGTTCCAGCCGTGCTCCGTCACCTGGCGCAGGATCGCGTCACGGGTCGCGGTCCAGCGCGGCAGGTCGCCGACGAGGCCGTGGTCGGCGATCGGGGGGTACCGGCGCATGGGGCGTTCCTCCGTGGCGTGCTGGACGGTGGACCGGACAGGCCCTAGTTCAGCAGCTTCTCCTTGGCCCGCTGGAACTCCTCGTCCGTCAGCGCACCGCTGTTCTTGAGGTCCACGAGCTTGGCCAGGTCGTCGACGTGACCGGACGACGCGCCGGCGCTCGCGGCCGTGGCACCGCCCGTACCCGTCGCGCCTGCCGCGCCGCCCGCGCCCGCCGCGCCGGAGGGCGCGGCGGCCTCGCGGATGTACTGCTTGAACGCCGCGTCCGCCTTTTGTGCCTGCTCCGCGTCGCGTTGGCCCATCGACCTGCCGCGCGCGATCACGTAGACCAGGATGCCGAGGAAGGGCAGCACGATCACGAAGATGATCCAGCCCGCCTTGCCCCAGCCGCTCATGTCGTGGCTGCGGAAGATGTCGGTCAGGACCTTGAACAGCAGGAAGAACCAGAGGATCCAGAGGAAGAACTCCAGCATGGTCCAGAACACGTTCAACAGCGGATAGTTGGACACGACGTCTCCTGACTCCTGGCCTCCCCGTGCGGGTGACGCACGATCAACAGACCTACCGCCACTCCTCCGCTCCCGCATGTGCACAGGGCCGAACGGGTGTACCCGCACCGCCGGCGCTGTGGTCGTGCCTCCGTGCGTACGTCCGAACGGTGGACATACGGGCGAGCGGTGCGGCGTGGCGGGCGCGGAGTGCGGTGCGACGGTCCTGTACTAGGGCGACCGCAGGGGCCGCGACCGGGATTGGGCGGATTGCAGCAGGTGCACGAGTTGCAGGAATTGCAGGAGCCGCAGGAGTTGCAGAGGACGCCGGAGATGCCCGCCGCGCGGGACCTGATGGGTGGCGCCGGGTGGCCGTCGCTCCAGGACGACGGGCACACCTGCGGACCCCTGTGCGAGCAGGAGCTGGACATCGCTCAGGTCCACTGGACCGAGCTGCGGTTCGCCGCGGGGCTCGGGGAGGCCTGACGCCGTGTGCCGGGTCACCCGGCCGGCGCAGCCCGTCTTCGCCAAGTACGACGTCCGCGCGGACCGGCTCCGCAGCGACCTCGCGGCGCGGGGGACGACGCTGGTCAACCTCTTCTCCGGCCCGCGCAGCGGCAGCACCGCCCTCCTGGGGGCGCTTCTCGCCCGCGCGCGGCAGCGTGACCTCCCGGTCGCCGCCTTCGCTGCGGCGAGGCAGGCCACCCAACTGGAGTACCGGGCAGCGGCGGAGCCGCCGGTCAAGCGGCTGCTGACGGACGGCCTCTGCCACCTCGAACCCGCCATGCTCGACGCGCACCTGCGTGACTGGCCGCCGTGCCCCAACCGGCTGCTGCTCGTCGAGAACGCGGGCGAACCGACCTGCCCCGCGCCCTACGCGCTCGGCGAGTCGCTGCGCGTGGCGCTGACCTCGGTGACCGAGGGGGAGCACCGGCCGCTCCGCTCCCCGCTCGGCTTCGGCCTCGCCCACGCGGTGGTGGTGACCCGGAACGACCTCGCCGAGGCGGTCGACTTCGACCGCGGTGCCTTCCTCGCCGCGATCCACCGGGTCAACCCGGGCGTGCCGGTCGTCTTCACTTCCGCCCACTCCGGCCAGGGCATCGACGGCCTCCTCGACCTGACCCTCTCCGTCGCCGACGGCGCCCCGCCCCACCGACCGGTGCTGACCGTCCCCGGTCCCCGGGTGAGTTACTTCCGCCCGGACGACTGCGCGCACGCGTACGCGCACGCGTATGCCGACGAGCTGGAGCGCTCACCGGCCCATGCTCACGGTCACGACGAGGACGCCGGGTCGGCGTCGCCTCGTTACTGAGGCGACGTCAATCCGGCGTCGAGGACTGGTGGACGGAGCGCCCCGGTCACGCCACCTGGGCCAGCTGGGCGCGGCGGGAGGTCGAGGTGAGCCGGTGGCCGCGGATCCGCAGGACCAGCATCCGGGAGACCACCTCGCCGAGGGCCATGAGCACCAGCGCCGCGACCCAGGCCTGCGGGGTGATCGAGTGCTGGACGCTGAACCGGCCGATAGACGGGCCCATGCCGTGCGTGGAGGCGAAGGCGAAGGCCATCCGCAGGCCGATGCCGACGACCCAGAGCGCGGCTGCGACGACTCCGGCCCGGGCGAACGGCACGCCGTCCTTGCCGAGGTTGAGCCGGGTGGTCGCCGCCGCGCCGATGCCCAGCGCCACGCCGAGCCCGGCCAGGCCGCCGATCAGCACCAGGTCGTTCCCGGCGGTCGGGATGGAGTGCAGGTAGCTGAAGCCGACACCGACCGTGATGGCCAGCGGCAGCACGAGATTGACCAGGTCGAGCCGGGATCCGCGGATCTGCCGGACGACAAGGAGGACCAGTACGGCGTTGAGGAGGTAGTCGGTGAGGCTCATGTCCTTCAGCCTGCCGAGTGACGCGCCCGCCGTGATCGGCTCCGGGGTGGAGCGCCGGGTGGACCTCGGGTGGAGACCGGCGTGTGCCGCAGGTGGAGCGGCAGGTGGAGCGGGGTGGAGGCGTGTACCGTCGGATCATGCTCCGTCGGTTCAGGAGCGCGAAAGTGCGGGGGGCGACCCCCGCCCAGTCGGGGGTCGCCTGCGTTCGCGAGCCGGGGGGAGCCGTGAACGCATAAGGATCATGTCATCGCGGACAGTGTTTGTCCATGGACTGTCAAAAGCTTGACTCTGTGTTCATGCGATTCGCGCGTTCATGAGACTCGCGCGTTTATGAAAATCCGGCTCCTACCTTCCTGACGAGCGTGCCGGGCCCGCCAACGGGGCACGGGTCAGGACAAGGGGGCGCCGAGTACGGAGGAGGCGCCATGCGGTGGAATGCGGCAGGGGTCGTGAGCTGCGCGGTCGCGGTCGTCCTGGGAGTTACGGGATGCTCGCTGTCGATGTCCCCGGCGAGCTCCTCGTCTTCGTCATCGTCTTCGTCCTCGGCGTCCGCGGGCTCATCGGTCCCGCCGTGGTCGGCATCCACGCCGTCGTCGACAGCGATCTCCATATCCCGGGTGGACGCCGGCATGGTCGACCTGCTCAGCCAGCAGGACCTGGCCGGAACGGCCGCTGCCGGGACGGGCATTGTGCTGACCTCGAACGGCGAGGTGCTCACCAACAACCACGTGATCACCGGATCCACCTCGCTGAGCGGGGTCGACATAGGCAACGGCCGCACCTACACGGCCTCGGTGATCGGCTACGACCGCACCCACGACCTCGCGCTCGTCCAACTCCACGGTGCCTCAGGCCTGCAGACCCTCCAGCTCGACCCGGCCGCCAAGGTCGCCGTCGGCGACGCGGTCACCGCCCTCGGCAACGCGGGCGGTAAGGGCGGCACTCCGGCCGTCGCCACCGGCTCGGTGACCGCGGTCGACCAACAGATCATCGCCAGCGACGAGGGCAGCGGCAGCTCCGAGCAGCTCAACGGCCTGATCCAGGTGGACGCGCCGATCCAGGCCGGCGACTCCGGCGGGCCGCTGCTCGACGCGTCCGGGCAGGTGATCGGCATCGACACCGCCGCCAGCGTCAGCTACCAGTTCCAGACCGGGCCCGCCGAGGGCTTCGCCATCCCGGCGGTGCAGGCGCAGACGACGGCCGCGGCGATCGCCGCCGGGCAGTCGTCCGGCACCGTCCACATCGGCCCGACGGCCTGGCTCGGCGTCGGTGTGGGCGCGGCCAACGCGTCCGTGGCCGGGACCAGCGGCGCGGAGATCCTCCAGGTGGTCCCGGGATCACCGGCCGACGGGCTGGGCCTGGCGCCCGGCGACATCATCACCTCGCTCGACGGGAAGCAGGTCGCCGACCCGACCGCACTCACCCGGATGCTCGACCTGCACCACCCGGGCGACTCGGTCACCCTCGGCTGGACCGACGCCAACGGTCACGCGCAGTCCTCCCCGCTCCGGCTGGGCAGCGGCCCGGAGGGCTGAGCCACAGGACCGGTCACAGCAGGTCATGGCGGCAATGACCTGGTGCGTCATCCTGCCGCGCCGACTCACCCGTGCGGTGGCGCTCCGGTTGCCGGGGCCGAGGGGGCGGGCGAGCCTGGGGCGAAGACTCGAGCGTCCGGACGAGGTGAGGGATGTGCTGTCCGCCAAGGGCGTGTTCCAGGAGATCCTGGACGACGACGAAGCGTTCCGGCTCTTCTGCTCGATCGCCGCGAGCGGCGAGGCGCAGGGCGGGTGGGAGAACGGCCGGATCGCCGCGCTGCTGCCGGACGGCATGGGATACCTGACGCCGCGCGTCGCCCGCCACGGGGCCGACGAGGACAAGCACGGCCGGATCTTCAACGCCCTGATGCGCAAGCGGGGGTTGACGCCCGTGCCGGTCCCTCCGGAGACCGACTACACCATGCTGTTGGAGCGGGCGGGCATCGGCCTCTCCCACCAGAAGCTGTCCGGCGAACAGCCGTTGGACGAGCGGGACGTGGTCGCCTACCTCGCGCACAGCCGGGTGACCGAGCAGCGGGCCTCCGAGCAGATGCAGCTGCTGGTCCGGTACTTCGGCGAGGACCCGGACATCGGCCGCGCGGTCCGGATGATCTGCCAGGACGAGGACAACCACCTCGCCTACTGCCACGAGGAACTGCTGCGGCTCGCCGCGACGGGCCGTGGACGCCAGATCAAGGACCTGCTGGACGGCGCCGCCGAGGTGGAGATCCGCGTCTACCGCGACGTCAGCCGCGAGGTGATGGCCCGGATGGCCGAGATCCTGCGCTGGCCCAGGGCCAAGACGACGGCGATCACGGCCGGGATCCAGGGCGTCTACGCCTTCGAGCGGGTCGGCGGCTGGTACCGGATGGTCAGCCTGCACATGCCCGAGCGGCGCGGCGCCCTGGACGGCCCGGCCGCGGCGGTGGCGGCCGAGTTCGGCTGACCCGTCGTCGGACACGGGGAGGCGCGCTGCTCGGTTCGGGTGGACCGGGGTGGCGCGCTGGTGCGTCGTGCCGTGGCAACGCGCGTCCCCGTGCTCCGCTGGAGGCGCGGCGAGCGGTGGTGGCCCGCCCGGAGCGGAGGGCGACGGCATGCGGGCACGGCGTTGGATGTGGCAGTACCCGACGGCGGCGGCGCTGGCCCTGTGCGCGCTGCTGACCGGCGGCGCGGGAACGTCGGGAGCGCGTATGGCGGCTGACGTCGGACTCCCGCTGGCGGGTCGGACCGTCGTCGTCGACCCCGGGCACAACCCGGGCAACCCGGCCCACCTGGCCGAGATCAACCAACTCGTCGACGTGGGCAACGGCCGCAAGGCCTGCAACACCACCGGCACCGCGACCGACGGCGGTTACCCCGAGTCCGCCTTCACCCTGGACGTCGCCCGGCGGGTCCGCGCGCTGCTCAGCGCGGAGGGCGCCCGCGTCGTGCTCACCCAGGACGGCGACCGGCCGTGGGGGCCGTGTGTCGACGAGCGCGCCGCGATCGGCAACCGCGAGCAGGCGGACGCGGTCGTCGCCATCCACGCCGACGGCGCGCGGCCCGACGGCTACGGCTTCCACATCATCCTGCCCGCCCTCGTCGTCGCGGGCGCGGCGGACACCAGCACCATCGTCGGTCCCTCCCGGGAGCTGGGGCTCGCCCTGCGCGCGGCCTTCGCCCAGGCCACCGGCGAGCCGTACTCCAGCTACCTCGGCCACGGCACCGCGCTGGTCACCCGCAGCGACCTCGGCGGGCTCAACCTGTCGCGCGTCCCGGCGGTCTTCATCGAGTGCGCCAACATGCGCAACACGGCCGACGCCGCCCGCGTCACGTCCCCGGCGTGGCGGGAGTCGGCGGCCCTGGGCATCGCCACGGGCATGACGGCGTTTCTGACCGATGCCACGGCGAACGTGGAGACGGCGCAGTGGCGTTGACTGACTGAGCGTCAGTTTCCCCTGCCCTCGAGCCGGCGCAACGCCGTGAGGGTGTCGAGGGAGAGGGACGGGTCGGCCTCGTCGGGGGAGTGGACGGAGAGCCGGGTGACTGTGCCCGCGTAGCGGCGGTGGATCTCCTCGGCCGCCTCGGCCGGGGTTCCGGCGACCGCGAAGGCGTCGAAGACCTCGTCGCCGATCAGCGCGCCCATCTCCTGCCAGCGCCCGCGCACCGACAACGGGTGCAGCTGGTCCTGGAGTTCGCCCCAGCCGTGTCGCTCCAGGACCGCGCGGTAGGCGGGCGTGGAGGCGTAGAACGCGATCCGCTCGCGCACCCGGGTGCGGTTGGCGGCCAGCTCCTCCCCGGTGCGGCCGATCGCGGCGAGCACGTTGCCGACCACCTCGAACGGTCGGTCCGTCGCCGTCGCTGCCGTCGTCCAGGCGGCGCCCTCGGCCTCCGCCTGGGCGCGGGCGGCGAGGACACCGGGCAGGACGTGCTCGGTGAGGTAGGGGACGGTGGTGAACGGGTGGCTGATGAAGCCGTCCGCGACCGCGCCCGCCGTGGCCGTCATCAACGGACCGACGCCGGCCAGCAGGATCCGCGGCAGACCGGCGGCGACCGGTTCGGGGGAGAAGACCGGCGTCATCAGCGTGTGGGTGTAGAAGTCGCCGCGGAAGGCCAGCCGGGTGCCGTGCTGCCAGCTGTTCCAGATCGCCCGCACGGCGTGGACGTACTCCCGCATCCGCGCGGCAGGCTGACTCCACGTCATCCCGAAGCGGCGCTCGATGTGCGGCTTGATCTGCGAACCGAGTCCCACCACCGCCCGTCCGCCGGAGGCCTCGTGCAGGCCCCAGGCCTCGTAGGCGAGCGTCATCGGGGTGCGGGCGAAGGCGATGGCGACGCCGGTGGCCAGCTCGATGGACCGGGTCCGGTCGGCGGCGCGGGCGAGTTGGACGAAGGGGTTGTGCGCGGTCTCCGCGACCACGAGCCGGTCGACGCCCGCCGCCTCCGCGCGCTCGGCGTCGGCCAGGATGCTGCCCGGCCGCCCGGAGGCGGTCGCGTCCAGCAGCAGCGGTGCGGCGGCGTCAGTGGGATGGGCGGCGCGGTCTGTCATACGGCCGGATCCTAGGGTTCCGTGTTGTCGACGGCCAAAACGGACGCCCCGTCCGGTCGCGGGCAGGCACGATCGGACGGGGCTCCGGGCTGGGAGGGCTACGGCAGGGAGAAGGTGGCGGTCACCGGGTAGTGGTCGCTCGGCGCGTTGGTGTCGAGCTGGCCGCTGGTCCAGCCGGACTGCGGGTCGAAGGCGATGCCGACGGTCGGCAGCGAGGTCGGCACCGGGCGGCTGCCGTCGTTCAGGTAGCCGATGTAGTCCAGGTCGTCCTGGTAGTTGGTCGGGAAGGACTCCACCCCGCCCATGTACTGGCACCACGACGAGACCGGGCAGTCCATGGTGTACATGGACTGGCTCGGGTCCAGGGCCGGGCTGCCCAGGACGCCGCCGACGGCGTTCTGCGCGTTGGTGTAGTCGCCGCGCGACGCACCGCCGTAGTACTCGACGTTGAGGTCACCGCCGATCAGCACCGGCGCGGACGTGCCGACGATGCCGTTGACCCAGCTCTTGATCTCGCCGAGCTGCGCCAGTCGGGTCGACTGGGTGGTGTTGGTCGAGGTGCCGGACTGGTCGGCCTGCAGGTGCGTGCCGACGACCCACTCGTTGGAGCCGTTGACGTTCAGCTCGACCAGGTCGGCGCCCTTGTTGGCGTCGTAGTCCCAGGTGCCGGAGGTCGAGTTGGAGAAGATGTGCGCGTACTGCTTCTCGACCGGGTACTTGGACAGGATCATCGTCCCGCCGTTGATGACGAACGGGGAGTTCGAGCAGTCCCCGCTGATGCCCGTCCAGCCGCCGCCGGAGCAGGTCTCGCCGACGACCGGGGTCGCGTACGGGTAGAGGTCCTTGAGGGCGGACGGGATCTCGCCGTCGGAGGTGTTGTTGAACGCCTCGTCGAGGATGACCACGTCGGCGTCGTGCGTGCGGATGATCGACTCGACGGTCGGGGTGCGGCCGGCGGCGTTCTCGTTCTCCACCGAGTCGACGACCGCGGTGCCCAGGTCGACGTTCCAGGCGAAGACGGAGAGCTGGGTGGGCGCGGCGGTGGCCGCGGTGGCCGCCTGGGTCGGGGCGACGACGGCGCCGGTGAGCGCAAGCGCGGCGACGAGGGGGTACGCGGATCGGCGCGCGAAGAGGGGGTGACGCACGAGGGCTCCTGGGGTTCGGACGGTCCGTGCCTGCGGGGCACGGCATTGCCATCGGGTGCACTTGTCCGGACAAGCTCGAAAGCGGTGTTGAGCGTAGGAGCGCGCAGAACGAAGCGCAATACTCGCGGGTAGCCTGCTGGAGAACAATCAACGTCCGTTTGTATCTGCGGTTTTGATCCGGCCGAGCGGCCTTTTGCTGAGCTCCCGGCAAAGCCGCTGGTGTGCGGTGAGTCTGTGTCAGAGCTGTGGATCGGCCGACGACGTGCGCGCTACTCGCCGGTCAGTTCTGGTGTGGGCCAATGATCCGAATGTTTCGCGTGACGACGGATGCCCGTTACCCGAAGGCAGCCGGAAACCTCGCCGAAGACCTTCAGGATCGGCAACATGTCTGAACAACTTCGCGGATTCGGTAAGCGCCACTCGTTGGCTGCTGCCGCAGCGCTCTCCCTCGCGCTCGTCGCCGCCGGTGGCTACCAGGCCTCCGCCCTCCCCGCCGTCGCCGGCGCCACCGTCTCGGCTCCCACGCTCAGCGAGACCACGACCGGCCCGGTCTACAAGGGACAGGCCGTCAACTTCTCCTACTCGGTGCCCGCCTCGGACCTGAGCTCGACCAACTGGGTCGGCCTCTACCCGGCCGGCGCGACGCCCGGCACCCAGGGCTCGACCACCTGGCAGTACACCCCGGCCGCCAGCGGCAGCGTCACCTTCGACACCTACGGGCTCGCTGCGGGCGCCTATCAGGTCTACCTCTTCTCGAACAACGGCTACACCGTGCTGGCCGGGCCGCTCGCGCTCAACGTCGGCGCCCCGCCCACCCCGCAGCCCACGCCGGAGCCGCCCGCGCCGAACGTCGGGACCGGCCCGAACCTGATCGTCAACGGTGACGCCGAGCAGGGCGCGGGAACCGATGTCGGTGTCGACACCAACACCGTCCCTGGCTGGCAGGTCACCGGCCTGCTCAACTCCGTCGCCTACGGCGCGGAGGGCGGCGAGGGCATCACCGACTTCCCCACCGCGACCACGCCGGGGCCGAGGAACCGCGGCCACAACGTCTTCTCGGGCGGTGGCGGCGGTGTCAGTACCGGCACCCAGACCGCCGACGTCTCGGCCGCGGCCCACCGCATCGACGGCGGCGACGTCAGCTACAACCTGACCGGCTACCTGGGCGGTTCGGGCGCGGTCAGCGACGACTCGACGGTCACCAGCTACTTCCTCGACGCCCACGGCAAGGTCCTGGGCCAGGCCGCTCTCGGCCCGGTCACCGCGAGCATGCGCGGCTACGCCACCGAGCTGCTGCCCGAGCAGGCCGTCGGCAAGCTGCCGCGCGGCACCCGCGCGATCCGCACGGTGATGACCGTCACCGGCCCGCAGCCGCACGACCGTCTCGGCCACGCCCAGGGCTACGTCGACAACCTCGCCCTGCACCTCTCCGCCCCGGTCCCGGCCCCGCACCCGGCCACCCCGCCGGTCGCGCACGTTCCCGGCTACGACCACGTCTTCGTGGTCATGATGGAGAACCAGGACTACAGCGGCATCATCGGCAACACCTCCGCCGCGCCGTTCATCAACAGCCTGGTCCCCAAGGGCGCCAACCTGACGAACGCCGTCGCCGAGACCCACCCCAGCGACCCCAACTACGTGGCGCTGGCAGGCGGCAGCCTCTTCGACGTCAACAACAACACGCCGTTCACCAGCACGGTGAACGCGCCGAACATCGGCGACCTGGTCACCAAGGCCGGTGGCAGCTGGCGCGGTTACATGGAGAACGCCGCCGGCCCCTGCGACACCACGGCCCACGGCGCGTACACCATCGACGACCTGCCGTTCTACTTCTTCAAGGACGTCAAGGACAACCCGGCCAACTGCAAGTCCCACCTGCTGCCGCTGACGCAGCTGTCGACGGACCTGCAGAAGACCAGCACCACCCCGACCTTCTCCTGGCTCAGCGCTGACGACTGCGACGACATGGAGGGCTGCGGCGTCACCGCCGGCGACACCTGGCTGAAGAACACCCTCACGCCGATCTTCAACTCGCCCGCCTGGAAGACCCAGCGCTCGCTCCTCATCCTCACCTGGGACGAGGACGCGGCCGACGGCCAGCAGCAGCTCCAGCGCATCCCGACCCTGGTCCTCGGCTCGCAGGGCGTCCGCCCGGGCTCGACCAGCGACCTGCGCTACACGCACTACAGCATGCTGCGCACCGTCGAGGCCGCGCTCCACCTGCCGAGCCTGACCAGGAACGACCTCTACGCCCAGCCCATCACCGGCATCTGGGACCCCGCCCGACGCGGCTGACCCGTACGTGTCCTGTCGCCGGCCCCGATCCCGTTCACGGTTCGGGGCCGGTGCGTTCTGCGGATGTCTTGCGTTCTTCGACCGGTCGCCCGACCATGCCATGGCGTTTGGCCACGCCTGTCACCATCCGTGCTCGACCTCCCCGGAAGCACCTCGCACAGTCCCGTGCACACCCGAACACTTCCGACAACGGAACGAGGACACTCGCATGACGCGACGAACGCCGCACAAGGCCGCCCTGGTCGCAGCAGCCGCGACCGGGCTGGTCCTGTCGCTCACCGCCGCCGTGCCCGCCGCCTCGGCACGCCCGGCCGTACCCGCGGACCGGGCTGTGCCGGTCACGCCGCCTGCCGGGGCGATCGACCACGTGCTGGTGATCGACCTGGAGAACGAGAGCTACGGCCAGACCTTCGGGCCGGGCTCGCCCGCGACCTACCTCAACGGCACGCTGGTGCCGCAGGGCGAACTGCTGCCCGACTACTACGCGGTGGGCCACGTCAGCCTGGACAACTACCTCGCCCAGGTCTCCGGCCAGGCGCCCAACCAGGTCACCAGCAGCGACTGCACCACCGCCACCGGCGGGGCCTACGACGATGTGCTGCCCGGCACGCCCGACGCCAACCAGGTGCGCTACCCCGGCCAGGCGGACGGGCAGGGCTGCGTCTACCCGGCGGACGTGCAGACCATCGGCGGCCAGCTCCAGGCCGCCAGGGACCTGCCCGGGATCCCGACCGCCGTCGACTGGCGCGAGTACGCGGGTGACATGGGCAACGACCCCGCCCGCGACGGCGGCACCCCCGACCCGAGCGGCGGCACCGACTGCGCCCACCCGACGCAGGCGAACGGCGTCGGGACGGACGACACCGAGAACGCCGAAGGCCCCAACGCGACCGGCTCGCAGGTGAAGTCGAGCACCACCGACCAGTACGTGGACCGGCACAACCCGTTCGCCTTCTTCCACTCGGTCACCGACGACGCGTCCTCCTGCGGTCAGCACGTCGTCCCGCTCGGCGCCGCGACGGCGCGGACGGGCGGCGGCTACCGCTACCAGGGCCACCTGGCCCAGGACCTGGCGAGCCCGTTCACCACGCCGCGGTTCGCCATGGTCAGCCCGAACGTCTGCGACGACGGCCACGACGCGACCTGTGCGGGCGTCAACACGGCGGGCACCACGACCGGCGGCCTGGTGGGCGCGGACGCGTTCCTCAAGGCGTGGATGCCGCTGATCCTCGACTCGCCTGCGTACAAGGACGGCTCGATGCTGGTGATGATCACGTTCGACGAGGGCTCGGTGGCCGACGTCGCCGCGGGCGACCACGAGCAGCCGGGCCCCGGCAGCGCCAACCCCGGCTACTCGCCGCTGCTGAACACGCCGATCGCGTCGCTCGGCGGCAAGACCTACTACCAGCTGCTCGGATTCACCGGCCTGACGCCTGGTCAGGAGCCGTCCGCCGGAACGATGCCCGGTGGCGGACAGGTCGGCGCGGTGCTGCTGAACCCGTTCTGGATCAAGGCCGGCAGCACGGACACCACCGGCAGCTACAACCACTACTCGGCGCTGCGCACCTTCGAGGACCTGCTCGGCCTGCGCACCGGCGGCGCGGACGGTCGGGGCCACCTCGGCTTCGCGGCCACGGCCTCGGACTTCGGCCCGGACGTCTTCAACGGCGTGAGTGAGGCCGCAGCGCGACGCTGACGCTGACGGTCAGGCCGCGTGCCGTCTGCTGCGTGCCGCGTGCCCTGCGCCCATGCGGCGAGTGGCACGCGGTGCGGTGGCCTCCGCTCACTCCTCGCGGGCGGCGGGCAGGCGGGCTTCGATCCGGCGGAGCAGGGCGTCGAGCTCGGCGATGTCGTCCTTGTCGGCGACCTGGTCCCCCGGGCGGAGGCGGACCAGCACCGAGCCGCCCGGTTCCAGCACCACCAGCGCGGCCTCGTCGATGCCGTCGCCGCCCTGGGTGTGCACGGCGTGCTTGATGTCGCCCCGGGTGAGCCCCTGGCGCCGCATCGCATGCAGGTTGTAGCTGCCGTTACGGGCCAGCACGGTCGGTTCGCCCTCCAGCAGCCGGGCGAACCACGGCCAGCGCGCGCCCTGCCGGACCAGCAGCGCGTCGGTCACCAGCAGCACGGCCGCGCCGAAGACACCGCCGCTGACCGAGTTGTCGTTGCCGATGACCGCGTTCTGGACCACGTTCGACAGCAGCAGCATCACCACGAGGTCGAACGTGTTCAGCTGGGCGAGGCCGCGCTTGCCGAGCAGGCGCAGCATGACCAGCAGGGCCAGGTAGACGATGATCGTGCGCAGCGCCTTCTCGCCGTAGGAGACGCCCGCGACGAACATGTCGTTCCACATCCCGGCTACTGTAGGGAGTCAGCCGGTTGCGGGGAGTGCGCCACGCGGAGCCGGGGGCCCGGCCCGGGGCTCTCAGCTGCGCGACTGCGCGGCCGCCCGCAGCTTCTCCAGGTCGGCGGCCGCGTCGGAGGCCAGGACGCGGTGCAGTGCGGCCTGGTGGCGGGCCGCGATGGCGTCGACGGCGCGGGGGTCGGACTCGACCATCTCCGCCGTGACCAGGCAGTGTCCGGGGTCGACCCACGCGGTCAGGCCGATCAGCGCGTCGGTCTCGTCCTCGGCCTCGCGGCCGTCGGCGACGGCGCCCACACCGCTGCCCAGCGTCAGGCCGATCGCGACGCCCATCGGGCCGCCCAGCAGGCCGACCAGCGCGCCGACCGCGCCGAGGCCGAACATCGCGCCGCCCGCCTGCGGGTCGTAGTCCTTGGGCACGCTGATCCGGCCGTCCGCGTCGCGCTCCAGCAGCACCGCACGGGTGACGGTGGGCAGTTGGGTGATCTCGTCGAAGACGGCAGCGGCGGCCTCGGTGTCGGCGACGTCGAGGAAGAGCATCTTGTCGTCGTGGGCCATGTCGTCGGACATCTCGTTCACGACCGGTCACCCCCTTCCGTCGCGTCGCCGCTGTCGCCGCTGTCGCCGCTGTCGTCCGGGCCCTCCGGCCTTCGGGGCTGGTCCTGGGCGTCCCAGGCCTTGTTGTGCTCGTCGACCGACTCCAGCGCATGGCTGGCCGCCTCCGCGGTCGGGAACGGGCCGAGCAGGAACCGCTCCGGGCACTGGCGGCCCTGTTCGACGCGGTTGTGACGGAGGCACCAGTACCAGGGCTCGGGGGTGCCGAGCTGTTCCTCGTCCAGTTGCCTGTTGAGATTCTCGCCTGCGTCCCACGCCACGGGGCCCACCTCCGGGGGCTCGACAGACTCGTCCGCACCATCCTTTCGCGGGACGGGGGCCGGGCGCGCTCCGCGTGCGCCGAACGGGGCATACCGGGACACGGACCCCCGCGGGATGGACCGGTGCAGCGGACCGGGCCGATGATCTGAAATGCTGCCTCGACCTGGTTCCTTACGACATCGAATGGAGAGCTTCATGGAGCCGGACCGGCCCGAGACGCCCGAAGCCGACAACGCCGCGCAGCAGCAGCCTTCCGCCCCTGCTGCGCCGTTGTCGATGCTGGACGCGGTCGGACGCCTCAGCCCCGACCAGGCAGGCCTGATCGGCGTGCTGCTCGGTCTGCACCGCCTCAGCGACGACCCGCCGGAGAAGCCGGTGAAGCCGGTGAAGGGGGACGCGCCGGAGCTGTAGCGCCGCGTTCTTCGGCTCATCCTTGAAAAAAGAGTCGCTGCCGCTGTCGATCCCCGGGGTTCCCGTTCGTACAGAGGGTGAAGAGACTCCGGAGGAGGAGACCATGAAGCAGTATCTGCTCAGTGTGGTGACACCGACCGAGGGCACTCGGCCGGAGCCCGAGGTGCTGGCCGGGATCATGCGGGAACTGGAGGTGTTCCACGCGGAACTGCGCGCCGCGGGCGCGTGGGTCTTCGCGGGAGGCCTCCACGACCCGAGCACCGCGACCCTGCTGCGGCCCGAGCCGGCCAACGGTGACGTGCTGGTCACCGACGGCCCCTACGCCGAGGGCAAGGAGTACCTCGGCGGCATCTGCATCGTGAAGGCACCGGACCTGGACGCGGCGTTGGAGTGGGGCCGTAAGGCCGCCCGCGCGACGACGCTGCCGATCGAGGTGCGGCCGTTCACGGGCGAGGTCGACGGCTGATGGCCGACCCGGGTGAGGTGTCGGGGGTCGACGAGACCCCCGACGTCGCCGGGATCGAGCGGGTCTTCCGCAGCCACTACGGCAAGGCCGTCGCCGTCCTGGTCCGCGCCTTCGGCGACATCGACCTCGCCGAGGAGGCGGTCCAGGAGGCGTTCGCCGCGGCCGTTCAGCGGTGGCCCGTATCCGGGCCGCCGCCCAGCCCGGAGGGCTGGATCGTGACCACCGCCCGCAACCGCGCCGTCGACCGCCTACGCCGTGAGGCGGGACGCGACGCCCGGCACGCCGAGGCGCTGGCCCTCCACGGCGACGCCGACCCGGCACCGCAGGACCGGGAGGAGGAGAGTGCCGTGCCGGACGACCGACTGCGCCTGATCTTCACCTGCTGCCACCCGGCCCTCGCCGTCCCGTCCCAAGTCGCTTTGACGCTGCGCCTGTTGGGCGGACTCAGCACGGCCGAGACCGCGCGGGCGTTCCTGGTGCCGGAGCCGACCATGGCCCAGCGACTGGTCCGGGCCAAGGGCAAGATCCGCGACGCCCGCATCCCCTACCGCGTGCCGCGCGAGGCGGACCTGCCGGACCGGCTCCGCTCGGTGCTCGCGGTGCTCTACCTCGTCTTCAACGAGGGCTATGCCGCCACCGGCGGGGACGTGTTGGTGCGTCAGGACCTCTGCGCGGAGGCGATCCGGCTGGCCCGGCTGCTGGTCGCGCTGATGCCCGACGAGCCGGAGGCGCAGGGCCTGTTGGCGCTGATGCTGCTCACCGAGGCCCGTCGTCCGGCCCGGACCGCGCCGGACGGCTCGCTGGTGCTGCTGCCCGACCAGGACCGCTCCCGCTGGGACGCCGCCCTGGTGGCCGAGGGCCAGGAGCTCGTCCGTCGCTGCCTGCGCCGGAACACGCCCGGGCCCTATCAGGTCCAGGCGGCCATCGCCGCCGTCCACGGCGACGCGGCGGGCGCGCAGGACACCGACTGGGCGCAGATTGTCACCCTCTACGACCGCCTGCTGGACCTCGCGCCGAGCCCGGTGACCGCGCTCAACCGGGCCGTCGCGGTGGGGGAGCGGGAGGGAGCGGCGGTCGCGCTGCCGCTGGTGGACGCCGTCGCAGGGGAGTTGGACCGCCTCTACGTGCTCCATGCGGTCCGCGCGGACCTGCTGCGTCGCCTCGGTCGGCGGGAGGAGGCGCTCGCCGCCTACGAGTCCGCGCTGGCCCGCGCGGACAACGCGGCGACCTCCGCCTTCCTGCGGTCACGCCGCGACGCGCTTCAGGACCTCTCCGGGGGCTCGACGGGTTCGACGGGGTCCGTGGGCTCGACGGGGTCTGCGGGCGCGACCGGGTCCACCGAGTCCGCCGCCGAGACGTAGGCCTTTTCGCGCAGCGGGAGTTCCCTGAGGAACCAGCTCAGCACGAAGGCCAGCAGCCCGATCGGCACGGCGACCAGGAAGACCACGTGCAGCGAGGCGTCGAAGGCCTGGATGAACCCGTGCCGGATCGGCGCCGGCAGGGCGTTCAGCTGGGCGGGGCTGGCCGTCACCGTGCTGCCGTGGAGCTGCTGGACCGCCTGCGGCGGAAGGTACTTGGGCAGGTTGGCGGTCAACTGCCGGTTGAACACCTCACCCAGCGCGGCGACGCCGAACGAGCCGCCGATGGTGCGGAAGAAGGTCGTCGACGAGGTCGCCGTGCCCAACTGCTCGCGCGGGACCGCGTTCTGGACCGCGACGACCAGCACCTGCATCACCAGGCCGATGCCGAAGCCGACCACGAACATGTAGGCCGAGGACACTGCCAGGCTCGTCGTCGGCGTCATCAGCGAGAGCAGCCAGACGCCGAAGGACATGATCGCGGTGCCGATGATCGGGAAGACCTTGTAGCGCCCCCGGGAGGTGACCAGCCGACCGCTGGTGATGAAGGTGATCAGCATCCCCAGGATCAGCGGCAGCAGTTGGAGGCCGGAACTGGTGGGGCTGGCCGAGTGGACGGTCTGCAGGTAGAGCGGGATGTAGATGATGACGCCGAACATCGTCGCGCCGATCAGGAACCCGATCGCGTTGGCGATCGCGAAGACCGGCGTCCGGAAGAGGGCCAGCGGCAGGACGGGCTGCGCCGCGTGCCGCTCCACCAGCACGAAGAGCGCGAGCGACACGATCGTCGCCACGCCCAGACCCAGGATCGGCCCGGAGGTCCAGCCGTAGGTGGTGCCGCCCCAGGTGGTGAGCAGGATGACGGCTGTCGCCGCCGCGCCCAGCAGGGCCGCGCCCGCGTAGTCGATCCGCTGCCGGGTGCGGGTACGCGGCAGGTGCAGCACGGCGGCGATGACGAAGACAGCGACGGCGCCGAGCGGAATGTTGATGTAGAAGACCCAGCGCCAGCTCAGGTGCTCGGTGAAGAATCCGCCCGCCAGCGGGCCGATCACCGAGGAGGCGCCGAAGACCGCGCCGAAGTAGCCCATGTACCGGCCGCGTTCACGCGGGCTGACCACCTCGCCGATGATCGCCTGCGCACCCACGATCAGACCGCCCGCGCCCGCACCCTGGATCGCGCGGAAGGCGATCAGCTCGATCATGTTCTGGGAGATCCCGGACAGTGCCGAGCCGATCAGGAAGATCACGATCGCGGCCTGGAAAAGCTGCTTGCGCCCGAAGAGGTCGCCCAGCTTGCCCCAGAGCGGCGTGGAGATGGTCGACGTCAGCAGATACGCCGTCACCACCCAGGCCAGGTGGTTCAGTCCGTGCAGGTCGCCCGCGATGGTGGGCAGCGCGGTGGCGACGATGGTCTGGTCGAGGGCGGCCAGGAACATGCCCATCATCAGGGCCGAGATGATGATCAGGATCCTGCGGTGCTCGGCGCGCGGATCGGGCTCGCGGCGCCGCCCGTCGCGCCCGCCGCTTCCGCCCGAGTCGGTGCCGGTGCTTGCGACGGCGGATGTGCCTGAACCACCGCCCGGCCGGTCAGCTGTGTTCCCGGTCATGCCGCACCTCCTGGTGGCGGGGCCCGAGCGCTGTTGCCTCACCTTCAGGCTAGTTAGTTGCGTGTAACAGGTAAACCGCAGGGAATCGTGACGGGTACGGCGGAATGCCGCGGAATGCGGTGGAAGTGGAGGGATGAGTTTCGGTAAGCCGGTGGCGGGTAGCGCGGACAGTAGTGCCCGTGTGGGTTCCGGACAACGGAGCGTTCCCATGACTGCCACGACTGCCAAGCACCCTGAGCAGAGCGCCGAGGAGGAGGTCTGCGTCCAGTTCGCCGGATGCCGACCCGAGGATGCCGACGCGGTGATGACCGCGCTCGAAACGGCCTTCCCGCCCGAGGCCCACGCCGGCCACGCCCAGCACGGGGGCGCCGCCGCACCCGAGGAGAGCCGTCTCGGCCCGAACGTCTGGTCCCTGCTGCTGGACACCGGTGGACGCCACGGCGTCCACCTCGCCCCGCTCCACCTCGACGGTGAGGTCTCCGCAGACCTGATCGGCGCGGCCGAACCGGTGCACCGCGTCCGAGAGGCGCTGGAGGAGGCCGTCCACGTCCAGGACCGCGGCACGGTCCCCGGTGAGCACGAGCTGGAGCTGAGACTGCTGCTGACCTGAACGCCTCCTCGGTCATGCGCTTCCGCGACCGGATCGACGCGGGCAGACAGCTCGCCGAACGCCTGCTGGACCGCGGCGTGTCGGACCTGCCCGATCCGCTGCTGCTCGGCCTCGCCCGCGGCGGTGTGCCGGTCGCCGCGCGGGTCGGCGTCGCCCTGGACTGGCCGTGGGACGTGCTGGTCGTCCGCAAGATCGGCGCTCCGGGCTGGCCCGAGGTCGGCATCGGCGCGCTGGCGGGCGACGACCCGCCCCTCTTCGACCACGCCTCGCTGACCACTCTCGGCCTCACCCCGGACGAGCTCGCCCCCGACGTGGCCCGCGAGCGCGCGGAACTCCAGCGCAGGGCGCTTCGCTATCGGGGTGACCGGCCGACGCCCGTCATCCGCGACCGGGCAGTGGTCGTCGTGGACGACGGGCTTGCGACGGGGATCACCGCTCGCGCGGCGTGCACCTATCTGCGCGGAGCGAAGCCGGCACGGTTGCTGGTCGCCGTCCCGGTCGCGGCGCGGGAGGCGGTGGGCGCGGTGGGGCGCGTCTGCGACGAGGTGATCTGCGTCGAAGTCCCGCGCTTCTTCGGCGCGGTGGGGGAGTGGTACCAGGATTTCCACCAACTGACGGACGAGGACGTCCTGAGAGCGCTGCGTTAGTCGCACGACCTGGTGGTGCAACCGCGCGCGGCAGCACAGAGGAATTTCCTAAGTCATCCCTCTGCCTCCGCCCGCTCAGCGAACGCTCAGCAGGCTGTCGCAGAGTTGTGACGCTCGTGACCCCCAACTCGGCCCGAAGGCCCTGACCTCGCGCCTTAGGGTTGGCCCGTGGCAGCGAAGCGATCCCCCCTCTCCGGTAAGTCCCCGCGCGAGTCCCGCGGCCCGGGACACAAAGCTCTGCTCGGCGTTCAGCTCGTCGGCGCCTCCGCGCTCGCCGGCGCGGTCGTCGCGGGGATCGCGTTGCCCGCCGTCGGCGGGGTGGGGCTGTCGGCCAAGGCCGCTGCCAATGACTTCAACAACCTGCCCGGCAGCCTCGTCGTCCCGACGCTCTCGCAGGCGTCGACGATCTACGACGCCGACGGCGGCGTCATCGCCACCGTCTACTCGCGCGACCGGACGGTCGTCCCGCTCGGCCAGATCGCCCCGGAGATGCAGAACGCGCTGGTCGACATCGAGGACCACCGCTTCTACCAGCACGGTGCGATCGACCTCCAGGGCACGCTGCGCGCGCTGCTCAAGGACAGCAGCAGCGGCGGCGTCTCCCAGGGCGGGTCGACGCTGACCCAGCAGTACGTGAAGAACGTCTTCATCGAGGAGGCCGGCGACAGCGCGGCCGGAGTCGCCGCGGCGACGCGGCAGACCGCCGGGCGCAAGATCCAGGAGCTGAAGTACGCCATCGAGCTGGAGCAGAAGCTCAGCAAGGCGCAGATCCTGAACAACTATCTGAACATCACCTACTTCGGTGGCGGCGCTTACGGCGTCGAGGCCGCGTCGGAGCTGTACTTCAGCAAGCACGCGAGCCAGCTGACGCTGCCCGAGGCGGCCCTCCTCGCCGGTCTGGTGCAGTCGCCCTCCGCCTACGACCCGGTGCAGAACCCGGCGGCCGCGGTGACCCGCCGCAACGAGGTGCTGGACGCGATGGCCACCTACGGGAGCATCTCCACGGCCCAGGCGGTCCAGGCCAAGGCCCAGCCGCTGGGCCTGAAGGTGACCCCGCCGCGGACCGGCTGCATCGCCGCCAAGGCGGGCGACGAGTTCTTCTGCAACTACGTCGAGCACGTGCTGCTGGACGACCCCGCGTTCGGTGCGACGTCGGACGCCCGGCAGGCGCTGTTCGACCAGGGCGGACTGCAGATCCACACCACGCTCAACCCGCAGGACCAGGCCGCCGAAGAGCAGGCCATGCAGAGCCACATCTACTCCAGCGACAAGGCCGTCTCGGTCTCCAGCATGGTGCAGCCCGGCAGCGGGCAGATCCTGGCGATGGCGCAGAGCCGTCCCTTCGGCACCGGCACCAACCAGACCGAGATCAACTACAACGTCGACGCCCTGCACGGCGGCGGCGAGGGCTTCCAGACCGGATCGGTCTTCAAGGCCGTCACCGCGGCCACCGCGCTGTCGCAGGGCGTCCCGCTCAGTTACCCGATCAACTCGCCCGCCTCCGCGGACTATCCGGCAATGACGGACTGCAACGGAGTCGTCCACCCGGCCGTCCCCGGCGACCAGAACGACACCACCGTCCCGTACGGGAACATCGACATGGTCAAGGCCATGGCCGACTCCGTGAACACCTACTTCGTGCCGCTGGAGGCCCAGGCGGGTCTCTGCAACGTCGTGCACATGGCGCAGAGCCTCGGCCTCGGCAGCCAGGGCATGATGAACGCCTCCGGGACCGGCCTGGAGCCGCTCGCCCAGGCACAGTCGCTGACCCTCGGTGTCAACGACCTCACCCCGCTGCAGATCGCCAACGCGTACGCGGCCTTCGCCGCCAACGGGACGTACTGCAGCCCGACGGCGATCACGCAGGTGGTCGACTCCTCCGGCAAGAGCCTGACGGTGCCGTCGGGCAACTGCCACCAGGTGCTCACGCCCGCAGTGGCGCAGCAGGTCAACACGCTGCTCCACTCGGTCGTCTCCGACCAGGGCACCGGCGCGTCGGTCGCCATCCCGTACTCGGACGCGGGCAAGACCGGTACCACCAACAGCGAGGCTCAGGCCTGGTTCTCCGGGTACACCACGCAGATCTCGGACGCGACCGTGGTCACCAACCCGAACTACCCGCTGAACTCCCTCAACGGCGTGGACATCGGCGGCCACAGCTACGACCCGGCCTACGGCTTCGAGACCGCAGGCCCGATCTGGCACGACGCGATGATCTCGGCGATGACGGGCCTGCCGAACACCCCGCTGGGCTTCGCGCCCGGCAAGTAGCCCGAGGCGTCGTCGAGGCGTCGTCGCGAACTGCACCTGCCGGAAGCCCCGCGCGGCGGAATGATGACCATGTCCGCCGCGTTGGGCTGGGTGGAACGGATCGAAGGAGGAACTCGTGGTGGCGCAGACGGAGAAGGCAGTCCTGGCGGGCGGCTGTTTCTGGGGCATGCAGCAGCTGATCCGGCGGCAGCCGGGCGTGCTGACGACCAGGGTCGGCTACAGCGGAGGTGACGTGCCCAACGCCACCTACCGCAACCACGGCACCCACGCGGAGTCGATCGAGATCGTCTTCGACCCGACGGAGACCGACTACCGGGCGATCCTGGAGTTCTTCTTCCAGGTCCACGACCCGACGACCAAGAACCGCCAGGGCAACGACATCGGCGCCAGCTACCGCTCGGCGATCTTCTATCTGGACGACGAGCAGAAGCGGATCGCCGAGGACACCATCGCCGACGTGGACGCCTCCGGGCTCTGGCCGGGCAAGGTCGTCACCGAGGTGGCCCCGATCGGGCCGTTCTGGGAGGCCGAGCCGGAGCACCAGGACTACCTGGAGCGCTACCCCAACGGCTACACCTGCCACTTCCCGCGCCCGGGCTGGAAGCTGCCGCGCCGCGAGAGCTGAGCAGCCGCTGAGTTGCTTCTGACGACGACCCGGAGGCAGTAGGGCTGCCTCCGGGTCGCGTGTGTTCTGCCGCTATGGTGTCCCGATGCCCGACACCATCGCGCCTGCCAGCGCCACCGCCAACGTGACCTCCTCCGTGCGTACACGTCTCTACCGCGACGGGAAGCTCGCCCTCGAGAACTTCCCCGTCGCCGAGATATCGGACCACGTCGCCGAGGACGGTTCGGTGGTCTGGCTCGACCTGTGCGCGCCGTCCCCGGACGACTTCGCGATGCTCACGGAGGAGTTCGGCCTCCACGAGCTGGCCGTCGAGGACGCCCGGCACGAGCACCAGCGGCCCAAGCTGGACCGCTACCGGGACCACTGCTTCCTCTCCATGTACGCCGTCTGTGCCGCCCGGGACCACGAGGACCTGGTCATCCGCGAGCTGTCGGTCTTCGTGACCGCGAACGCGTTGATCACCGTCCGGCTCGACGACCGCTTCGACATGGACGACGTCGTCTCCCGCTGGGACGACGAGCCCGAGCTGGGCCAGCACGGTGTCGGCTTCCTGCTGCACGGGCTGCTCGACCACGTCGTGGACGGGCACTTCCGTGCTGTGCAGGACATGGACGACCGGATCGAGGAACTCGAGGAGATCCTCTTCGACGCCAACGCCAAGGAGACGCGCGACATCCAGCGCGCGTCCTTCGCGCTGCGCAAGAGCCTGGTGCGGCTGCGGCGGATGGCGCTGCCCATGCGCGAGATGGTGAACACCCTGATGCGCCGCGACCTGCACGTGGTGGCCGACCCGATGATGCCCTACTACCAGGACGTCTACGACCACGTGCTGCGCGTGACCGAGTGGACCGAGTCGCTGCGCGACATGGTCGGCTCGATCATGGAGACCAACCTGACGGTCCAGGGCAACCGAATGAACATGATCATGAAGAAGGTGACCAGCTGGGCGTCGATCGTCGCCGTCCCGACCGCGGTCACCGGCTTCTACGGCCAGAACGTCCCCTACCCGGGATTCGGCACCCAGTGGGGTTTCTGGGTCTCGACAGGCGTGACCATCGGCATCTCGGTCGCGCTCTACTTCGGCTTCAAGCGCCGCGACTGGATCTGATCCAGGGGATCCGAACCGGTCGTGGCGGGGTAAGGGAGAGGCGGGGGACCTCTTTCGACCGGAGGTGCTTCTGATGGGTATCGAGACCGACATCGGACGCGACCGCGCCCGAGGCGATCTGATCGACGGACTGATCGCCGACCACGAGGAAATCACCCGGACCTTCAGCGCTTTCCTGGGCGTCGGCTTCGGCCACCCGGAGCGCAAGGAGATCGCCGACCAGGCCACCCGGCAGATCGTGGCGCACGACGCCATCGAGGAGGCCCTGGTCTACCCGATGATCCGCGAACGGGCCGAGGGCGGTAGCGCCCTGGCCGTCCCGTGCCTCGGCGCGCACGCCCAGACGGACGTGCTGTTGCGCCGGATCCGGCTGCTCGACGCGCACGCGCCCGGCTTCGACCGGCTGATGGGAGTGCTGGGCACGCACGTCACCGGGCACATGCACTGGGAGGAGGCGCAGATCTTCCCGCTGCTGCGGGCCACGCTCGACCAGCAGGAACTGGACCACCTCGGCGACCGGGCCCGCGAGATGCGCCGCCACCCGCTGCTGGAACCGGCCCCGCACCCCGGCGTCGAGCCACCGCCGGACGACTACCGGCCGCCGGAGCGCACCACGACCGGCAAGCTCCGCTACCTCTTCACTCCTGCGGGAGGCTGGGACCGGATGCGTCCGCACTGACCGCACGGACGGCACTGACCCCTGCGGTGGCGAGTTGCTGCGCGGGCGGGGCCGGTTGAGCCTGCTGCGCAGCGGTCCAGCGCGCCTGGAACGACGGCAGGAGGCGGAGCAGGTAGCCGACGCGTAGCGGTTCGCCGGTACGGCCCTTGATGTCGTGCTGCTCGAAGAGCCAGGTGGACAGCTGCTCGGCGTTCGGGTGGGCGCCGTGCTGCTGGGTGTACTCGTCGAAGCCCTGCTGGTACTGCTCGATGGCCGTGCCCGCGCCGAACACGGTCGGCGTGGACGGGACGGTCAGGGGGGCCGATTCGGGCTGCTCTGCGGCGGTCTCGGCCTCCACGGCCGCGGCCTCGGCTGGCGCGGGCGCAGCCGGGAGCGCGGGGCGGACCGGGGGAGCCGGCGTGGGATCGGGCTCGATCCGGGCGACCTCCAGCTCGAACGCCGGGAGCGGCTCGCCCAGGTTGGCCAGCCTGAGCAGCAGGATCTGGTCGACCGGGGCCTTCTGCCGCCAGAACAGGCCGTAGCGCGAGCGCAGCCGGGCCCGGAAGACCAGTCGGCGGCGCTCCATCTCCAGCGCCTCCTGGTAGTTGCGCAGCTCCCACAGCTGGCGGCGGCGCCAGAGCCGGAAGGTGGCGACGGGGGCGAAGAACCAACGGCCCAGCCGCGTCCCCTCCATGAACTGGTCGGCCTCGATCTGGGCCATCCGCCCGACCATGTGGCGCGCCGCCTCGATCGCCGCGACGAACAGCAGCGGGACCACCGCGTGCATGCTCGTCGCCAGCGGATTCGGCCACGCCGAGGCGGCGTTGAAGACGATGGTGGCCGCCGTCAGCAGCCACGCCAGCTGCCGCAGCAGCGCCAGCGGGATCCGCATCCAGGTCAGCAGCAGGTCCAGCGCCAGGAAGACGGTGATGCCGACGTCGATGCCGATCGGCAGCACGTAGGCGAACCAGCCGAAGCCGTTGCGCTGGGCCAGCCGCATCACCGCGTCGTACGAGCCGACGAAGCCGATCGTCGCGATCACCAGCGTGCCGGTGACCACGACGAGCGCCAGCCTCCTTTGCCCACGCAGCAGTTGGCGGCGTTCCATGTCCCGTCCCCTTGGAAGTGCTCGGTTGTCCATTGTGCCGCTGTGCCGTGGCGTGCAGTGCCGTACCGTGCCGTGCAGTGCTGGTCGGTCAGTCGCTCAGACCGTGGTGCCGATGCCGCCGTCGACCGGGATGACCGCGCCGGTGACGTAGGAACCCGCCCGGCTGGACAGGTAGACGGCGACCCCGGCCATGTCGTCCGGGCGGCCGATCCGGCGCAGCGGCGCGGCCTGGGCGATCGCCTCGCCGAAGGTCTCCAGCGTCGCCGCCATCATCTTGGACTCGAACGGGCCCGGAGCGATCGCGTTGACGGTGATGCCCTGCGGCCCGAGCTCCTTCGCAAGCACGCGGGTCAGGTGGTGCAGCCCGGCCTTGCTGGCCGCGTAGGAGTAGGCGGGGAGCGGGCTGACGTGCAGGCCGTCGATGGAGCCGACGTTGATGACGCGGGCGGGGTCGCCCTGGTCCGGGTCCTCGTGAGAGGCGGCGGCGCGCAGCAGCGGGAGCAGGGCCTGGGTGAGCAGGAACGGGCTGCGCAGGTTCAGGTCCATGACCTTGTCCCAGCCGCTGACCGGGAACTCGTCCAGCGGCGCGCCCCAGGTCGCGCCCGCGTTGTTGACCAGGATGTGCAGCCGCTCCTCGCGGGAGGCGAGCTCCTCGGCGAGGCGGCGGCACTCGTCCGCCTGCGCCAGGTCGGCCGGGAGCGCCACGGCCTCGCCGTACTGGGCGAGTTCCTTGACCGCGGCCTCGCAGGCCTCCGCCTTGCGCGAGCTGACGTAGACCTTCGCGCCCGCCTGGACCAGTCCGCGCGCGATCATCAGGCCGATGCCCCGGGTACCTCCGGTGACCAGGGCGGTCTTTCCGGCGACGGAGAAGAGATCGTTCACGGCGGGCTCCGAAAGTCTCTGGGGCAACGGGGACTGCTGCGGCGTGGGTGCGGGCGTGCGGGTGGGCGTGGGCGTGGGGTGATCTTGCGCGGCCCCAACCTAGAGGGTCTCGGCGCGGTGTGCCAGGTGCGCCCGGGACCACGCCCCCGAGCCCGGTTTGAGCGCGTCCCCCGGGCGCAGAATCCCAGGGGAGGGTGTAGGGAAGGGAGGCGGCGGCCATGAACGGTTCCGTGCCCCTGGGCAGGCTCTTCGGGATCCCGCTGCGGGTCCACTGGAGCGCGCCGCTGCTCGTCGTCCTGCTGACCTTCGGCCTGGCCGGGAACGTCCTCCCCGCCTGGGTGCCGGGACGCTCCTCCGGCGTCTACCTGCTCGGCGGCCTGGTCGGGGCGCTGCTGCTGATCGCCAGCCTGGTGCTGCACGAGGTCGCCCACGGCGTGGTCGCCCGACGGGCCGGGACGCGGGTCGACGACATGACCGTCTGGGGCCTCGGCGGCGTGACCCGGATCGGACGGTTGCACGGCCCCGGCCGGGAGCTGCTGGTCGCGCTCGCCGGCCCGGTGGTCAGCCTGCTCCTCGCGGCGGCCACCTGGGGCGCGGGGCTGCTGGCCCTGAACGTCCTGGACTGGGACGTCCCGGCGGCGGTGCTGATCTGGACCGGTGTCGTCAACCTGCTGGTCGCCGTCTTCAACCTGCTGCCCGGTGCCCCGCTGGACGGCGGCCGGGTGCTGCAGGCGGCACTCTGGTGGCGCGGCGGTGACCGGGACCGGGCCGAGCGGCAGGCCGGTCGGTGTGGTCAAGTGCTGGGCGCGGCACTGGTGCTGGGCGGCTGGATCGTGCTGCTGCGCACCGCGACCGGCTCGGCGGGCGTGTGGCTGCTGCTGGTAGGGGCGTTTCTCATGGTGGCCGCCTCGGCCGAGGTCCGGCACGCGGCGCTGGCGGCGTCCGCGCGTGGCGTCCGGGTCGGCGAGGCGATGACCACGCCCGCGTTCACCCGCCCCGACTGGTCCACGGTCGACCGCGTCTTCGAGGAGAGCACCACCTGGCGCAGCCTCGGTGCGGTCCCAGTCGTGGACCTGAACGGTTATCCGAGCGGTGTGGTCCGCTGGCGCACGCTGCTCGGCATCCCGCCGGGTCGGCGCGGTGACGTGCGGCTGCGGGACGTCGCGGTCCCGGTCTCGACCTGGGCGACGGCGGCGACCCAGGACGATCTGCTGGACGCGCTCGACGACAGCCGCGGACGGCTTCCGCTGCTCGTCCTGGACGGCGGCCTCCTGGTCGGCACCGTCACCACGCTCGACCTGGCCCGGCTGGTCCGGGGCGGACGGTTCGTCCCCGGGACGCAGACCTGAGCGGCCTGCTGGTTACAGCTGGAAGTGCATGGACATCCGGCAGTGGCCGGTGAGGGCGAACACCTCGTCCTCTTCGTCATCTGTGCCGCTCACCGTGCCGCTCACCGGGCCGACGACGGGCTGCGTGGCGGTCTGTGAGGCGGTCTGCACGAAGGAGGTCCCGGCCCGCGCGTCGGCGGCGGGGAATGCTGGGTACGCCGGGGTCGCCAGGTTGCCGAGGGCCGACAGGCTGTCGCGGGTGTCGTCGAGGACCATCACTGGATGAGTCATGGCACCAGTTCACCCCCGTCCGGGCCCGCGTGGGGCGGTCCTTGACGCGTTCCGAGCGCTACGGCGGCAGACCCTGATGCGGCCTTGGCGCGGCCCGGCGGGCCAAGCGGCGAGCCCGGCGTGTGCCACTCGGACGGGTGACGGCGGGAACGGTTTTCATCTCACACCCATTCGGGCTACGATGAAAACCGTTTCCAAGTTAACCTGAAGACGTCGCCGCACCGCCGTCCCAGCCCAGGGGGTCCCTCATCATGCCCGCGCCCGCCACCTTCCGCCGTCGTACCACCAAGCTGGCGCTGGGTGCAGGAGCGGTCGCGCTGGTGGCCTCGGTCAGCGCCTGCGCGACCACCGCACCCGCCGGGACCAACGCGGGGTCCTCGGGCGCCTCCGGCGGCAAGGTGATCCAGGTCGCCGCGGCCGAGAACTTCTGGGGCAGCATCGCCACCCAGCTCGGCGGCTCGCACGTGCATGTGACCAGCATCATCACCAACCCGAACACGGACCCGCACTCCTACGAGCCCACCGCCTCCGACGCCCGCACCGTCACCACGGCGCAGCTGGCCATCGTCAACGGCATCGGCTACGACGCGTGGGCGGACAAGCTGCTGGCCACCAACCCGGGCACGGGCCGCGCGGAGCTCAACGTCGGCGACCTCGTCGGGATCAAGCCGGGCGGCAACCCGCACCGCTGGTACTCGCCGGACAACGTCAAGCAGGTCATCGCCGCGATCACCGACGAGTACAAGAAGCTCGACCCGGCCGACGCCGCCTACTTCGACGCGCAGCAGCAGACCTTCGAGACGCAGACCCTCGCCCAGTACAACCAGCTGATCGCGCAGATCAAGCAGAAGTACGCGGGCACGCCGATCGGGGCGTCCGAGTCGATCGTCACGCCGCTCGCCGAGGGCCTCGGGCTGAAGATGATGACGCCGGAGACCTTCCTGGACGCGATGAGCGAGGGCACCGACCCGACCGCCGCGGACAAGGCGCTGATCGACCAGCAGATCAAGAACAAGCAGATCAAGGTCTACGTCTACAACAGCCAGAACTCGACCCCGGATGTGGTCGCGCAGGTCAACCTGGCCAAGTCCGAGGGCATTCCGGTCGCCCAGGTGACCGAGACCCTGGCCCCTGCGAACGACACGTTCCAGCAGTGGCAGGTCGCCGAGCTCCAGGGCCTGGAGCAGGCTCTCCACCAGGCCACCGGGAAGTGACGCCATGAATCCTCCCCCCGTGAGCGCACCCGCTGACGCAGCACCGGCCGAAGCACCGGCCGTCGAGAAGGCCACCCCGACGCCCACCGAAGCCGCGGCGCCCGTCGTCGGCCTCAGGGGCGCCGCCGTGCGCGTGGGCGGGCGGACGCTGTGGTCCGGCGTCGACCTCGAGGTGCAGGCGGGCGAGTTCGTCGCCGTCCTCGGGCCCAACGGCGTCGGCAAGTCCACGCTGGTCAAGGTGCTGCTCGGCGTCGTGCCCGCCGCCGAGGGCGAGATACGCGTGCTCGGCCGTCGGCCCGGCGAGGCGGGCAGCCGCGTCGGCTACCTGCCGCAGCGCCGCAGCTTCGACCCGAGCCTGCGGATCCGTGGCGTCGACATCGTCCGGATGGGCCTGGACGGCGACCGCTGGGGCATACCCCTGCCCTGGGCGCGCAACCGGCATGCCGCGCGCGAGCGGGTCCGTGAGGTGATCGAGCTGGTCGGCGCGAGCGCGTACGCGCACCGCCCGATCGGGCAGTGCTCCGGCGGTGAGCAGCAGCGGCTGCTGATCGCGCAGGCCCTCGTCCGCAAGCCCGAAGTGCTGCTGCTGGACGAGCCGTTGGACAGCCTGGACCTTCCCAACCAGAGCGCCGTCGCCGCGCTGATCGGCCGGATCTGCCACCAGGAGCAGGTCGCCGTGGTCATGGTCGCGCACGACGTCAACCCGATCCTGCACCACCTGGACCGGGTCGTGTACATCGCCGAGGGCGGCGCCGTCAGCGGCCGGCCCACCGAGGTGATCACCTCCGAGACGCTGACCCGCCTCTACCGCACCCCGGTCGAGGTCCTCTCCACCCAGGACGGCCGCCTCGTCGTCGTCGGACAGCCCGAGGGCACCGGCGCACACGCCGGAGTGCACGGAGCACGGGCAGACGCGAGCGCCGGAGCACCCGCCGGAGCGGGTGGCTGAGATGGGATCCGCTCCTCCGTTCTCCTGGAACCTGCTCTACGACTTCCAGGTCATGTGGTCGTACCCGTTCATGCTCAACGCCTTCCGCGCGGGTGCGATCGTCGCCGTCGTCGCGGGCGTCGTCGGCTGGTACGTCGTGCTGCGGCGGCAGACCTTCGCCGCGCACACCCTGTCCGTCGTCGCCTTTCCCGGCGCGGCGTTCGCGACGCTGGCCGGATTCGCGCTCAGCCTCGGCTACTTCGGCTTCTGCATCGCCGCCGCGCTGGTGCTGGCCATGCTCCGACGCAACCGCGGGGGTCAGCCCGGCGACTCGGAGGAGTCGGCGGCGACCGGCACCGTCCAAGCCTTCCTGCTGGCCTGCGGATACCTCTTCATGGCGCTCTACAAGGGCCTGTTGGAGGGCCCGCAGGCGTTGCTCTTCGGCAACTTCACCGGCATCACCACCGGTCAGGTGACGACGCTGGCCGTCGCCGGCGTCGTGGTGCTGGGCGTGCTCGCGGTGATCGGCCGCCCGCTGCTCTTCGCCTCCGTCGACCCGCAGGTCGCCGCCGCGCGCGGGGTGCCGGTGCGGGCGCTGTCGGTGGCGTTCCTGGTGCTGCTCGGTGCCGCGACCGCCGAGGCCGCGCAGATCACCGGCGCGTTGCTGGTCTTCGCGCTGATGGTGTTGCCCGCCGCGACGGCCCAGGTGCTCACCGCCCGGCCGGGGTTGAGCCTGCTGCTCACCGTCGTCATCGGCTTCGGCGTGACCTGGCTGGGTCTGTTCGCGGGCTGGTACTGGAACTACCCGCTCGGCTTCTTCGTCACCACGTTCGCGTTCGCGCTCTTCCTGCTCGCCCACGGCGTGCGGGCGTTGGCCGCGGCCGCCGAGCGGCGACGCGCGGTCCCGACCCTGGCAGGTGCGGCATGACGGCCCCGACCATGTCCCTCGCGGTCTCCGCGTGGACCCAGCCGTTCTTCCAGCACGCGCTGCTGGCGGGCACGTTCATCGCACTGGCGGCGGGGCTGGTCGGCTTCTTCCTGGTGCTGCGCGCTCAGGTCTTCACCGGGGACGCGCTGAGCCATGTCGCCTTCACCGGCGCGATGGCCGCACTCGCCGCCGGATACGACCTGCGGCTCGGCCTCTTCGTCGCCTGCGTCCTGGTCGGTCTGCTGCTCGGCGGTATCGGCCGCCGCGGCAAGGCGGACGACGTGGTGATCGGCAGCGCCTTCGCCTGGATCCTGGGCCTCGGCTCGTTCTTCCTCACCCTCTACACCACCTCGGCCAGCGGCATGGGGAACGGCGGCGCGGGCACCTCGGTGCTCTTCGGCTCGATCTTCGGCCTGGACGGCGGCCAGACGACGGTCGCGGTCGTGATCGCGCTCGTGGTGACGGCGCTGGTACTGCTGATCGCCCGGCCGCTGCTCTTCGCGACGCTGGATGAGAACGTCGCCGCCGCGCGTGGAGTCCCGGTCAAGGCGCTGGGGTTGGGCTTCCTGGCCCTGGTCGGCCTGACGGCCGGCGAGGCGACCCAGGCCGTCGGTTCGCTGCTGCTGCTCGGCCTGCTGGCCGCCCCCGCGGGCGCGGCGCTGCGGATGACGCAGCGGCCCTTCGTCGGCCTTGCGCTGGCGGGCGGTCTGGCGGTCGCGGAGATGTGGGCCGGTCTGGCCGCCGCCGCGTGGATCCCGCAGTGCCCGCCCAGCTTCGGCATCATGGCGGCGGCGACCCTCGTCTACGCCGCGACCTACCTGCCCCGCCCGGCCGGTCGGGGCGCGCGGACGGCTGAGGCAGCCGCGTAGCGAACGCGCAGGTCAGATCCAGCCGAGAGCGACCAGCGCGCCGATCACCAGCAGCGTGACCGCCGTCAGCATGTTGGCGCGCTTGTCGATCCACGGTGCCGTCAGCAGCCGCGCCCCGAGCGCGGCGGCGACGGTCAGGCCGACGATGGTGCCGACGGTCACCAGAGTGAAGACCAGCAGCGAGCCGATCGCCGCCGTCGCCCCCAGCGCTCCTGCGGCCAGGAAGACCGGAAGGATCGTCAGATCCGGCGAGGCGGCAGCCCCGAAGGGGATCAGCAGCCCGGCCAGCCCGCGCGGGCTGCGCTGTGGGTGGCTGTGCTCGTGTTCCGCTTTCGGTCGGTCCAGAACCGCCGTGGTGCCGACGGCGTGGGTGTGGCGGCCGTCGTGGTCGTGTTCGTGGTCGGGGGCGTGCCCGTGGTCGTGCGTGTGTCCGTGTCCGCGTCCGTGACCCTGGCTGTGCCCGCCGTCGCCGTCGTGGCTGTGGCCGTGGCCCTTGCCCAGCAGGTCCAGGACGAGGAAGACCGCGCCCGTCACCAGCAGCACGCCCCCGACGACGAGGTCGGTGTGGCGGGCGACCGTCGTGCGGAACTGGAGCCCGACGACCACCAGCACCGCGCCGAGCAGCAGCGAGACGAGGACGTGCGTCAGCGCGGCGGCGAGCGACAGCCGGACGACTCGCCCGGTGCGGTAGCGCCTCGTGCGGGAGAGGACGGCGAGCGGCAGCCAGTGGTCCGGCATGACGGCGTGGCCGAAGCCGACGCCACCGGCCGCGAGCAGCAGGGCAGGAAGCGTGTTCACAGGACCACGGTACACACTCATCTTCGCATCCGTGAAGATGAGAAGACAGATGCCCGAGCCTTCTACCTGCAACAACGTCGCAGTTGCGCCGCCGCGGCTACGGCGCGGGGTCGTACTTGTACCCCACGCCGCGCACGGTGGCCAGCATCCACCGGTACGGATCGCCCAGTTTCCGGCGCAGCCGGGCGACATGGACGTCGACGGTCCGGCCGTCGCCGACGTCCGGCTGCTCCCAGACGAGTTCCAGCAGCTGGGTGCGCGAGAAGACCAGCTCCGCGTTGACGACCAGATGGGCCAGCAGGTCGAACTCACGCCGGGTCAGGTCCAGGGGCCGCCCGCCGGCGGCGGCCCGGCGGCGCCGCCCGTCGACCTCGATGCGTGGCGGGACCGCCACCGGGACCGGTGGCCTGCGGCCGGCCGAAGGCAGGCGGGTCGGCGGGATGGCAGCGGACAGCTCGCGGTGCTGGTGTGCGCGCTGATAGGTGACCGTCACGGGGGGTCCTTCCGGGTAGGTGATGGGCTCAGCGGCGTGCGACGGCGTTGCGCGGGCCGCGTGGGCCGTGGCGCTCCGCTCGGGCGCAGATCGCGCGGGCGGCGGAGAGCGGCAGGTCGAGGTGGGGCGCGAGCCACTCCGGGCGGTGGCCCTGGGCGGCCAGGATGTACGCGGCGTGGACCCGCGCGTCGTAGGCCACCTCGGCGGAGGTGGTCGCGGCGAAGTCGTGCGGGTCGAGCAGGTAGACGCGCTCGACGCCGTCGTGGAGGGCGAGGCGCAGTGTCCCGTACGCGGTCGAAGGCTCGGCGGCGGTGGTATGCAGCGCGGTGACGGTGGCCTGGGCGAGCGACGCCTCGGCGGACACGGCGGGAGGCCCTGATGTGCCGGAGTCGGCCGAGCGCGCCGCGCACTACGTCGTGCAGTACGTCGTGCGGGCGACGGCCGGACGTCTGCGGGGTGGTGTGCGGGCTGGTGTGCGGGGTGTGCGGGCGAAAGGACATCACGGTCATGACGAAGAGGCTCCTTCTGGGCAGGCGTGCCCGCGCCACGACGCCGTCGACGGCGTGGCGGACGGCGCGGGCGTGCGGTCAGCGGTGAACGCGGGCCGGACCAGGCTCGGCGGGATGGCCGGGCAGGGGTCGGCCCGGACATGGACTCGGACTGTCGTCCATGACTTCGCCTCCTTCCGGCCGTGGTGCGCGTGGCACCGATGCGACGCGGCAAGGAGCGGACCGGCTGTGAGAGACCGCGACAGGACGCGGTAGCCGGAACACCCCAACTCGTCAGAGCTTTGGCACTCCACGGCGTGATCCCAAGTGCGCTGACTGGGAAGCCACTTGGCCTCAACCCTTAGGTCGGGAGGAGGTGTCCTGATCCGGAGCGTCTCTCGACGGGTGGGATCAGTGGCCTGTGTCCGTGAAGACGCCTCACCGAACGAGGTGCCCTCTTCGTTTCAACGCCCTCAGCATAGATCAGTGATTCGGTGGTGAAGCAAGTTCCCGGATTCTTTGACGTGTTGTTGTCGCCGTTGTCCGGTGACTTCTGTGGCTGACGGGAATTCATTCCTCCGTCCACCTGCGACCGATGTGCAACTGCCGGAGCGGCTGATTGTTACGTGCCGGGTTGACTTTCCCCCGCGTGGGTCGGTTCACTTCTCCTGCGACACCTCGTTCGGTGAGGCGTCTGCACGGATACAGGCCACTGACCCGACGACGTCGAGAGACGCCCAGGGTCAGGACACCTCTTCCCGGCTTAAGGGTTGAGGCCAAGTGGCTTCCCGCCCGACCGATGGGCGGGACACGCCGTGCAGTGCCGAAGCTCTTACGTGGGAGGTGTCGGTGTTCCGCACGGGAGTGCGCTGACCTGGGGAGGTGGGGCCTGATGAAACCTGGCAGTAGTCCGCATCCGCGCTCGACCGGTCCCGCAGCAGGCGGTTCCTGACACACGGGTACGCACACGCATGGCCTGATCCGGTGATTTCGCCGTTCCGGCCACGGGTGTGAATTTGTGCTGCCCGCATTCGGTCCGAGGAATTTCCCGATCCTTCCGCCAGGTCCGCTTTTCGTCTGCCCACGTGACGGGGGGGGAGACGTCCCGCCGACGTGCCGACGTCTGGAGTTCCCCAGCAGGACGGCTCCGACCACGCATACTCGGCCCGACCACGCAAACGAACCACCTAACACGAGCCACCGAACACGAACCACCGAAGGAGTCCGGGCTGTGCAGTCCCTGACCACCGCCGAATTCCTGATCCGTCTCGGCACCGGCGTCGGCTGCGGCGCACTGATCGGCGTCGAACGACAGTGGCGCGCCCGGATGGCCGGGCTGCGCACCAACGCGCTGGTCGCCACCGGCGCGACGCTGTTCGTCCTCTACAGCGTCGCGGCCGGGGACACCAGCAGCCCCACCCGCGTCGCGTCCTACGTCGTGTCCGGCATCGGCTTCCTCGGCGGTGGCGTGATCCTGCGCGACAGCGGCGGCGTGCGCGGGCTCAACACCGCTGCCACGCTGTGGTGCTCGGCGGCCGTCGGAGTGCTGGCGGCGTCCGGGCGGCTCCAGTTGGCGCTGGTCGGGACGTTCGCCGTACTCGCCGTCCACCTGGTGCTCCGCCCGGCCGGGCGGCTGCTGGACCGGGCGCCTTCGGCCGGGTCCGACCCGGACACCAGCAGCCGGGTGACCGTGCACCTGCGCTGCAGCCGTCGCAACGAGTCGCACATCCGCGCCCTGCTGTTGCAGGCACTCACCGGCGCCGGTCTCACTCCCGCCGGGCTGCGTGCCACCCGGGAGGGCGAGGACGTGGCCAGCCTCCGCGCGACCGTCACCGTCGAGGGGGATGCGGGCAAGGCGCTGGAGCCGGCCGTCACCCGGCTTTCCCTGGAACCGGGCGTGCTGGACCTGCACTGGCATCTGGAGGAGGAGGCCAACGGCGAGTCCGCCCTCGCCTGACGACCGCTCAGCCCGCACGCCCCTGCCCACACCCCGGCCACCGAGAGGCGGTGCCACCGTGCCGATCCCACGACGCCGGATCAACGGCGAAGTCGCCGCCGCAGCCCGGTTGCTGACACGAGGTGGGTGAGCGAAAGCCTTCAGGTCAGTCCGTGGCCGAGCCCGAACCGGTCTGACCCTCCGTCGGCTGCGTCCCGTCGGCCTCGGCCTGTCCGGCCTGTCCGGCCTGTCCGGCCTGTCCCGCCGTCGCGGCCTGCCGCATGGCGGCCGGAGCCAGCGGGCGCAGCGCGTGGTAGCCGAAGAGGACCACGATCGTGCCCAGGGCGATGCCACCGAGCGAGAAGCTGCTGCTGATCTTCATAGTGACGCCGCCCGCGCCGATGATGATCCCGGCCGCGCAGGGGATCAGGTTGATTGGGTTGGTCAGGTCCACCTTGTTGCGGATCCAGATCTGCGCGCCGAGCAGCCGATCATGCCGTAGAGGACGACCGTGATGCCGCCCAGCACCCCGCCGGGGATCGCCGTGATGATCGCGCCGAACTTCGGGCAGAGGCCGAACAGCAAGGCGAAGACCGCCGCGCACCAGTAGGCGGCCGTGGAGTAGACGCGGGTGGCCGCCATCACGCCGATGTTCTCGGCGTAGGTGGTGGTGGCCCCGCCGCCGACCGCCGTGGAGAGGACCGTCGCGATGCCGTCAGCGGCGATCGCGTCGCCCATCCTGTCGTCCAGGTCCGCGCCGGTCATCTCGCTGACCGCCTTGACGTGACCGGTGTTCTCCGCGATCAGCGCGATGACGACCGGCAGCGCGACCACGATCGCCGACCCGCTGAACGTCGGTCCGTGGAAGTGCGGCAGGCCGACCCAGCGGGCGTGGCCGACGCCGGAGAGGTTGAGCCGCCAGTGGTCGGTGACCTTGCCGCTGCCGTCCGGCGAGTAGATCTTGCCGAGCGTGCGGTCCAACACCCAGGAGAACGCGTAGCCGAAGACCAGCCCCAGGAAGATCGCGATACGGGACCAGAAGCCGCGCAGCGCCACCAGCGCGAAGCCGGTCGCCGCCATCGTGGCCAGCGCCACCCACTGGTCCTGCGGCCAGTACGTGCCGGCGGTCACCGGCGCGAGGTTGAAGCCGATCAGCATGACCACCGCGCCGGTCACCGCGGGCGGCAGTACCACGTGGATGATCCGGGCCCCGCCCGCCTTCACCACCAGCCCGAACACGGCCAGCACCAGACCGGTCACCAGCAGCGCGCCGGTGATCGCCGACGTCGAGCCGCCCTGCAGCCTGATCGTCGTCGCCGCGCCTACGAAGGAGAGGCTGCTGCCGAGGTAGCTCGGGATCCGGCCGCGGGTCAGCAGCAGGAAGAGGATGGTCGCGACGCCCGACATCATCACGGTGAGGTTCGGGTCCAGGCCCATCAGCAGCGGCGCGACGTAGCAGGCGCCGATCATCGACGCGACGTGCTGCGCGCCCAGGCCGATGGTCCGGCCCCAGCTCAGCCGCTCCCACGGCTTGACGACCTCGCCGGTCTCGATGTGCCGGCCGTCGCCGTGCAGTTCCCAGCCGCCGAGGCCCCGGCCACTCACGCCTGTTCCTTCGCGCTTCGCTTCGGCTCCGCTCCGCTGCGACTCAGCTCGCCGCTCATGGCTGTTCCTTCGCGCTTCGCTTCGGCTCCGCTCCGCTGCGACTCAGCTCGCCGCTCATCGGCTCTCCACATCGTCGCGGTTCTGTTCGCGTGACAGCAGTCGTGTTCGAGGGTGTTGGGGTGGAAATCCCCGTAAGCCGTCCAAACCGGACCAGGTTATACGAGGTGGCACGTAGGTTCGGCCCAGGTGATCGGTACCACGGCATGACGGTCCATGACCGCTTTGCCTCTACCGTTGAAGCCATGGACCTGCTCCGCCGCATCCGCCTCTTCGCGCGTGCCCATCCCTACTGGATGGACACGCTGCTGGCGTTCGGGCTCTACGGGCTCACCCTCGTCTGGCGCGACGGCGGCCCGACCAAGAGCTGGTCCGAGATCGACCCCTCCGAGGTGCTGGTCGTCGCCGGGTTCCTGGTCTACGCCCCGCTGGCGCTGCGTCGCCGCTATCCGGTGTCGGTGCTGGCGCTCACCGTGGCCGCGACCGTTGGGTACATGTTCGTCGGGCCCGTGCGTGGCCCGATCCTGGCCGGTGCCGGTCTCGGGATCTACACCGTCTGCTCCGTCGTCGAGCGTCGGCTCGCCCTCGCCATCGGCGGCATCGCGGTGCTCTCCGTCGGCATCGCGAGCATGGCGCTCTCTCCGGAGAAGTGGGACCAGGCCGTCAACGGCTACGCCTTCGCCTGGACCGCGATGACCGTCGCGATAGGCGAGGCGGTGCGCAGCCGTCGCGCCTTCGTCGCGGCGATAGAGGAGCGGGCCCGCCGCGCCGAGCACACCCGCGAGGAGGAGGCCCGCCGCCGTGTCGCCGAAGAACGGCTGCGGATCGCCCGCGAACTGCACGACATCGTCGGTCACCACATAGCGCTGATCAACATCCAGGCCGGGGTCGCCTCGACCGTGCTGGCCACCCAGCCCGACACCGCGCGCGAGGCGCTCGCCCAGGTCCGCGAGGCCGGGCGCGCCGCGCTTACCGAGCTCGGCGCGACCGTGGCCGTGCTGCGGCAGACCGGCGAGAACGACGAGAACTCCGTCAGCCCGCGCGAGCCCGCGCCGGGACTGGACCAGCTTCCGGCGTTGCTGGCCAAGTTCGAGAAGGCGGGCCTGCGGGTCGAACGGCATGTCGAGGGCGTGCCGCAGCCGCTTCCGGCCACCGTCGACCTGACCGCCTACCGGGTCGTCCAGGAGTCGCTGACCAATGTCGGCAAGCACGCCGGGAGCTCCTCGGCCGTGGTGCGGCTCGACTACCGGTCGCGCACGCTGCGCATCGAGGTCGAGGACGAGGGGCCCACGGGCGGCCCGTCCGAGCGCTCCGACCGCAGTGAGCGTCCCGAGCGGGGCGAGCGTGGTGACCGCGCCGCGCGCGGGGAGCCCCGCACGTCCGGCGGATACGGGATCATCGGCATGCGCGAGCGCGCGGCCACCGTGGGCGGCAGCTTCCGGGCCGGGCCGCGCCCGGACGGGGGGTTCCGCGTCGTGGTGGAGCTGCCCTACGAGCCGGGCGCAGGCTCCGCCACGCCCGCGCAGACAACGTCGCAGACGACCTCGCTGACCACCCCAGCGGCAGACGCCCCTGCCGTCGCCGGAATGACGGGAACCGCATGACCATCCGTGTGCTGCTCGCTGACGACCAGGTCCTGGTCAGGGCGGGCCTCAAGGTGCTTGTGGACTCCGCGCCCGACCTCACGGTCGTCGGCGAGGCCGCCACCGGGCACGAGGCGGTCGCGCTGGCCAAGAAGGCCCGCGCCGACGTCGTGCTGATGGACATCCGGATGCCGGAGATGGACGGCCTGGAGGCCACCGCCCGGATCATCGCCGACGAGGACCTGGCGGGTGTCCGGGTGCTGGTGCTGACCACCTTCGAGATAGACGACTACGTCTTCCAGGCGCTGCGTGCCGGGGCCAGCGGCTTCCTGGGCAAGGGTGCGGAGCCGGACGCGCTGCTCGACGCGATCCGGGTGGTCGCCCGGGGCGAGGCGCTGCTGACGCCCGCCGCGACCAAGGAGCTGATCTCCCGGTTCCTCTCCCAGCCCGACCGCACCAACCCGACGCCCGCGCCGACCAGTCTCTCGGCGCTGACCGACCGCGAACGCGAGATCGTCTCCCTGGTGGCCACCGGCCTGTCCAACGACGAGATCGGCGAGCAGCTCGCGGTCAGCCCGCTCACCGTCAAGACCCATGTCAGCCGCGCTCTCCTCAAGCTCGGCGCGCGCGACCGCGCGCAGCTGGTGGTCCTCGCTTACGAGAGCGGTCTGGTCCGGCCGAACACCGGCCAGCCCGCGGAGGAGTGACGAGGCGCAGCACCGAGCCGGCGCAGCACCGAGCCGGCGCAGGACCGAGTCGGCACAGCACGGAGTCGGCACAGCTCAGCAGGTCAGCGGCTCGGCGCGGATTCATTCCTGCTCCCGGCGGTGATCCATCCCACAGGCGCGGGCGGGTGACGGGTCTTGCGCCCTTGACACGGGTTCGTGGCAGACTGACTGCAGCAGTACGACGTTTGCGCACTCCGGGGTCGGTGTAATTCCGAACCGGCGGTTACAGTCCGCGACCCGGCCGCCTCCAGCGGTCGGTTGACCAGGTGAAATTCCTGGACCGACGGTGAAAGTCCGGATGGGAGGCAGTGCGCGGCGGACGTCGGGCTGCGGCGTCGTCGCAACGCGCGCATCCTCCCCGGATGCGTCCGGTTCGGCCCGTTCCGGGCTACCGGCAGGGCTCCGCGTCGTCCCGTGACCCGTGGATTGTCGTCCGTTGTCAGCTCCCGATACAGCCCCGGAGACCGCGCAGTAGGCGCGAGGTCACGGAGAGCTGAATGTTCACGGGAATCATCGAAGAGCTTGGCGAGGTCCTCTCGATCGAGGACCTGGGCGACTCCGCCCGTATCCGCCTGCGCGGCCCCCTCACCACCGCTGACGCCCACGAGGGCCAGTCCATCGCGGTGAACGGCGTCTGCCTGACCGTCCTCGACACCGACGCCGAACTGGCCGCCCAGCCGGGCGAGTTCAGTGCCGACGTGATGCGCGAGACGCTGGAGCGGTCCAGCCTGGCGGCCCTCGCCGTCGGCTCCCGGGTCAACCTGGAGCGGGCGATGGCCCTCGGCGCACGCCTGGGCGGACATCTGGTGCAGGGTCATGTCGACGGCACCGCCGAGCTGCTCTCCCGCGCTCCCGGCGACGCCGGCGCGGACGGCAGCCCGCAGTGGGAGGTGCTGCGCTTCAGCCTCCCGGCCCACCTCTCCCGGTACCTGGTCGAGAAGGGCTCGATCACCGTCGACGGCATCAGCCTGACGGTGGTGGAGGCGGCCCGCGACTCGTTCACGGTCAGCCTGATCCCGGCCACGCTCGCCCACACCACGCTGGGCCGCAAGGGGATCGGCGAGCCGGTCAACCTCGAGGTCGACGTCATCGCCAAGTACGTCGAGCGGATGCTCACCGACCGCGCGTTCCAGCTCGGCGACATCGCGACGTCGGAGGTCTGACGGACCATGAGCGGCTTGGTCAACGACCTCAACAGCACGGCGTTCAGCCTGTTCGGGCAGCACATCAAGTGGTCGGACATGGTGGGCAACCTGCTCGGCCTCGGCGCCCTCGCGCTGGGCTGGCGACGCTCGATGCTCACCTGGCCCGTGCAGCTGCTTTCCGGCGTCGTGCTCTTCGCGGCCTTCGCGGCCGGGCACCTGAGCGGCAGCGCGGGCAAGCAGCTGATCGTGGTCGTCGTCTCGGTCTGGGGCTGGTACCGGTGGCAACGCGGTCGGGCCAAGGCCGGTGACGTCACCGTGCGCTTCGCGACCTGGGCCGAGCGTGGCGTACTGGTCGCGGGCACGGTCGTCGGCACGGTCGCACTGGCCGAGCTGTTCAATGCCTACCCGAGCCTGTCCTGGAGCCCCTGGCCCGACGCCTACATCTTCACCGGCACGCTTGCGGCCATGTACGCGCAGGCCCGTGGCTGGGTCGAGTTCTGGTTCGCCTGGCTCGCCGTCGACCTCGTCGGGGTGCCGCTCAACTTCACCAGCGGCTACGCCTTCTCCGGTTACGTCTACATCATCTACTTCGTCCTGGTGATCCTGGGTCTGCGCTCCTGGTGGCTGCGTACCCGCACCCCGCAGCTCGAACTCCCCACCCAGCAGGACCGCTCCGCGCACGCGGAAGGAGCCGTCGCATGACCGCCGTTCAGGAACTGGCCCAGCAGCACGGTGAGGTCTACGAGGACCTCACCCTCGACAGCATCGAGTTCGCCGTCGCCGAACTCGCCGCCGGGCGCGGCATCGTGGTCGTCGACGACGAGAACCGCGAGAACGAGGGCGACCTGGTCTTCGCAGCCGAGCTCGCTACGCCCGAGCTGGTCGCCTTCGCGATGCGCGAGTGCCGCGGCCTGCTCTGCGTGCCGATGACCGGCGAGGACCTGGACCGGTTGGAGCTGGACCAGATGGTCCAGCAGAACACCGAGTCGATGCGCACCGCCTTCACCGTCTCGGTGGACGCCAGGGAGGGCACCACCACCGGGATCTCCGCCGCCGACCGGGCGCTGACGATCCGTATGCTGGCCGACCCGGCCACCGTCCCCGGCGACTTCGTCCGCCCCGGCCACGTCTTCCCGCTGCGCGCCCGCGCGGGCGGCGTGCTGGAGCGCGACGGCCACACCGAGGCCGGGCCGGACCTGTGCCGCCTGGCCGGGCTGCGTCCGGCCGCCGCGATCTGCGAGATCGCCAACGACGACGGCACCATGGCCCGGCTGCCGGAGCTGGTCCCGTTCGCGCGCCGCCACGGCATGGCCATCGTCTCCATCGAGGACCTGATCGCCTACCGACGCCGCACCGAGGCGAGCGTCACCCGCGCGGCGACCACCTCGCTGCCGACCGAGCACGGCTCGTTCACCGCGCTCGGCTACCGCAGCGAGCCGGACGGCATCGAGCACATCGCCCTGGTCGCGGGCGGCCTGGGCCCGGACGGACGGTTGCCGGACGGCGAGGACGTGCTGGTCCGGGTCCACTCCGAGTGCCTGACCGGTGACGTCTTCGGCTCGCTGCGCTGCGACTGCGGGCCGCAGCTGGCCGCGTCGCTGACGCGGATAGCGCAGGAGGGTCGCGGCGTGGTCCTCTACCTGCGCGGTCACGAGGGCCGTGGCATCGGACTGCTGCACAAGCTGCGCGCCTACGAACTGCAGGAGGACGGCCGGGACACGGTCGACGCCAACCTGGAGTTGGGCCTGCCGGCCGACGCCCGCGACTACCGTGCCGCCGCGATGATCCTGACCGACCTCGGAGTCCGCTCCGTGCGGCTGCTGAGCAACAACCCCGACAAGCACGAGGCGCTGAGCGGTCACGGCGTCCAGGTGACGGACCGTGAGGCGGTACGCGTCGGCGTCGGCGAGCACAACCTGCGCTACCTGCTGACCAAGCGCGACCGGATGGGCCACGACCTGCCGTGGCTGGAAGAGCCCGTCCCGGCGCACAGCGCCTGACAGCGCCCGACGGCGCTCAGAGAACACCACCAGAACCCGAATCACCACCGAGAGGACGAAGCAAGTGAGCGGCGAGGGAGCCCCCAAGCTCGACGTGCAGGGCGCGAAGGACCTGAAGGTCGCGATCGTCGCGGCGCAGTGGCACACCGTGGTCATGGACGGTCTGATCGCCGGCGCCGAGCGGGCGCTGGACGAGTACGGCGTCACCGACCGCACGCTGCTGCGCGTGCCCGGCAGCTTCGAGCTGCCGGTGGCCGCGAAGGTGCTCGCAGCCTGTGAGTACGACGCGATCGTCGCGCTCGGCGTCGTCATCCGAGGCGGGACGCCACACTTCGACTTTGTGTGCGAGGCCGCGACCATGGGGCTGACCCAGGTCTCCGTCGACTCCGGCATCCCGGTCGGTTTCGGGCTGCTGACCTGTGACAACGAGCAGCAGGCGCTGGACCGCGCGGGACTGCCCGACTCCAAGGAGGACAAGGGCCACGAGGCGACCACGGCGGCGCTCAGCACGGCCGTGCTGCTCCGGGGCCTGGCGGGCTGAGCACGCCGCCGGCCGGGTTCGCCGGAGGGATGCCGCAGAGGATCCGCAGGGAATCCGCAGGGATTGGCGTCCACGACACCGTCCGTACGGTGGGACGACACGACCTGTTCCCAGGGAACCACGTAGGGTGGAGCCCATCATGGCGCAGAAGACATTCGAAGAGCTCTTCACCGAGCTGCAGCAGAAGGCCACCTCCGGCGCGCCCGGTTCGCGCACCGCCGAGCTGGTCGGCCTGGGCGTCCACGCCATCGGCAAGAAGGTCGTCGAAGAGGCCGCCGAGGTGTGGATGGCCGCCGAGCACGAGTCCGACGAGCGGACCGCCGAGGAGATCTCCCAGCTGCTGTACCACCTGCAGGTGATGATGGTCGCGCGCGGCCTCAGCCTGGAAGACGTCTACGCCCATCTGTAGACCCCGCGTGTCATGACGCAGCGGGGCACCGAGCCGTTTCGGTGCCCCGCTTCTTCATGTCCGGGGCCGATCCGCAGACGTCCGCACCACGTTCACCAACCAGCTCTTCCCACCCCGTAGTTCAGCAGTCCAGTCCAGCAGTTCACCAGCTCAGCAGTTCACCCACGCAGCACCGGACGAAAGGCCAAGACCCATGCTCCGCATCGCCGTCCCCAACAAGGGCTCCCTCGCCGAACCGGCGGCCGGCATGCTCCATGAGGCCGGGTACCGTCAGCGTAAGGACAGCAAGGAGCTGGTCCTGGTCGACCCGGAGAACAACGTCGAGTTCTTCTACCTGCGCCCGCGCGACATCGCGATCTACGTCGGCTCCGGCCGTCTCGACGTCGGCTTCACCGGCCGCGACCTGCTGCTGGACTCCGGAGCCAACGCCGAGGAGATCCTCTCGCTCGGCTTCGCCGCCTCGACCTTCCGCTTCGCCGGCCCGCCCGGTGTCGCCACCAGCGTCAAGGACCTGGAGGGCCGCCGGATCGCGACCTCCTACACCGGCCTGGTCGAGAAGCACCTGGCCGAGGCGGGCGTCTCCGCCACCGTGACCAAGCTGGACGGCGCCGTCGAGACGGCCGTGCAGCTCGGCGTCGCCGACGTGATCGCCGACGTGGTGGAGACCGGCACCAGCCTGCGCAACGCTGGCATGGAGGTCTTCGGCGAGCCGATCCTGGTCTCCGACGCGGTGGTGATCCGTTCCGTCGGCGCGACCGAGGAGCCCGCCGTGGACCAGTTCATGCGACGTCTGCAGGGTGTTCTGGTGGCCCGTCGGTACGTGATGATGGACTACGACATCCGGGCGGAGCGCGTCGCCGAGGCGGTTGCGCTGACGCCCGGCCTGGAGTCGCCGACCGTCTCCCCGCTGCACAGCGAGGGTTGGGTGGCGGTCCGTTCGATGGTGTTGCGGAAGGAGGCTCAGCGGATCATGGACGACCTGTGGGGCATCGGGGCGCGCGCCATCCTGGTGACCAACATCCACGCCTGCCGCCTCTGAGAGGCTGGCGGTGAATCCTTGGCGGGTCACCGGGGGAGGATCAGTGGGGGCCCGCCAGGGAGAACCCGCGAGGGAGACGCTGTGGAGGCGCTGACATGACCGCCCGCCCGAGCCGGGTGACCGGTCCGCCGACGCTGCCGCACACGTGGCGGCCGGTGCTGACCCGCGTCGTGCTGCTCGGGCTGGCGGCGGTCTCCGTGGCGTTCTTCGCGACGCTCGCGATCCTGTCCGCGCCCGACTGGCAGCGCCACGACCGGATCGGGATCGGCAGCTCCGGTGTGGTCTTCGCGATCGTCCTGGTGGTGCTGGCCCGCCCCAAGGCCAAGGCCGACCGGCAGGGGCTGACGGTGGTCAACTTCGTCCGCACCCGCCGCCTGGAGTGGCCGCAGATCATCGGCGTCAACCTGCGTCAGGGCGACCCGTGGGTGCTGCTCGACCTCGCCGACGGTGGCACCCTCGCGGTCGTCGCCATCCAGCCGGGCGCGGGACGGCGTCAGGCGGCCCGGAAGGCCAAGGAGTTGCAGGCGTGCGTGGACGTCTACGGGACGGCACAGCGCTGACCTGCGTCGTTCATCCCGAGTTTTCAGGCATCCTGGTACGGTAGGCGTCTTTGCCAAAACTTTGGATGACTTGGAGAAGTTGCCCCGTCCATGGACCCTCACAGTATCGCCGCGGCCTGGCTGCTGTTCGGCATCGCCGTCCTGCTGATCCTGGCCAACGGCGTCTTCGTGGCCGCCGAGTTCGCCTTCGTCACCGTCGACCGGGGGGAGGTGGACCGGGCCGCGGCCACGGGGGACCGGCGTGCGGCCGGGGTCGCGCGGGCACTGCGCACCCTCTCCTTCGAGCTCTCCGGCGCGCAGCTCGGCATCACCGTCACCTCGCTGCTCGTCGGCATGCTGGCCAACCCCGCACTGGCCCGGCTGCTCTCGCCGCCGCTCACGTCGGTGGGGCTGCCGGGATCGCTGGTGACCGGGGTGGCCGCGGTGGTGGGGATGCTGCTGGCGACCGTGCTGCAGATGGTCGTCGGTGAGCTGGTCCCGAAGAACTGGGCGATCTCGCGTCCGCTCCAGGTGGCCCGGGCGGTCGCCGCGCCGCAGCGGATCTTCTCCACGCTCTGCCGCCCGCTGATCCTCCTGCTCAACGGGATCGCCAACCGCATCGTCCGCGGGTTCGGCCTGGAGCCCGCCGAGGAGCTCGCCTCCGCGCGCAGCGCCGAGGAACTGGTCGCGCTGGCCCGGCACTCGGCGAGTGAGGGCGCACTGGAACGCGACACCGCAGACCTGTTCGTCCGCACGCTCGGCCTGGCCGAGCTGACGGCGGAGAGCGTGATGACCCCGCGCATCGACGTCGCCGCGCTGGAGGACCACGCCACCGCCGCCGACGTGCTCAACCTGACCCGGGCGACCGGGCTTTCCCGCTTCCCCGTCTACCGGCAGTCGATCGACGACGTGGTCGGCGTGGTGACGCTGAAGGACGCGCTCGCCGTGCGGGCCGGGAACCGCGCAGCGGTGCGGGTCGGCGCGCTCGCCTCGCCGCCGCTGCTGGTGCCGGAGACGCTGCCCGCCGACCGGCTGCTCGACCTGCTGCGCAGCCGTCAGCAACTGGCCGTCGTGGTCGACGAGTACGGCGGGACGGCCGGGGTGGCGACGCTGGAGGACATCGTCGAGGAGATGGTCGGCGAGGTCCAGGACGAGCACGACCCGGCCGACCTGCCCGAGCTGCGGCCGGTGGCGGCCGTCGAGGGTCGGCAGGCGTGGGAGGCGGAGGGCCGCTGCCGCGTCGACGTGCTGGAGTCCGTCGGCCTCCGGGCACCGGACGGCCCGTACGAGACGGTCGCCGGCCTGCTCACCGACCTGCTCGGCCGCCTGCCCGCTGAGGGCGACAGCGCGGAGCTGCCCGGCTGGCGGCTCACCGCGTTGGAGGTGCAGCGGCACCGCACCGAACTGGTCCGCCTGGAGCGCCTGGTGGAACCGGATCACCACAATCACCGCGATCACCACAATCACCGCGATCACCACAATCACCGCGATCACCGCGAGCATCGTGATCGAAACCAGCGGAGTCGATCGGATCGATCGGACCGCTTTGATCGTTCTGATCGCACCGATCGCACTGATCGTGCCACGCAGGGTCCGGCAGGTGAGCGGTGAACGTTCTTGAGCTCGCGTTTGCGATCCTGCTCGTGCTCGGCAACGCCTTCTTCGTCGGCGCGGAGTTCGCGCTGGTCGCGGTGCGCCGCAGCCAGGTCGAGCCGCTCGCGGAGGCAGGCGACCGGCGCGCGGCCACGGTCGTGCGCGCTCTCGAAGACGTCACGGCGATGATGGCCGCCGCCCAACTCGGGATCACAGTCTGTTCGTTGCTTCTCGGCGCGCTGGCCGAACCGGCCCTGGCCGGACTGCTGGAAGGCCCGTTCCACGCGCTCGGCGTCCCCGCGCAGCTGGTGCACCCGATCGCGTACGTGCTGGCCCTGGCGGTCGTCGTCGCGCTGCACATGGTGATCGGCGAGATGGTCCCGAAGAACATCGCGCTGGCCACCCCCGAGCGCGCCGCGCTCGTGCTGGGCCCGCCGCTGGCGGCGCTCGCCCGGCCGCTGCGCCCGTTCATCGGCTTCCTCAACGCCTGCGCCGAGCTGCTGCTGCGGCTGCTCCGCGTGGAGTCCAAGGACGAGATCGACGCGGCCTACACCAGCGAGCAGCTCGCCCACCTGATCCAGGACTCCTACGCGGCCGGCCTGTTGGCCGGACACGCGCAGGAGCGGCTGGAGGACGCCCTGGAGCTCGGGCTGCGCCCGGTGCGTGAGGTCGTCATGCCGATGGACCGCCTGGTCACGGTCGACCGCACGGTGACCGCCGAGGGGGTGGAGGAACTGGCCGTCCGCACCGGCTACTCCCGCTTCCCCGTGGTCGGCGACGACTCCTGCCCGGGGTTCCTCGGGTACCTGCACGTCAAGGACGTGCTGGACCTGGAGGAGCGGGACGTGACGGTGCCGCAGCGCCTGTGGCGACCGATCCTCACCCTCCGCGGCGACCTTCCGCTGGACGACGCGCTCGGCGCGATGCGCCACTCCGCGGCGCACCTGGCGGGCGTCGTCGACGCCGAGGGACGCAGTCTGGGCCTGGTGGCGCTGGAGGACGTACTTGAGGAACTCGTCGGCGAGGTACACGATCCGGATCACCGTGCCACCCGCTAGGGTGACACCTGGTCAATCGAAAGCACGATTGACCGATCGAACGAGCCTCACGGGGGAGTGATGAGCACGTGAGCGATCGACGACTCGAAGTCGACCGCGTCTCCAAGCGCTACGGCGACACCGTCGCGTTGGACGGCATGGCTTTCGACGTCCGGGCCGGAGAGATCTTCGGCTTCGTCGGAAGCAACGGCGCCGGTAAGACCACCACCATGCGGATCATCCTGGGCGTGCTGGCCGCCGACTCCGGCGAGGTCCGCTGGGACGGCGCACCGGTGACGCTGGAGACCCGCAGCCGCATCGGCTACATGCCGGAGGAGCGCGGCCTCTACCCGCGGATGAAGGTCGGCGAGCAGCTGGAGTACCTGGCCCGTCTGCACGGCCTGACCCGTGCCGACGCGGTCCAGGCCGCCCTTACCTGGTCCGAGCGGCTGGGCGTCGACGCCCGGTTCGGCGACGAGGTGCAGAAGCTGAGCCTCGGCAACCAGCAGCGCGTCCAGCTGGCCGCCGCGCTGGTCCACCACCCGGAGATACTCGTCCTCGACGAGCCCTTCTCCGGTCTGGACCCGGTGGCCGTGGACGTGATGAGCGAGGTGCTCCGCGAGAAGGTCGCCGAGGGCATCCCGGTCATCTTCTCCAGCCACCAACTGGACCTGGTCGAGCGGCTCTGCGACCGCGTCGGCATCGTCCGCGCGGGCAGCATGGTCGCCTGCGACACCGTCGAGGCGCTGCGCGCCTCCGGCGGCGAGGAGCTCCTGGTCCACGCGCCGGACGCGCCCGACGGATGGGCGGACGCCCTGCCCGGCGTCACCGTCCGTGGCCAGGACGCCGGACGCACGGTCCTCGCCCTCGCCGACGGCGCCGACGACCAGGCGGTCCTGGCCGCGGCGTTGGCCACCGGCCCGGTCCGTGAGTTCGCCCGCCGCCGCTCGACGCTGACGGAGCTCTTCCGGCATGTGGTGAGCGCGGACCCGGCGTTGGGCCCGGGGTTGGACGCGCCGGCGGGAACGCCTGCGAGCACGGCAGTTGGCACGGCAGTCGGCACGGCAGTCGGCACGACGGGGGAGAGGGCGCAGTGAGCAGCAGCGAGCAGAACAACGGCGCTCGGAACGACCGGGCGCAGGGTGCGCCGCGGCGCCTGGAGATCGGCGGCGCGGAGGCGATCCGACTGGTCGCCGGCCGCGAACTGCGGGTCCGACTGCGGTCCAAGGCGTTCCTGATCGTGATGGCGATCTCCGCCCTCGCGTTCGTCGCCCTGCCGATCATCACCAAGTTCGCCCACTCCAGCCCGAGCACCGCCAAGGTCGCCGTCACCCAGCAGGAGTCGGTCTACGGCAACTCCCTGGAGCAGATCGCGAACGCGCTCCACCAGAACCTCTCGGTCACGGTCGTCCCGGACGCGGCTTCCGGCACGGCCCTGGTCCGCGACGGCAAGGTCGACGCCTTCGCGGTCCACACTCCCGGCAGCGGAACGGTGGTGACGGTCAAGAAGACCTTGCCGGACTCGCTCAAGACCGTCCTCTCCCTGGTCGGCCAGCAACCCACGCTGGCGTCCCAGCAGGTCCAGGTCACGGCGCTGGAGAAGAACGACCCGCAGCAGGGCCAGAAGATCACCATCGCGATCGCGGCCGGGCTGCTGATGTACCTGATCCTGATGACGGTCGGTCAGATGGTGGCCCAGGGTGTGGTCGAGGAGAAGAGCAGCCGCGTCGTCGAACTGCTGCTCGCCACGATCAAGCCGTGGCAGCTGTTGGCGGGCAAGGTCGCGGGCATCGCGGTGATCGGCGCGTTGCAGCTGGTCGTGCCGAGCGCCATCGGCCTGGCCATCGGCATGGCCGACGGACAGCTGAACCTCCCGCTCAGCGCGTCGGTCGGCAGCTTCGCCTGGACGCTGGCCTGGTTCGTGGCGGGTTTCTGGCTCTTCGCCATGATCTTCGCCTCGGCCGGCGCGATGGTCTCCCGCCAGGAAGACCTCGGCGGCGTGATGGCGCCGATCATCATGCCGCTGATCGCCGGCTGGGTCGTCGCGATCTCGGTCCTGCCGACCAACCCGCAGAACCAGCTCGCCGAGATCCTCTCCTTCGTGCCGCTCACGGCCCCGGAGATCATGCCCATGCGCTGGGCGCTGGGCGTGGCGCCGCTCTGGCAGGTCCTCGTCTCCCTGGCCCTCACCCTCGCCTGCGGCGCGGTGATGCTGCGCTTCGCAGGCCGGATCTACCGCAATTCAGTCCTGCGCAGCGGCGCCAGGGTCCCGCTGAGGGAAGCGTTGAAGGCGGCGTAGCAGTTGCACTACCTAGAGGCGCGGGGCCTGCTTGATCAACAAGCAGGCCGCGCGCCCCTGGTGGTTGCGACGACCTGCGGGAGCGGACCGTCAGCGTCCGTCTATCAGTTCGCCGTAGGCCTGGAGTACGTCCGGCAGCCGCAACGCGGCCAAGTCCTGGCGGGTGGGTGGGTCTGCGAGGACGGAGAGGCGCAAGTCCCGGTACGCGCAGGACTTCTCGTAGAGCGTGCGCATGAAGCGTCCGTTGCCGAGGTCGTCGATCCAGCCTTCGCGGACGACGTGGCCGCAGATGGAACGGAGTTCCTCCAGCGCCTCGTCGTCCCAGAAGTCGCCGTCGCCCGCCGCCAGCGACTCGCCGATCGCGGAGAGCTCGCCCGGGCGGTAACTCGGGAAGTCGACCCGGGAGGTGAACCGCGAGCTGAGCCCGGGATTCGCCGCCAGCAGGCGGTTCATACCCTCCGGGTAGCCCGCGAGGATCACCACCAACCGGTCGCGGTTGTCCTCGGCGCGCTTCAGCAGGACCTGGAGCGCCTCGTCCCCGTACGCATCGCCCTTGGAGTAGCCGGAGTTGGCCAGGCTGTAGGCCTCGTCGATGAAGAGCACGCCGTCCAGCGCCGAGTCGATCAGCTCGTTCGCCTTGACGGCCGTCTGGCCCAGGAACTCGCCGACCAGGTCGGCCCGTTGGGCCTCGACCAGGTGGTCGCCGCTGAGCAGGCCGAGGGCGTAGAAGACCCGGCCGAGGATCCGGGCCACCGTGGTCTTGCCCGTGCCTGACGGACCGGAGAAGACGAAGTGCCGCTTCGGCGGCTGCACCGGAAGGCCCTGGCCGGCGCGGAGCCGGGCCATCCGCAACTGCGCCGAGAGCGCCAGCACTTGGCGCTTGACCGGTTCCATGCCGACCATCCGGTCCAGCTCGGCGAGCGCGGCGTCCAGTCGCTCCTGGTTCGGCTGGACGGTCGTGCCCGGAGGGAGCGGCGGCACCGCGGCGGCGTCGGCGCGGTGGCGTGCGCCCAGCGCTGTGGCCCCCGGTGTCCGGGGTCCGGTGTCGTCGCCCTCCTCGGGTTCGTCGTCCTCGTCGGTGCCCGCAACACCGGCACCTTCCGCACCCTCCGCGTCGAAGTACGCGGAGCCGGCGGAGGCGTTCGCGCCGTCCTCCGCCTCCCCGCCCACCACGTCCTCGTCCTCGTCCGCGAGCGGGAAGCCGGGCAGCGGGTCGTAGTAGGCCGGGTCGAAGCCGCCGTCGAGCGAGGAGTCCAGCGGGACGTCCAGCGAGGCGTCCAGCGGGTCGAACGGCGACGCCGACGGCGTCTCGGGCGGTGTGCCTGCGAAGCCGGCGCCGCCGCTGGCGCGGCGCGGGCGGTGGAGGCCGGGCTCGGGCGGGGACTCCAGCAACGACGGGTCGACACCGTCCTCCGCGGTGATCGCGGCAAGGCGGGCGGTGGTGTCCATGAAGCCCGGGTCGACGCGGTGCACCGCACGGTAGAGCGAGAGCGCCGCCGCGCTGCGGCCGACGCCCTCGTAGGCGCGGGCGAGCCAGTAGCGCAGCTCCTTGCGCTGCGGCTGCTCGGAGCGGCAGCGGGCCAGGGAGGTGGCCAGCGGCAGTTCGGCCTGGCCGGACATGTCCAGCCGCACCCGGGCCATCCCGGCGAAGAGGCCCGCCTCGATGCCGAGCAGCGGATCGTCCAGCAGGCCGTCGGTGTCGCGGATCAACTGCTCCCAGTCCTTGGTCAGGTAGGAGCGGCAGGCGTGCAGGAAGCGGACCGCGTGGTCCAGCCCTGGGGGTGGGCAGTCGGCCAAGGCCTGGTCCAGCTCGGGCAGATGACGGCCGTCCAGCCAGTGCGACGCGTGTGCGAGGGCCAGGTCGCGCTCGTCCTCCAGCAGCGGCTGCACCCACCAGCCCAGCCAGTACCAGGAACTGAGTGGGCGTCGGTGTCTGCCCCGCTGCTCGCCGAAGCGGTGCCGGTTCCGGTACATGGCGAGCAACGCGGCTGAGGTGTCCGAACGCAGGGCGTGCAGGCCCAGCCAGGCGTCGGCCATGCCCGGGTCAAGGCGGACGGCGGCGCGGAACTCCTCCTCGGCGCGGGTGTACGCGCCGGCGGCGTAGGCGTCCATCGCCCGCAGCCAGGCGCGGTCGGCCAGGCTCCGGGAACGCCTGTCGCCGTTGTCCTCTGTCCCCACCGCTCTGCCCCCTGCTGTGCCGCGACCCGCCGCCCAGCAACTGGGCTGACCCGGGAGGCCTGCAGACGCCACACTTTGACGGTCCGTGAGCGCGCGGGGCCGAGGCACCGCGCTCATGGGGGCATCGTACCGGCCCGGTGCTGATCCGGAAGAGTGCCTTGCGGCCGTATCGGCTGGTGGGAACACGGACAATAGGCGGACACAAGCGGCACCCGAGATTCCGGTGGTCACCGACGGTCACTCGGCTGACGAAGAACGGATCGGGCCAAAAGGGCGGATCCGTAGGAAAAGAACGAGCTGCCGGCCACGGGGGAACGGCCGGCAGCTCGTGTCTCTGGAGCGCGATCACGCTCTGTCGCGCTGATGAGAACGTAGTTGCTGCCAGGCCCGCAGGTCAAGGCCGACCCCGTCGCAGGGTCCTTGTGCAACTCCCTTTGCGGGGTGGCAATTCATTGGCTGTGAGACAGTGTACCGGGCGCACGCAGTCGTGATTACCGTGCGTTGCCGAGCGGCTCCCCGGTCGCCCCGTCCACGAGAAAATTGGCGAAAGGTCTGGTGGGATCGTGCCGAAAGTGTGTCGACTGCCCCACGAACCAGTGCGACCAGAAGTCGGCCTGATCCGGTCCGTCCCGGTCTTCGCCGCGCGCACGAGCGGTCGTCGCGTCGAGCTCCATCCAGACCAGCGCGGCCAGCTGCGGCCGCACCGCGCGTCGCCCGGCGCCGACCCCCTCCAGCAGCAGAAACGGAGGAGCGGCGGCCAGTTCGCGGGTGGTGGCGAAGCGGTGCAGCGTCCAGTCGTAGACGCGGTGCCGCACTGGTCGTCCGGCGGCGAGCGGCTCCAGCACCTCGCTGCGCAGACGGTCGGTCCAGCCGAAGAACTGCTCGTGCGTCGCAAGGTCGTCCAGATGTACGACCGGCGCGCCCTCGGGACGAGGGGAGAGTGCGGCGGAGAGGCGTGCGGCGAAGGTCGTCTTCCCCGAACCGGCGAAGCCGTCGACGGCGATCAGGCGGGTCGGCCCGCAGGAAGGGGGGAGCGCCGCCAGCCGTGAGGCGAGTGAGTCCAAGGTGAGCATGATGCTGCGAGCGTATCCAGGCTGCGCCATCCGTCCGGGCCCGTGCGGCCACTCTTGGGCCGGGAAGCGTAGCGGAAGACAGGGGAGGGCAGGTCAGGGCCGATCCGGCTCCCTGGTGCCGGATCGGCTCCGCATGGTGCGAGGGGCTCCGGATGGGGCATACTTCCACCGCCGTATGTTAGCGAGCGTTCACTGCGATCCGGAGGACGGCTCGTGTCCGTGTCGGACGCCCCCACCCAGGGGTGCCCCGCCCAGAGACCAGGAGGCCGCGCCGCCATGACCACGCCTGCGACCAAGCCCGTCGACCGCCAGCTCCCCACGGAGGAGGCGCGCGAGCTGCTGGCCCTCACCCGGGACCTCGCCCTGAACGAGGTCGCCCCGACGGCTGCGGAGGAGGAGGCGGCCGGGATCTTCCCACGCGAGACCTTCCGCACCCTCGGCCGGTCCGGCCTGCTCGGCCTGCCCTACGACGAGCAGTACGGCGGCGGCGCCCAGCCCTACGAGGTCTACCTCCAGGTGATCGAGGAGCTGGCCGCCGCCCGGCTCACCGTCGGTCTCGGGCTCAGCGTGCACACCCTCTCTTGCCACGCGCTCGCCACCTTCGGCAGCGACGCCCAGCGTGACCAGTGGCTGCCCGACATGATCGGCGGCGAACTGCTCGGCGCATACTGCCTGTCCGAGCCGCAGTCCGGCTCCGACGCGGCGGCGCTGCGCACTCGCGCGGTCCGCGACGGCGACGACTACGTCGTCAACGGCACCAAGGCCTGGATCACCCACGGCGGCATCGCCGACTTCTACAGCACGATGGTGCGCACCAGCGACGACGGCTCGCACGGCATCAGCGTCCTGCTGGTCCCCGGCGACACCCCCGGCGTCTCGGGTGCGGCGCCGGAGCGGAAGATGGGCATGAAGGGCTCGCCCACCGCCCAGGTCCTCTTCGACGACGCCCGCGTCTCCGCCGACCGGCTGATAGGGAGCGAGGGCCAGGGCTTCGGCATCGCGCTCTCCGCGCTGGACTCCGGCCGCCTCGGCATCGCCGCCGCCGCGATCGGCGTGGCCCAGGCCGCGCTCGACTACGCCGTCGGATACGCGAAGGAGCGCGAGCAGTTCGGCCGCGCCATCGCGGACTTCCAGGGGCTCTCGTTCATGCTCGCCGACATGGCCACCGCGGTCGAGGCCGGTCGCGCCCTCTACCTCGCCGCCGCCCGCCGCCGCGACGCCGGCCTCAGCTTCGGCCGCGAGGCCGCGATGGCGAAGCTCTTCTGCACGGACGCGGCGATGCGCGTCACGACGGACGCGGTCCAGGTCCTCGGCGGCTACGGCTACACCCAGGACCACCCGGTCGAGCGCTACATGCGCGAGGCCAAGGTGCTCCAGATCGTCGAGGGCACCAACCAGATCCAGCGCCTGGTCATCGGCCGCGCCTTGACCCGCTGACGCGGTCGCCTGCCGGCATGCGGCACCGGGACGCGGCACAGGGACGTCGGAACGGAGGGGACTCCGCCCGGCGTCTCCGCCCGACTTGGCCGGACCCGTGGCCCCGCCGCCAGTCGTGGGTGGCGGGGCCGTCGTGCGTCAGCCGCCGAAGAGCGTGCCGCCAGTGATGGCGATGACCGTCGGCAGGAAGATCAGCGCCGCGGATACGAAGAGGAGGGCCAGGGGGGTTCCGATCGGCACGACGGGCTCCTTGTCGGCGGGAGAGGGTCCTGCGATCAGTCGAGCGGCGGCCGGACCGGTCGGCAACTGCCGGTAGGCCGTCCAGCCCACAACCCGACGGGTGGCGGCGCCCGCATCGTCCATCTGTCCGAGTGACTACGGCCCCCCGATACGCTCGGGTTATGGCTCTGCGCAACGCGATCATGTCCGCGCTGCTCGACGGCGAGGCCTCGGGCTACGACCTGGCCAAGGCCTTCGATGCCTCGGTGGCGAACTTCTGGATGGCCACGCCGCAGCAGCTCTACCGCGAGCTGGACCGGATGGAGGCCGAGGGGCTGGTCCAGGCGCGGGTCGTCGAGCAGCGGGGGCGGCCGAACAAGCGGCTCTTCTCGCTCACCGGCGACGGTCGTGCCGCGCTGCGCGCCTTCACGGCCGAAGCCCCGAGGCCGTCCGCGATCCGGGACGAGCTGCTGGTCAAGGTGCACGCCGTCGACGCGGGTGACGCGGACGCGGTCCGTGCGGCGCTGCGCGAGCGTGCGGCCTGGGCCGAGGCCAAGATCGCCCGCTACGAGCGCCTGCAGGCGCGGCTGCTGGACGGCCGGTTCGAGGAGGAGTACCTGGCCGCCGCCGACCCCGTCGGTCCCTACCTCACGCTGATGCGCGGCCTGATGTTCGAGCGGGAGAACCTGCGGTGGTGCGAGCAGGCGCTCGCCGTCCTGGAGCGGCGCGCCGCCCCGGCGGACGTGGCGTTCACTCCGCCGGCGAGCCCAGAGCCTCGGCCGTGATCCGCTCGAACTGGGCCCCCATCGCCGCCGCGAGCGCCTGTGCTCCGGAGAGCGGGCGCACCATCACCGTGAACTCGTCGATCAGGCCGTCCTCGTCGAAGTGCAGGAAGTCGCAGCCGTGCACCTCGCGGCCGTCGACGGTGGCCTTGAAGACGAAGGCGCGGTCCCGGTCGTCGGCGCCGCCGATCTCGCGGACATAGCGGAAGTCCTCGAAGACCCGGCCCGCCCCGCGCAGGATCGCCGCCGTGATGGCCTTGCCCGGGTAGGGCTTGAACACGACCGGACTGGTGAAGACGACGTCCTCGGCCAGCAGCGCCTCAAGGGCCTTGTGGTCACCGGCCTCGACCGCAGCGCGGAAAGGGTGCACGGGGTGCTCCATGGTCACCACTCCCTAGTCAATTAGTTGAGTATCAACACCGAGACTAGTGACGCCGGTGGGTGCTGTCGAGGGCCGACTGCGGACGTGCCGATGGCTGCGTCGATCCGGGTATGGCCTCCTCGACCTGACCTGACGTACCGTCAGACAACTTTCCTGTCGAGGAGGCCAGCGTGACGTTCCGTCCTGTCCCTCTGGACGAGTACCCCGTGCACCAGGTGCCGCTGTCCATGCGGCACGTCACCACCGGCGACCGCAACGCCTACGACCGCTGCATCTTCCACGTCTTCGACCACAACGGCCGTGCCCTCCTCATCGCCGGGCTCGGGGTCTACCCCAACACCGGCGTGATCGACGCGTACGCGACGCTCAAGGTCGGCGACACGCTGCACGCCGTCCGCGCGTCGGACGCGCTCGGCGAGGACCGGATGAAGCTCCAGGTCGGCCCGGTGCGGATCGAGGTGGTGGAACCGCTCCGCACGCTGCGCCTGGTCTGCGAGGGGGACGGCACGCCCGACGGTCTGGCCCTCGACCTCACCTGGCAGGCCGAGTTCCCCGCCGTGTGGGAGCCGCACCATGTGGGCCGCACCGGCGACCGGCTCACCCTCGAAGGGCGGCGCTTCGTCCAGGCGGGCGGCGCGACCGGCGTGATCCGCGCCGGGGGAGTGGAGTACCGGGTCACGCCCGAGCAGTGGACCGGCACCCGGGACCGCAGTTGGGGCGTGCGGCCGATTCCCGGCGAACAGCCCGGCCGCGCCGCCGAGGAGCACCGGCCCGAGGGCTTCCACTGGGTCTGGTGCCCGATCCGCTTCCGCGACCGCTTCGTCATGGTGATCCTCCAGGAGGACGCCGACGGCTACCGCACCCTCAACGAGGCGTTGCTCGTCCACGCCGACGGGGGCGCGCGCGACGGGACGCGGAAGGACGAGCAACTCGGCTGGCCGCACGTCGACATCCGCTACCGGTCCGGCACCCGGGTGCCCGAGGGCGCGGTGCTGCACCTCACCGACTCGGCGCGCAAACCGGTCGAGATCCACGCCGAACTCCTGGGCGGTTCCCCGCTCGCCGTCGGCGCCGGATACCCGCCCGCAGCCGACTGGCAGCACGGCACCTGGCAGGGACGCGGCTGGGTGGACCGGCGCAGCTACGACCTCACCGACCCGAACGACCTCGCCCTCGCGTCGTACGGCGTCACCGACCATGCGGCCCGGTTCACCCTCAACGGGGAGACCGGCCACGGCATCTTCGAACACGGCAGCTTCGGCCGCCACGACCCCAGTGGATTCGCCGACTTCTCCGCCGTCGCGCCCTGATTCGTCTGTCCACGAGAGGAGCAGCCGCGCCATGGCCACCCCCAGCACCCCGCGTCCGCGCACCAGCACCCGCGACCCCGAGCAGCTCCGTGTCCGGCTCGCCGCCTGGATCGACGGCCGGCTGCCCGGAGCCGCCGTCACCGACCTGACGGTCCCTCAGTCCAACGGCATGTCCAGCGAGACCGTTCTCTTCGACCTGCGGCACGCCGACGGCAGCGTCCAGCCCTGCGTGCTGCGACTCGCCCCCGATCCCGCCGATCCCGCCGGTTTCACCGTATTCCCCAGCTATGACATGGAGCGGCAGTACCGCTGCATGGCACTGGTCGCCGCGCACACCAAGGTGCCCGTGCCACGGCTGCTGCGGCTGGAGACAGACCCTGAACCACTGGGCGCCGCAGCGATTCTGATGGAGCGTGTGGACGGCCGTGTCCCACCCGACGTCATGCCCTACACCTACAGCGGCAACTGGCTGCACGAGGCGACCGACACCGAACGCGGAGAGCTGGAGCGGTCCAGTGTGGCCCTCCTCGCCGAACTGCACACGGTGCCTGTGGCGGACGCGGCCTTCCTGCAGCCGGATCGGGAGGACGGACGCAGCGCTCTCCGTAGGCATGTCGACGCCCAACGCGCCTACTACGCCTGGGTGGTGGACGGACGCCCGGCCTCGCCGCTGATCGAGCGCGCCTTCGCCCGGCTGGAGGAGCTCTGGCCGGCCGACGAGGGTGAAACGGTGCTGAGCTGGGGCGACGCGCGCATCGGCAACGTGATCTACCAGGGCTTCACCCCGGCCGCGGCGCTGGACTGGGAGATGGCCGACCTGGGTCCGCGCGAACTGGACCTCGGGTGGTTCGTCTTCCTGCACCGCTTCTTCCAGGACCTGACCGTCGCTTTCGGCCAGCCGGGGCTGCCCGACTTCCTGGACCGCGACCGGGTCACGGCCCAGTATGCCGAGGCCAGCGGCCACATGCCGACCGACCTGGAGTTCTACACGCTCTACGCGGCGCTGCGCCACGCGGTGGTGATGCTCAGGATCGGCCACCGGCAGATCCACTTCGGCGAAGCCCAGTCACTGGAAGCTCAGCCGCCCGAAGACCCGGACCGCCTGATCCTGCACCGCGACACGCTCGCGGCCATGATCGAGGGCCGCTACTGGTCCTGACGCCGTATCGGGGTCGACCCCTGGCCGCCCACGTGCGAGAACGGCTGCCGACGCCAGTCGAGCTCCGCGGGCAGGGTGAGGAACTCGGCGAGCGAGGGCTCGGGGTCGAACTCCGGGTCCTCGTCGGCGTCGTAGTCCGCGGCGTCCTGGAGTCCGCGGCCCGAGCCCTGGCAGAGCGCGGCGGAGAAGGGGTGCCACGGGTTGCTCACGACGGCGTGCTGCGGGAAGCGCTCCTCGTTGTCCAGCACGGCGATCGGGCGGTGGCAGTCAGGGCAGAGGAACCGGGTGATCTCCCAGGTCTCCGCCTCGCCCGGGTCCATGCCGGGCATTCTTTCGGAGTCGACGCGCTCGCCGAGCTCGACAGGCTCGACGGCAGCAGGAAGCTGTTCGGCAACAGTCATCTGAACTCCCCCTGGAGCAGGCACGCGTACCTCGGTGGTCGCGACCATAGCGAGCAATTCCCGCGCGCGGCATCCGATAATCCTGGGCGTGCCAGCGTGGTTGTCGTGCGACTGTGGCCTTGCTCACATCCCGCGTCGGATAAGTTGTCCGGGTGGAGGAACTCGACCGACAAATCGTGCAGCTGCTGGTCGCCGACGGGCGCATGAGCTACACAGACCTGGGCAAGGCCACGGGCCTGTCCACCTCGGCGGTGCACCAGCGGGTGCGCCGTCTCGAACAACGCGGCGTGATCCGCGGCTACGCAGCGATCGTCGACCCTGACGCCGTCAACCTGCCGCTCACCGCGTTCATCTCGGTGAAGCCGTTCGACCCGAGCGCACCCGACGACACCCCGGAGCGGCTGGCGGGCATCGACGAGATCGAGGCGTGCCACAGCGTGGCGGGCGACGAGAACTACATCCTCAAGGTCCGGGTGACCGCGCCGGGGGATCTGGAGGACCTCCTCGCGCGCATCCGCTCCGCGGCGGGCGTCTCGACCCGCACGACGGTCGTGCTGAGCACGCCCTACGAGGCGAGGCCACCGCGGCTCAGATGAGGTAGTCGCACGATGTGGGGGCATGGTCCCGTGCCCCTCGGTAGGTGCATGCCTGCCGCTTGCATAACCTTGACCGCATGACCGCCGCCGCACCCCTCACCGCCCTTGCCGAGACCGCCCCGCGCAGCGTCCTGCTGCGCGGTGGGGACGTCTACAGCCCGGCCGACCCCTTCGCCACCGCCGTACTCCTGCAGGACGGCACCGTGGCGTGGGTCGGCGAGGAGGGCGCGGCCGAGAGCTACGCCCGGGACGCGGAGTTGGTCGTCGACCTCCAGGGCGCGCTCGTCACCCCGGCGTTCGTCGACGCGCACGTGCACGCGACGTCCACCGGCCTCGCGCTGACCGGGCTGGACCTGACCGACTGCCCGACCCTCGCCGAAGCGCTGGGCCGGATCCGTACCTTCGTCGCGTCGCGGGACGCGCGCGGCGGCGTGCTGCTCGGCCACGGCTGGGACGAGACGCGGTGGCCCGAGCGTCGCGCGCCGTCCCTCGCCGAGCTGGACGAGGCCGCCGGTGGCGCCGCGATCTACCTCTCCCGCACCGACGTCCACTCCGCCCTCGCCTCGACCGCCCTCCGTGCGCTCGTCGGGCCGGAGTTGGCCGCGCTGCCCGGACATGCGCCCGACGCGCCGCTGAGCCGCGACGCGCACCACGCCGTGCGCCGCGCCGCGCTCGCGCATCTGACGCCCGCTCAGCGGGACGCGGCCCAGCGGGCGACCCTCGCGCACGCGGTCACGCTCGGCATCGGCTCCCTGCACGAGTGCGCGGGCCCGGACATCTCCTCCGAGGCTGACCTCGCCGCGCTGCTGGCGCTTGCCATGGGGTCGCCCGAAGGTCAGGCGTCCGGCCCTGAGGTCTTCGGCTACTGGGGCGAGCTCGGCGCGGTCGACACGGCCCGACGGCTCGGCGCGGTCGGGGCGGGCGGGGACCTGTTCGTCGACGGCGCGCTCGGCTCGCACACCGCCTGCCTGCACGACCACTACACCGACGCCGCCCACACCGGCGCGTCCTACCTCTCGGCCGCGCAGATCGCCGACCACGTGGCCGCCTGCACCGAGGCGGGCCTCCAGGCGGGCTTCCACGCCATCGGCGACGCCGCGCTGAGCGCGCTGGTCGAGGGCGTCCGCACCGTGGCCGAGAAGCTCGGGCTGGACCGGGTCCGCTCGATGCGCCACCGTGTCGAGCACGCCGAGCTGTTGACGCCCGCCCAGCTCGCCGCCTTCGCCGAGCTGGGGCTGACCGCGTCCGTCCAGCCTGCCTTCGACGCCGCGTGGGGCGGCGAGGAGGGCATGTACGTCGAGCGGCTCGGCGCGGAGCGGGCGCGGACGATGAACCCGTTCGCGGCGATGCTGCGCGCCGGAATCCCGCTGGCCTTCGGTTCGGACGCCCCGGTCACCCCGCTGGACCCCTGGGGCACGGTCCGAGCCGCCGCGTTCCACCGGACGCCCGAGCACCGGATCTCCGTGCGAGGCGCGTTCACCGCGCACACCCGAGGCGGCTGGCGTGCCCTCGGACGCGACGACGCCGGGGTGCTGATCCCGGGCGCGCCGGCGTCGCTGGCGGTCTGGGAGCCGGGCGAGCTGGTCGTCCAGGCGCCGGACCAGCGGGTCGCCAACTGGTCCACCGACCCGCGCAGCGGCGTCCCCGGCCTGCCCGACCTGACGCCGGGCCGGGAGCTCCCGCGCTGCCTGGCCACGCTCGTCGGCGGACGCGCCGTCCACCTGGCGGGGTAGCGCTCAAGCACCCGTCCGGCGCAGCCCATCATCCTCGCGAGTGGCCCTCCGCGCTCGGATACCGCCGAACGATGGGTTGCCCACGGGTCGCTCACAGCGCGGACACACGCGGCTGACCTGCGGCGACGCGCCGTCGGTGCAGGTAGGACGGCGGTTGACAGGCCGCCCCGGCGGGCGAGTAGGTTCGTCGTCGTCCACCCCACCTCACCACCCACGCCAAACCCGGGATCGCCGCTGGCAGGCAGCCAGGTCCAGCGTTGCCGGACCGGGGAGCGTGGGCGGCACAGGGTCCGCGGGCCCAACGCCGACGGGTGCGACACGGGCTCGGCCCGGACGCTCAGTAGACAACGGCTTTTGGTCGACCCGCAGCCAGCGGATCCCGAGTCGGCCCGAAGAGCGTCCGGGCCGAGCCCGTGTCCGGGTGCTCCCCGCCCCTCGCTCCCGGGCCGATCCGGGGCGCTGCGGCGGTCCTGTCCGCTCCTGTCCTCACCTGCGCTTACCGTGAGGATGTACCGTCTTCCCACTGCCCTGGATCTGCCCTGGATCCTTGTGATCACCCGATCGGCTGCGGATAGGCGGCGAGCGTGCCCTTGACTCTGGAAACCGACGACCGCGTGGAGGCCCAGCCCCCCGCGCGTCCGTCGCGCCTCGCGCGCATCCGCGCCGGGTTGCCGCGCACGGGGCTCGCCGCGCTCTGCGGTGCGCTGCTCGCCCTCTCCTTCCCCTCGGTCGGGATCTGGCCGCTCTCGATCGTCGCCGTCACCGGGCTGGCGCTGCTGACCTATCGGCGCACGCTCAAGCAGGCCGCGTGGACCGGCATCGTCTTCGGCGCCGTCTTCATGTTCTGGCTGCTGATCTGGATCGACGTCATCGGCTACGACGCGTGGGTGCTGCTGGCGCTCGCCGAGGCCGTCTTCGTGATGCTGATGGCGATGGGTCAGGCGGCCGTCTCCCGGTTGCCCGCCTGGCCGTTGTGGACGGCCTGCCTGTGGGTCACCCAGGAGTGGGCCCGCGACCGGGTCCCGCTGGGCGGGCTCCCGTGGGGCCGTCTCGCCTTCGCGAACACCTCGTCACCCTTCACCCCGCTGGCCGCGCTCGGCGGTGCGCCGCTGGTCACCTTCGCCGTCGCGCTGAGCGGCGCGCTGCTGGCCGCCGCGATTCTGGCGCTGCGGGCACGCGGACGCCGCGCGGGCGTGGCCTGCGCTGCGGGGGCGGTCGCGCTCGGTGTCGTCGGGTACGCGGTCCCGCTGCCGACGGGCGGCGACACCGCCGGCGGACCGGCCTCGGCGGAGATCGCGCTCATCCAGGGCAACGTCCCGCACGCGGGCATGGACTTCCTCGGCCGCCCGATGCAGGTGCTCGGCGACCACGTCGCCGCCACCCAGGCGCTGATGGCCAAGGTCGGCGCGGGCAAGATGCCGCAGCCGCAGCTGGTGATCTGGCCGGAGAACTCCTCCGACGTCGACCCGTACACCACGCCGGAGGCGTACCAGCTGATCGACGGTGTGGTGAAGCAGGCCGGCGTCCCCGTCCTGGTCGGCGCGCTGGTGGACGGCCCCGACGCGCAGCACGTGATGAACGAGGGCATCGTCTGGGACCCGAAGACGGGCCCCGGCGCGCACTACACCAAGCAGCACCTGGTGCCGTTCGGCGAGTACGTGCCGTTCCGGTCGTTCCTGAGCAAGTACATCACCGAACTGCAGCGGATCGCCGTCGACTTCTCCCCGGGCGACACGACGGGCGTCCTCCAGGTCGGCCCGGCCAAGGTCGGCGACGTGATCTGCTTCGAGGTCGCCTACGACGGCATCGTCCGCGACGCGGTCACCAAGGGCGGACGCGTCATCGTCGTCCAGACCAACAACGCGACGTACGAGCACACGGACCAGCCGGCCCAGCAGTTCGCGATGTCGCGCCTGCGCGCGGTCGAGCACGGCCGCAGCGTCGTCATCGCGGCGACCAGCGGGATCAGCGCGGTCATCGCCCCGAACGGCTCGGTGATCGAACGCTCGCAGCTGGCGACCCAGGCCGAGCTCGAAGCGAACGTCCCTCTCCGGGACGGGCTCACCCTCGCGGACCGGGTGGGCGCGACGCCGGAGTGGGCGCTGGCCCTGCTGGGGCTCGCAGCCTGCGGCTTCGCGGTGTGGCAGCGCAAGCGGCAGAAGACCTGAGGATCGGGCAGCGGGGACGTCGCACTACCTGGGGGCGCGAGGAACTGCGCGACAAGCCACTCAGGGCAGACGAGGTGCTGCAACGTCCCCCTTGCCCAACGTCCGGAACACTGGATTGACCTCGTGCGTTTTCGCTAGGAACCCCTCGTTCGACGAAAGGTCCCGGGCACTGTGCGCGGCTCACGCATCAAGCGGTTCCTCCCTCTGCTCGTCGCGGCCTACGCGCTGGTGGAGCTGTGGATCATCGTGGAGCTCGCCGGACTGATCGGCTGGCTCGCCGTGCTCGCGCTGCTGATCGGCGGGTTCGTGCTGGGCGGGTGGGTGATCAAGCGGGCCGGGTTGCGCGCCCTGCGCGCGACCACCAGCGGCCGGATGCCCGAGGGCGAGGCCCGGACCGCGGTGACCATCGCCGGAGGCGTCCTGCTGATGGTGCCGGGCTTCCTCTCCGACGTGATCGGCCTGCTCTGCCAGGTACCGCCGGTGGCCAAGGCGCTGCAGCGGATCCCGATGGCGCTGCTGCGGCGCGGACCGCTGGGGGACGCCGTCCGGGTCCAGGAGCAGATGCGGATCCACCAGCCGGACGGCAAGGTCGTCCAGGGCGAGGTGATCCACGACGACGCGCCCCAGGAGGGCTCGTACGACTACGGCCGCCGCGACGACGACGGCCCGCAAGGCCAGATCCGCCGCTGACCGGCACAGGTCACATGTCACAGGGCGAAGAAAACGACGAGGCCCGGCACCCCCGAAGGGGAGCCGGGCCTCGTCGTCAGGTCCGTGCTGCCGTTGCGGCTAAGCCGACTTGCGCGCGTCGCGCGGGTGCACCGCGAGGTTCATGCCGCCGGAGCGAAGAACCGCCAGCCGCTCGGCGAGTACCTCCTCCAGCTCCTCACGCGTACGCCGTTCCATCAGCATGTCCCAATGCGTACGGGCCGGCTTCGTCTTCTTCTCCTCCGGCTCCTCGCCGTCGATCAGCAGCGCCTCGCTGCCGCAGAACCGGCATTCCCACACGTGGGGGATCTCGGCTTCCACCGAGAACGGCACCTCGAAGCGGTGTCCGTTCTGGCATGCGTACTCGACGGTCTGGCGGGGTGCCAGATCGATACCGCGGTCGGTCTCGTAGCTGGTCGCCCCGAGTCGCGTGCCGCGGAGAGCTCGCTCACTCATGAATCGTGCCTCCCGGGCTCCTGGCCCACAGGACTGGATGTCGCTGTCTTCGTCGGTCCGTACAACGCGCGGCAATCGTCGAAGATTCCCGCGGTAAGCGCGCAAAACGCGCGACCCTTCGTCGCACACCCCGCACCGCACCTGTTTGTACCCATCGGCGTCCGATTTGTCACATCTGCGGGCGGATATCACCCTCTGTTGGCCCGCAGTTCCCATCCGTCACGAATCCGCAAGGACATCCGCGCCGAGTTCGGGTGGGATCCGGGTGGCAGTCGTCACACATCCTCACGAAATTGACGGCACCGGATTGCCGACGGCCTCGATCGCCCGACGTACCGGAACGCGCAGCAACAGCAGGAAACCGATCGCGAAGAAGACCAGCAGTGAGATGATGGCGATCCGATAGCTTCCGGTCAGCTGGTAGGCGAGACCGAAGACCAGCGGGCCCATCCAGCTGGTGCCGCGGTCGCTGATCTTGTAGAGGCTGAAGTACTCCGCCTCGTGCCCGGCGGGGATCAGGTGCGAGAAGAGCGAGCGCGACAGCGCCTGGCTGCCGCCCAGGACCAGCCCGATGGCCGCCGCCAGGGCGTAGAACCAGACCGCCTTGTGCGCTGGCATCACGTAGCCGAAGGCCAGCGTCACCACCCAGGCGACCAGTGAGCCGAGGATGGTCTTCTTCGCCCCGTACCGCTGCGCGATCCGCCCGAGCAGCAGTGCGCCGCCGATGGCCACGATCTGGACCAGAAGCACGCCCGCGATCAGTGTGGTCTGGCTCATGCCCAGCTCCTGGCTGCCGTAGAGGGAGGCCTGGGAGATGACCGTCTGGATGCCGTCGTTGTAGCAGAGGAAGGCGATCAGGAAGAGCAGCGTCAGTGGGTACCGCCGCATCGAGCGCAGGGTCCCGACCAGCTCGCGCAGGGTGCCCCCGCCGTGCTCGTCGGCCGGGCGCGCCACGGGGGCCGTGGCCGGACGCTGCGGCAGGCGCAGCATCGGGAACAGGGTGAAGGTCGCCCACCACGCGCCTGCCGAGGCCAGGCAGAGCCGGACCGCCGTGCCGGAGGAGAGGCCGAGCGCGCCGTGGCCGAGGAAGAGGCCGAGGTTGACGATCAGCAGCAGCCCGCCGCCCCCGTAGCCGAACGCCCACCCCTTGGACGAGACCGCGTCGCGGTCGTCGGGCGCGGCCAGGCCGGGCAGGAAGGAGTTGGCCAGCGCGGCCGAGACGGCGTAGCAGATGTTGGCCACGACCAGCAGGCCGCCGCCGAGGAGGTAGTGCGAGCCGCCGAGGAAGAACATCCCGAGCGTCGCGGCGGCGCCCACATAGGCGAAGGTGCCGAGCAGCGACTTGTGCCGCCCGGTCCGGTCGGCCGCGGCGCCGGCCAGCAGCATCACGGCGACGGAGATCAGCACCGAGAACGAGACGGTGTAGGGAAAGAACGACCCCGCCTTCACGGGGATGTCGAAGGGGTGCACGTCGCCGTGGGAGTCGGCGGCCTTCTTCGCAATGTCGGTGAGGTACGGCCCGAGGAAGACGGTCAGTACGGTGGCCGAGAAGGCCGCGTTGGCCCAGTCGTTCATGTACCAGCCGAACTGGGTGCGTTTCAGGGCGGCGGGGTCGGCTGTCGCCGGCGATGTGGCGGCAGTGGGAGAAGAGATCAAAACCAGGCTCCGCGCTCGATCAGGACATCGCGAAGGACATCGATGTGATCCGCCATGATGCCATCCACGCCCAGTTCGAGAAGATCACGAATGCGTGACGGTTCGTCCACCGTCCAGACGTGCACCTGGAGGCCGAGCCGGTGCGCGGTCGTCACGAACGCCCGGTCCACCAGGCGGAGTCGGGTGCCCGGCACCGTCTCCGGCACCTGGACGCAGACCGCCTGCCGCCGGACGGCACGGGCGATCGGCGCGTGCCCGCCGGTGAGCGAGCGCAGCCGCAGCGCCGCGACGCCGCGGGGACCGGCGGAGGTGGCCAGGCGCGGCCCGGCGGCCTCCCGCAGTGCGCGCAGCCGTGCGTCGGAGAAGGAGCCGACGCAGACCCGGTCCCAGGCGTTGGTGCGGCGTATGACGTCGACCAGCGGGCGGATCGCGCCCGCGGCCTTGACGTCGATGTTGAAGCGGACGCCCGGGAAGGCGTCGAGCAGCTCGGCCAGCGTCGGGATGGGCTCCCGCCCGCCGATCCGGGCGGCGGAGACGGTGCGCCACGGCAGTTGGGCGACCGCTCCGGTGCCGTCGGTGACCCGCTCCAGCCGCTCGTCGTGAAAGGCGATCAGGACGTTGTCGGACGTGACGTGGACGTCGGTCTCCAGATAGCGGTACCCGAGTCTGACCGCCCGTTCGAACGCGGCCAGCGAGTTCTCCGGCCCGCCCAGGCTCCCGCCCCGGTGGGCGAAGGCCAGCGGACCGGGGTGGTCGAGGTAGGGATGGCGGACGATTCGGCTGGTCAGGCTGCGGGTCACGCGGAGAAGTATGCCCTGTGGCGCCCGGGGCGCTGGAGAGTGCGATGCGGATTTCCGGTGCGGTGCGGTGGAATTCGGCGACGTGGTCAGTGGTCGCGTGCTCGGTTCGACCGTCCGACCGGCGCCGGCCTCGCAATTTCCGCAGGTCTGCGGAAAAGCGGTGGTCGTGCTCGGCGCGGGCGTGGGGGAGGAATTCGCAGAATCGGGCGAGCGGCAGAGCGTCGAAGGGCCCGTTGTCACCGGCAGGAGCTATTTCTGCATGCTCCGGACCGTCATCGCCCGGTGTCGGCCCGCAGCGCCAGGCCCTTCCCGGCCAGGGCAAGGCGGAGCAGGCGCAGGGCCTTTGGCCCGACGCCCGGCAGGTGGTGCAGGGACGCCTCGGGAACGCCGTCCAGATCCTCGAGGCAGCGGTAGCCGGCTTGGTTGAGCGCCTCGCGGGCCGGGGCGGCGAGGCCGGTGGGGAGCGGGGTCATGCGGATCCTTCCGGCGGGAGCGGGGCGTCACGGGGATGTGCCCCGGTGCGGTGGGTACCCGCTCCCGCCGGTCAGATGACGTGCCATCAGGTAAATGTCAGTCAGATCACCTGCGGTCAGGTCACGTGCTGCCGAGTTCGCGCTCGACGGCCGCGAGTTCCTCCGCCGTGCCCTGGACCTTGGGCCCGACGAACCACTTCCGTGCCGACAGCAGCCACCAGCCGCCCGCGAAGCCCAGCACGACCAGCACCGCGATCGGCGCGTAGTTGAAGCTGTTCCTGGTGACCGGGCTGGCGGTCGGCAGCATGAACAGCACCGTGATGATCACGACCCAGACCACCGCGACCGTCCCCACCGGGCGGCTCCAGCGCCCGAGTTGCCACGGACCCGGCCGGAACGCCGAGCCCAGCCGCAGTCGCAGGAAAGTGGGGATGACGTAGGCGATGTAGAGCCCGATGACGGAGATCGACGTCACCGCCGTGTACGCGGTGGTGTTCCACAACGCCGGCAGGCCCAGCACGAACGCGCCGCCCGCGGCCAGCCAGACGCCGTTGGTGGGCGTCCTGGTGCGCGGGTTGATCCGGTGCCACAGGGCCGAGCCCGGCAGCGCGCCGTCGCGCGAGAAGGCGTAGATCATACGGGAGTTGGCGGTGACCGAGCTCATCCCGCAGAAGAGCTGCGCGCCGATGGCGATGAGCAGCAGCAGCTTTCCGCCGGTCGAGCCGACCGCGTCGATGAAGATCTGCGCCGGCGCGACGTGCGTGGCGGTGTTCATCTCCCCGTTGTAGTCCTGGATGGCGAAGGTGATGCCGATCAGCAGCACCCAGCCCGCCACCAGCGACACCAGGATCGAGATGATGATCCCGCGCGGCCCGGTGCGGGCGGCGTCGCGGGTCTCCTCGGTCATGTGCGCGGAGGCGTCGTACCCGGTGAAGGTGTACTGGGCCAGCAGCAGACCCAGCGCGGCGACGTAGAGCGAGCTGCCCCAGCCGGTGGTGTTGACGAAGTGTCCGAAGACGAAGCTCGCCGGCTCGTGCTTGGACGGCACGATGCCGAGGACCGCGACGATCACCACCACGCCCAGCACGTGCCACCAGACGCTGACGTTGTTGAGCAGCGCGACCAGCCGGACGCCGAAGGTGTTGAGCGCGCCGTGGAGCAGCAGCACCAGGCCGAAGATGAGCACGGTGTGGCCCTGCGTGGCCGAGAACCAACCCTGCAGGTCCAGCAGGGCGTTGATGAACTGCGCCGCGCCGAAGTCGATCCCGGCGGTCACCGCCACCTGGCCGAGGAAGTTGAACCAGCCGGTGAACCAGGAGAACACCGGTCCGCTGTGCGGCGAGAGCTTGGCCGCCCAGTAGTAGAGGCCGCCCGCCGTCGGATAGCTGGAACAGACCTCGGCCATGGCCAGGCCGACCAGAAGCGTCATCAGGCCGACGACGGGCCAGCCCCAGACGATGACGGCTGGACCGCCGGTGCCCATGCCCGTCCCGTAGAGCGTGAGGCAGCCGGACAGAATGGAGATGATGGTGAAGGAGACCGCGAAATTGGAGAAGCCCGACATTGTGCGGGCCAACTCCTGTGCGTAGCCGAGCTCGTGGAGGCGTTGCTCGTCACTGGTCGATCCCGGAGCGGTTGCGTCCGGGGCGAGGGCTGAGGGCTCTGGGGACGACATGCGCACCTCTGGTGTGTGGGTGCGGACCGCTCAATGGTATGAAGGCAGTCCATTGGCGCACCATTGAGCACCGGTTCCGGTGGCGCCGTCAAGGGGGTGACAAGAATGCGGACGCGACGACGCCCCCTGCTCGTGGGCGCGGGGGGCGTGGCGTCGGGAGAGGCTGACGCTCCAAGCATCAGCGGCGAAGCGTCAGAAGAAGCGCGGCGCCTCGGTCGGGAGCGGGGGCAGGGTCGGCATCGGCGGGAGGTCCGGAGGCAGCCCGACCGGGGGCAGGTCGGCGGGGGAGACACCCTTGGTCAGGTCCTTGGAGAGGTCCTTGCTCAGCAGGTCCGCACCGAGGTTCAGCTCCGTCGTCGTCTCGGTGCGGGTGTCCGCGTGCGGGAGCAGGGCGATGACCGCGTCACGCTGGTCGGTCGGCGCGTCCTCGTCCAACGGGTCCGGCGTGGCCGGGACCTGGAGCCGGACCGGTGCGGCGTTGCCGAGGCGGGCGTAGCCGCGTCCGGGCGGGGTGTGGCTGGACGGGGTGATGTCCAGCGGCGCACCCAGCGCCTCCAGCGCCGTCTCCGGGCCGACCGGTCCGAGCACGACCCGGGCCCGGCACGCGGTCCTGACGCCGGCGCGGATGCGTTCCAGCGCCTCCAGCCGGTCGACGACCACCACCGTCACGTGCGCGGTGCGGCCGTGACGCAGCGGCACCTCCAGCAGCTCCTGCGGGTCGGTGCGACCCTCCGCGTGGGCCAGCTCGGTCAGCTCCGAGGGGTGGTCCAGCAGTAGCCAGAGCGGACGCAGGGTGTCCGCGGGCGGGACGCCGCCGGAGCGCTTGGCCAGGTTGTGGGCGTCGAGACGGCGCTGCGTCTCGTTGGCCGCCCACTCCAGCGCGGCCAACGCGCCGTGCAGGCTGGTCTCCACCGTGTGCACGCCCGGACGGCCCACAAGGCAGGCGTGTTCGCCGGTGCCCGCGCCGTCGATGACGGCGATGTCGCCGTACTGCAGCGCCTGGAGTGCGAGCGAGCGCAGCAGGGTCGAGGTGCCGTAGCCGTGCGCGCCCAGGGCCAGCAGATGCGGCTCGGCCGAGCGCGGACCGGTGCGCCACAGCACCGGCGGCTGGTGCGCCTGACCGCCGGCCTGGCGGACCGGGATCATGCGGTTGGTGCTGGTGGTGTCGGTGAAGCCGAGCACCAGTTCGCCCGCGGCGGTGACGAAGGTCTGTGCGGCGATGTCGCCCGGCAGCGGCGGCAGCGCGCTGACCTGGAGGCGGTTGACCTCCTGGTCCCAGGTGAAGCGGTACTCGCGGCTGCGGCCGACCTTGCCGTGGATCACCTGCTCGATCCGGGCCCGCGAGTGGGGCTCGGTGTCGGTGAAGTAGGCGGGGTAGCGCAGGTCCAGCGAGGTCAGTCGCCCCTCCTCGTCGAACTCCCAGCCGGTGAACGCGTCCTTGAAGTCGCCGCCGTGCGCGTAGAGCGGGCTCGGGTCCGACTCGTGGACCAGATACGGCGTCAGCGCGGTGTAGACGGCGGCGAGTTTGAGCTGGCTGGTGTCGGGCGCGGGCGGTGCGGGCTCGGTGCGCGAACGTCCCGCCCAGGCCGCGCTGCCCATCAGGGCGAGCAGGGCCAGCAACGGGCCGTAGGGCAGCAGGGCCACGGCGGCGACGACGGCCACCACCAGGAAGAGCGCGGGTCCGCGCTTGTCCTTGGGTGTATTCGCCCACCAGTTCTTCGTCCACTGTGCGTGGGCGCGCAGGCCACGGCCGATGGTGATCAGCGGGCCGAACATGTCGGCCGCGTGGTCACTCGCGGTACGTGCCAGGTCGCGCCCTCGGGTCAGGTGCTCGGTGAAGGTCATCGATGTGCTCCGGGGCAGGTTCGGGGGCGTCAGAACTTGATGCCGCCGAGCAGGCTGGCGAGGCTCGCGCCGCCGGCCTTGATGCTGGGGGCGATCGCGGTTCCGGCGAGGTAGAAGCCGAACAGTGCGCAGACCAGAGCGTGGGAGAGCTTGAGGCCGTCCTTGCGGAAGAACAGGAACACGATGATTCCCAGCAGGACGACTCCGGAGACGGAGAGGATCACGAGGGTCTCCTCGTAGTAGGACAGCGGGCCGGTGGGCCTGGTGGGACAGGCCTTCCTTACTTACTCGTCACGCAATGGTGAACCATGGTGACAAAAAGTAATAACCAATGAATAGCAGCAAATGGGTGGTTTTGCCGGGTGTGCACCCGCCTCGCACGTGATCGTGTCTCCGATGGCCCGCCACCACGCGGCGGCGCGCGGGCGGTTCGCCCGGATGGCTGACACCCGGTCGGGGACGGGTGTCGCACCCGTCGGCTGACCTGAGTGACCGTCCGGGGAGTGGAACGCCGCCCCGTCGTACTCCGCTCGGACGGCCCGACGGCGTACGCTCACGCTCGCCGACCCTTTCCGGCGCCGGGGCAGTCCGGGCCCCGGCCGGGTCGGCGCGGCCGTCGAGAAAGCGAACGAACACACATATGACTGATCAGAACGACGCCACGGGCGGCGCCGACGCCGTCGACCCCGAGGTCGCCGCGCTCGCGGGCAAGGTCTTCGACCTCGCTCGTGCGGGCGACGCCGCCGGGCTCGCCGCCTACATCGACGCGGGCGTACCGGCGAACCTGACCAACGAGAAGGGCGACACCCTTCTCATGCTGGCCGCCTACCACGGCCACGCCGAGGCCGTCCGCACCCTCGTCGAACGCGGCGCGGACGCGGACCGCCCCAACGACCGCGGCCAGACCCCGCTGGCGGGCGCGGTCTTCAAGGGCTCGGCCGACGTGATCACCGCCCTCATCGCCGCCGGCGCCGATCCCGACGCGGGCCAGCCCTCGGCCCGTCAGACGGCCGAGATGTTCGGCCGCACGGAACTGCTCGGGCAGTAGCCAGGCTTCCACTTCCGTCCGCCGCTTCCGCCGCCGGGCCTCCGGCCCGGCGGCGGAAGCGTGTCCGGAAGCGCACGCGCGCTGCGTAGACTCGAAGGCTGCCGCCGCAGGTCAGGCCGGTGGCGGAGGGATTTCGGGGTACAGGTCGGTGCAGAGCGGAGGCAGAGCGCGCGTGGAGCGGATACGAGTCGTCGGGTACGGGCACCCGGATGCACAGCTGTTGATGGCGGAGGTCCAGCAGGAGTACGTGCTCCGCTACGGCGGCCCGGACGAGACGGACCTGGACGAGGCCCACTTCGCGCCGCCCCTGGGGACCTTCGCCGTGCTCTACGACGTGGACGGGGCGCCCGTCGGGACCGGCGCGTGGCGGGCGCAGGAATCGGGCGAGATCGGCCTGGCCGACGGGGATGCCGAGATCAAGCGGATGTACACCCGTGCCGCCGCACGCGGACGTGGACTGGCTCGCCGGATGCTCCGGTTCCTGGAGGAGGACGCCCGCCGGGCGGGACGCCGCCGGATGATCCTGGAGACCGGTGACCAGCAGCCGGAGGCGCTGGCGCTGTACAAGTCCGAGGGCTACGAGCCGATCCTGAAGTTCGGCTTCTACCGGGAGTACGACTCCGCGATCTGCCTGGGCAAGAGCCTCGCCTGAGGCCGCCCGGAGCCTTGTTGTGTCAGACAGGGCCCAGGCGCGGCTCCCACGGGTGGGCTAACCGGGAGGGGCCGGGGCGGGGATTTCGGCGAAGACTGGAGCGACACGTTCCCTCGCCGGAAGGACCTCCTCATGTCGTGCCTGCCTCGCAAGGACCTGGGATTGCTGGTGCTGCGCGTCGGGACCGGGGGCGTGCTCTTCGCGCACGGCGCCCAGAAGCTGTTCGGCTGGTTCGGCGGCGGTGGTCTGGACCGGACCGCGCAGGCGATGGAGGCGATGGGCTTCCGTCCCGGCCGTCAGAGCGCCCTCGCGGCCGGTCTCGGTGAGGCGGGCGGCGGGGTGCTGCTGGCCCTCGGCGTGGCCACGCCGGCCGCCGGTGCGGCTGCGGCGGGCGCCATGGCGGGCGCGGTCGCGGTCCACCGTCCCGCCGGGTTCTTCGCCCAGGCGGGCGGCTACGAGTACCCGGCGTACCTCGGGTACATGGCGGCGGGCCTCGGCCTGGCGGGGCCGGGACGCTTCTCGTTCGACCACATCAGCGGCAACTGCCTGAACCGCCCCGGCATGGTCGTGCTGGCCTTCGGCGCTGCGGCTGCTGCCGCCGCGGCCGTGGTGAGCAAGCGCGAGGCGGCGGTCGAGGCGGCGCAGGTGGCCAAGGACGAGGAGCGGAACGAGGAGCGGACCGAGGAGCGGGGCGCGGGCCGACAGGAGCCGGAGGGCACGGCCGGTTCCGCCTGAGACCGGCCGTCGGTGGCAGCCGGTCGCTGCGAGGGTGGTCCGTCGGTGTCCGCCGGTCGTTGGCAGCGAGGCTACTGGCCAGTAATATGCGGTCCATGACCAACGCCATGCCGTCGATCGCCGAACTGCTGCCCCAGACCGTTCCCATGGTCCGGACCCTCAACCTCGTCTTCGACGAGTGCACCGCGACCCGCGCGGTGCTGCGCCTGCCCGACCAGGCCGACTTCCACAACCACGTCGGCGGCCCGCACGCCGGAGCCATGTTCACCCTCGCCGAGTCGGCGAGCGGTGCGATCGTGCTGTCCGCCTTCGGTGACCAGCTGACGCGTGCCGTGCCGCTGGCGGTGGATGCGAAGATCGCCTACCGGAAGCTGGCCATGGGCGAGGTCACCGCGACCGCCGAGCTCGGACGTGCCGCCGCCGACGTCGTCGCCGAGCTGGACGCCGGGCAGCGGCCCGAGTTCCCGGTCGAGGTGACCATCCGACGCGCCGACGGCGAGGTCACCGGTGAGATGACGATCACGTGGACCTTGCGTCCCAACCGCTGACGTCCGGACTGCTGACCGGCAGTCAGGGGCCCGGCAGCGTCTGGTGATCGACTATGGTCGAACACGCCCTGCTGGTGGACGGTGACCATCCGTCACCGTCCGGATCGGGCCCTTTCGGCCCCAACCACGTGCAGATCCTGTGACCCGCCGAGCACGGGTCGAGCTCGCGTGGATATGATCTGCCAGCGCACTATCCGGGGCGGGGACGGTCCACCAACAGCTCGTCGCCTTGGCGTGCCGAGACAAGGTCCTCTCGGGGGCCTTCACCGACGCAGACCATCGCGGGAGGGCGAGCGGGCGTGTCAGCACCCATAGTCGATGCCGTCGCGCCGCCTGACGCGCGCGTGGTGGCACCAAGAGCAGCAGAGCAGTCGACGACGCGGGACGGCGTCGCCGACGGGCGCAACGAATCCGACGGGCCGGGCGGCTCCGGCAGTACCGGGGTCGCCGAGGCCACCGGGACACCCTGGGGAGCGATATGCCTCTCCGTCGCGGGTGTCCTGCTGATGGCCTTCGTGGCCTTCGCGGCCCCCAACGACCACACACTCGACATCGCCATCAGCTCCCTGCGGCTGCCCAAGCTGCCGGGACCCGCCTCGACCTATCTGACCTGCGCGGCGATAGCCGCACAGGGCGCCGGGCTGATACGGATGCTGGGGGCCTCCCGGCGCGGCTGGTCGCCGTCACCGAAGCGGCTGGTGGGGCTGGGCGCGTTCGGCGCGCTGCTGCTCGCCGTCGGGACGCCGGTCGGTTCCGCCGACACCGCCAGCTACGCGGCGTACGGGCGGATAGCGTCCCTCGGTCTGGACCCCTACCGCACGCTGCCGGGTGAGCTCGGCGGCTCGTACGCGCACCTGGTCGGCAACAACTGGCTCTTCACACCGTCCGTCTACGGACCGCTCGCCACGTTCATCCAACAGCTGGCCGCCGACATCGGCGGCAGTCGCCTCACGCTCACCATCACCGTGCTGATGCTCGCCAACGCGGCGGCCTATGTGCTGACCGGGCTGGTCCTGGTGCGGATGGCACGGGACCGCGGCCGGGCGGCGCTGCTCTGGGCGGCCAACCCGCTGCTCCTCTGCCTGCTCGTCGGCGGCGGACACCTGGACACCTACATCGCCCTGTTCAGCGCCTGCGCCGCCTATGCCGCGCTGCGGGTGCGCGAGTCGCCGCCCAGCCACGAGGTGGTGGTCGGCGCGCTGCTCGGCATGGCCTGCGGCGTCAAGATCAGCGCCGCGCTGGTCGCGGTCGGCCTCTCCTGGCCGCTGCTGCGCGACCGCGAGTGGAAGCGGCTGGTCGTACGCACGGTCAGCTGTCTGGTGCCGCTGGCGGTGATGTACGTACCGATCGGCATCCACGGGCTGGATCCGCTCTCCCAGGCGTCGCAGCTCGTCTCGTCCCCGTCCGTCTGGGCGCTGGTCGAGCTGCTCGGCCACGTGACGGTGGGCCAGAACGTCACCGAGGCCGTCATCACCTTGGCCTGGCCGGTGGTGATGCTGGTGCTGGGCTGGATCTTCTACCGGCGTACGGTCGGTCACCCGGCCGAGCTGGGCCTGGAGCAGACGCGTGGCGCCTACGCGCTGGCGCTGGGCTGGCTGCTGGCCGCGCCCTGGTGCATGCCCTGGTACGCGGCGCTGGTCTGGCCGCTGGCCGCGGTCCTGCCGTCGCGGCGCCGCGCGGACCTGCTGCTGACCTGGTTCACCCTGGGGCTGGCCCTGTTCCACAACACCGGCGGGCACGGCTGGAGCTGGTGAGCCGGGCGGACGCCCGCCGGTTCGCGGGTGCCCGCCGGTGCACGGGTGGTCGCTGGTTCACGGGTGGTCGCGCGGCGTTCGGCGCAGGCGCGCGCCGATCCAGCCGCCGACCACGCCTGCGAGCGCGCCCCAGAGCGCACCGAGCAGGACGGCGCGCAGCAGGTCGGGGATCAGGGTGACGCTGCCGGTCAGAGCCTTGGGGACGCCGGCCCCGCCGATCAGGTTGCCGAGCAGGCCGGAGATGCCGCCGGTGCCGCCGACGCCGAGCAGGGAGAGGCCGTAGGCGGCCGAGACCCGGGTGAGCAGGCCGATCAGCAGCATCGCCAGCGCCGTCGTCAGCCCCAGGCTGACCGCGTGCCGCCACGCCGTCGTCCTGCCGCCCGTCCGGCCCATCGCGATGCCGCAGCAGAGCAGCGCCAGCCCCGCGAGGACCGGCAGCCACCAGACGCGGCCGTCCTGTTGGGCGAGCGTGCCGAGGCTGACCGTGCGGTCGCCGGTGCCCGCCGACCGGAGCACCTCCGACAGCACCTTCGGCATCGGCAGTCCGATCGAGGTGGCCAGGTGCCCGTGCCAGGTCGCGCCGAGCCCCAGGCCGAGGGCCAGCCAGGCGAGGTTGGGCAGGGCCAGCAGGATGACCGCGAAGGTGTCCCTGGCCGGTCCGTGGACCACCGCCGTCACCACTCCCGCGACCAGCGCGACCAGGACGTAGCCGAGCAGCAGCACCACCATCGCCGACGCGGCCGGACGCACTGCGGTCCGGAGCCGCAGCAGCCGGTCCGGCAGCGCTGCGGCCCGAGAGACCGCGAAGGCGAGTAGCAGGACCACGGCCAGCCAGAGCAGGCCGTATCCGACGGCCGCTCCGACGTCGACCCGGAACCCGACCGTGGGCGACGCCCCGAGCGCGCCGGTGATCTGGTCGGTGATCGAGTTGCCGGTCGAGACCACGAAGCTGTGCCGGGCAGCCCACGCCAGCAGCGCCACGGCACCGGCCCAGAGCGCGGCGGTCAGCAGCACCCGGCCGAGCAGTTCCCGTCCGTGCAGTGCGGCCCGGCGCCGCAGCGGCCGGAGGAACGCGTACCCCGCGATCAGCGCCCCGGCCAGGCTGAGCGTCAGCGGCATCGCCGCCACGCCCGCGCTGCCGCTCGCGATGAACCCGGCGGACCCCTGCACGCGAGCGGGCGCGCCGAGCGCCATCAGCATCGTGGCCGCCAGCACCGACCCGAAGGAGTCCCCGGGCAGCGTGTTCGCCCGCGCCAGCCAGAGCCCGATCGCCCCGAGCGCCGCCATCACCAGCAGCGCGCCGACCACGACGCCCACGGCGGCGTTCCAGCTGCGCAGCAGCACCGTTCCCATGCCGGGCGTCCCGTCGGCGGAACCGTCGCCCGAACCCGGATGCATCGCGCCTCCCGGGACGTAGTGAAGCCGATCCCTCCGACCAGCGTCCGCCTCCCCGGTCCTGGGCGCTACCGCGCCACGGCGACGGAGTTCGAGGGTTCGTCCAGCTCCGCGTCCAGGTCCACGACGACCTCCACGACCCGCTCGGTGATTCCGCCGACGTTGCAGGCCATCGACCCCGTCCGTCGCCGAGCCCGGTCCGGACGCGCCGCGCCCGCCCTCCCGGCCCGGAGTGCTGGACGGGAGAGCGGGCGAAAAAGCGACGGATCGTCAGCCGATGGGTTCGGTCACGCGGTTTTCGTCCGCCGGCTTCGACGGGCGGGTGTGCTGTTGGAGGCGCTCGCCCTCGATGTCGAGGTCGGGGAGAGCTCGGGCGAGCCACTTCGGCAGCCACCACGCCGCGCGGCCGGTGAGGGCCAGGACCGCCGGGACGAAGGTCATCCGGATCACGAAGGCGTCGATCAGGACCCCGACCGCCAGGGCGAAGGCGATCTGCTTGAGGATCATGCTGTCGGTGCCGAGGAAGGATGCGAAGACCGAAATCATGATCAGCGCAGCCGCGGTGACGACCCGTCCGCTGTGCCGGGCGCCGCTGTGCACGGCGGCCAGCGGCTCGCGGGAGTGGGCGTAGGCCTCACGCATTCGGGACACCAGGAAGACCTCGTAGTCCATCGCGAGCCCGAACAGCACCGCCAGCAGCAGGATCGGCAGGAAGCTGCTCACCGGACCCGTCGTGTCCAGGCCGAAGAGGCTGCCCAGATGGCCGAGTTGGAAGACGCCGACGACCGCGCCGAGGGTCGCCCCGATCGACAGGAGGAAGCCCACCGCGGCCTTGAGCGGCACCACGAACGAGCGGAACACGAGCAGCAGCAGGAGCAGCGACAGTCCGACCACGACGGCCGTGAACGGCACCAGCGCCGCGTTGAGCTTGGCGGCGACGTCGATGCTGACGGCGGTGCTGCCGGTGACCTGGATGGTCGCGCCGGTCTGCTGCTGGATCGTGCCCTTGTCCGCGCGGATGGTGTTGACCAGCGTCTTCGTCGCCTCATCGCTCGGCGCGCTCTTGGGAATCACCTGGATCAGGGCGGTGTGGGTCGTCGGGTTCGCGACCGGCTTGCCGACGGCGGAGACGTCGGGGAGCGTGCGCAGCGTCGAGGCAATCTGCTGGGTCGCGGCGGTCGGGTCGCTGCTGGCCCCGGTGTCGGCCAGGACGAGGAGCGGGCCGTTGAAGCCGGGCCCGAAGGCGGAGCTGATCTCGTCGTAGGCGACACGCTGTGAGGAGCCGGCCGGGGCGGTGGAGTTGTCGGGCAGCGCCAACTGCATGCTGTGCGCGGGCCAGGCCAGCGCGCCGAGCGCCGCGACGACGGCGATCAGCGTCAGCAGCGGCCTGCGCGTGGCCAGTCGGAACCAGCGCTCGGCCGCGTTGGCCGGCTTGGGGCCCTTGGCGTCCTTGGATCCCTTGGCGTGCTTGGTGCCGCCGGCGTCCGTCCCCGCGGCGCCGCTTTCGGCTGCGGCGATGGCGTGGTCGCGGCGTACCGCGCGCGAGCCCGGCTTCGGGGTGAGGCGGCGGCCGGCGAAGCCGAGGACAGCGGGCAGCAGGGTGGTCGCCACCAGCACGGCGGTGAGCACCGCGCCCGCGGCGGCCAGGCCCATCGCGGTCAGGAAGGGTATGCCGATCACGGTCAGCCCGGCCATGGCGATGACCACGGTCAGTCCGGCGAAGACCACCGCGCTGCCCGCCGTGCCGACGGCCAGCGCCGCCGACTCCTCCGGGTCCATGCCGTGGGCGAGTTGGGCGCGATGTCGACTGACGATGAAGAGTGCGTAGTCGATGCCGACGGCCAGCCCGATCATCAGGGCCAGGCTCTGCGCGGTCGACGAGATCGAGACGACGCCGGTCAGCGAGAGCAGCCCGAAGATGGCGGTCGCCACCCCGAAGATCGCGGTCACCATCGGTACTCCGGCCGTCAGCAGGGAGCCGAAGGTGAGCGTGAGGATGACCAGCGCCACGCCGACGCCGATCACGTCCGAGCTCGACTTCGACGGCGCGTTACCGAACGCCGAACCGCCCACGACGACGCCCACGCCGCTCTGCGAACCGTGGGCGACCGCGGAGTCGACGGAGGACTGGAGGGCGGAGAGGGCGTCCGACTGGAGCGCGCTCTGCGGCACCTCGTACTGGACCTGAGCCACTGCGGTGCTGCCGTCCGGCGAGACGGTGTGCGCGGCGAACGGGCTGATCACCCTGGCGACCTGCGGCGCGGACTGCGCGGCGGTCACCGCGGCGTCGATGGCGGCGGCGTCGGTGGGATCGGTGACCTTCTGCCCGTTCGGCGCGGTGAAGACCAGTTGGGAGCTGGTGCCCGAGGAGGTCGGGAAGTCGGTCTTCATCCGGTCCAGCGCCTGCTGCGACTCGGAGCCCGGGATGGTGAAGGTGTTGTCGAACTTCCCGGACCCGCCGAAGGCCACGGTGCAGGCGACGACTGCGGCGACCGCCGCCAGCCAGAGGGCCAGCACGCTTCGTCGGTGCCGGAAGGCGAACCTGCCGAGGCGGTGCAGGTAGGTGGGCATGAGGGTGCTCCGTGGTGCGTGTGCGTGCGTGTGTGTGCAGGCCGTGAGGGGACGACTGAGGGCCTGCGCCTGAGCCTGCCGAAAAAGTGGCAGTCCTGCCAAAATAGCAAAGTGGCAGAACTGCCAGAGTCATCCCTGAGGCTGAGATACTCGCGGTGTGGACATGCGTGTGGACATGGAGGCAGTGGCTGCGGACGCAGCGGCGACGGAGCCCAGGGGTCGCCGCGAGGAGAACAAGCGGCGCACCCACCAGGCGCTGGTCGAGGCCGCCGCCCGGCTGTTCCAGGAGCGCGGCTTCGAGGCCACGACGGTCCGGGACATCGCGGCGGAGGCCGGAGTGGGGGAGCGGACCTTCTTCCGCTACTTCCCGAGCAAGGAGAGCCTGGTCCTGCAGCAGGTCCGGGACCTGATCCCGCTGCTGGCGGCGGGGATCTGCGAGCGCCCCGCCGACGAGCCCCCGCTGGTCGCGCTGCGCGAGGCGCTGCTGGCCCTGGCCTTCCGGCACGAGACCAACCCCGTGATCCTGCTGGCCATCCCCGGCCCGCTGCGCCTGGAGGCCGCCGGTCGCCCGGCGGACGGTCGGCCGGCGGACGGGCGCTCGGCGGACGGGCGGCCGGAGGTCCCGGGGCGCGGCGACCGCTTCCTGCTCTACGACCTGGAGGAGGCCGTGGCTGAGGCGTTCCGGTCGCGGATGGACGGGGCCGAGGTGGCGGGGGACGCCCGGTTCCGGGCATCCGTGCTGAGCCGCGTCGGCGTGGGCGTGCTGCGCGCTGTGCGGCTGACGTACGGACGGCTCTCCGAGACGGAGCGGGAGGCGGTTGACGCGGCCGAGCTCGTCCGTGCCGGGTTCGCCGCGCTGGAGCGCTGAGCGCCCCGGCGGACCGCCCCCGACCCGCGTGCCGTGCGCTGAGGAAGCGCGCGTATGCTCGCTCGGGAAACGGCGTACAACAGGAGGATGTGCCGATGGCCGGGGAGATGGTGATCCGGGCGGAGGCGCCGCCGTTGCGGACCGCGGGCACGCTCGCGGTGCTTGTGGACGGCGAGCGCGTCGGCGAGGTCAAGCAGGGTGGGGTGGCCCGCTTCCCGCTCGACCCCGGGCCGCACACCGTGCGGGTCGCGGTCAAGGGCAGCCGGTCCAAGGACGTCGCCTTCGAGATGCCCGAGGAGGGCGCCTACCGGGTCGACGTCACCAGTACCGGCATGTCGCTGCTGGTCGGGATCCTCCCGTTCTTCTACCCGCTCGGCTTCATCCCTGGTCTGCTGCACCAGGTCACCGCCCGCGGCGTCGCCCCCGCCCAGGTTCCGGCGCAGGCGGCCGAGGCCGTCGTGTCGGGGGAGCAGGCCCACAACGGCCTCTGGTGGCAGGCCGATCCGAAGCTGGCCAAGCGCTTCCAGAGCTGACGCTCCACTGACGGGTCCGTAGCATCGGCGCATGGATCAGCGCCCTATGGATCACCGGGATCTCGATGCCTCCGTCGCGGAGATGTTGCGGGTCCTCGGACCGCACACCACGGCGGACTGGACCGTTCCTGCGGGCACGCTCACCTGGAGCTGCCGGGAGACCGCCTCCCATGTGGCGCATGATCTGCTCGCCTACGCCTGCCAGTTGACGGCGCGGCCCGACGACGCGTATCTCCCACTGGACCTGACGGTCCGTCCGTCCGCGTCCCTGGCTCAGGTGTTGCAGACGGTGGTGGCCTGCGGCGGGCTGCTGTCCGCCGCGCTGGCCACGGCCGAGCCGCAGGCGCGGGCCTGGCACTGGGGCCCGACGGACCCGACGGGGTTCGCGGCGATGGGTGTGGCCGAGACCCTGGTCCACACCCACGACATCACCTCCGGCCTCGGGCTCGCCTGGGAGCCGCCCGCCGACGCCGCCGCGGCGGCCCTGTCCAGGCTCTTCCCGGACGCGCCGAGCACCGCCGAGCGCTCCGCCGGCCCTGGGCAGTTGCTGCTCTGGTGCACCGGGCGCACGGCCCTACCGGGCTTGCCGCGCCGGACCTCCTGGACGTGGCGAGCTGCCGTCGAGGGGGCTGAGGGCTGATGGGTGACTTCCGCGTCCGCGCCGCCGGGCCGGACGACCGCGAACGGATCTCCGAACTGCTCGGCATGTCGTGGGGCGGCGCGGCCGTCGTGGCTCACGGCACCGTGTACGACGCGCTGCACCTGCCCGCGCTCCTCGCCGAACGGGACGGCCGCGTGGTCGGCCTGCTGACCTACACGCTCTCGCCTGGCGGCCTGGAAGTGGTCACGCTCGACGCGGTGCCGCCGCGCGGCGGGGTCGGCAGCGCCCTGCTGGACGCGGGCGTCGTGGTGGCGCGGCGGGCGGGTGCCGCCCGGCTCTGGCTGGTCACCACGAACGACAACCTCGACGCGCTGCGGTTCTACCAGCGCCGTGGCCTGCGGATCGTCAGCGTCGCGCCGGGTGCGGTGGACGCGGCGCGGCTGGTCAAGCCGTCCATCCCGGAGACCGGCGAGTACGGCATCCCGCTGCATGACGAGCTGACGCTGGAACTGCGTTGGTAGCGACGGCTGCGGGGTCTCAGTGCGCCATGGTGTCGGCCGTTCCGCCGCCGCTCGACGGGTGGAACTGGGCGTACAGCACGGTCGCGTCGTCGTGCCGCTTGCCGCGGAACGAGCCTTCTGCCAGGTCGAGTTCGTGCTTGCGGACCGCGTCGACGAGGTGGGACGGGCCGTCCGTGCCGAGGGCGTCGAGGAGCCCGGGCCAGGACCAGCCGAAGCGGTCGACCAGGCGGCCGATGCCGTCGGAGAGCGCGGCCACGTCGCGGACGCGGGAGAGGGAGTGGGAGGCGGTGAGCGCCTGCTCCGCCGCCTCGGGGCGGGCCGAGGCGACCCAGAAGCCGCCGGGTGCGTTGCGCAGTCGGCTCACCGACTCCCGGTCGTAGGCGGGCAGATGGTCGATCCGGTCGTCGGCGTGGACCTCGACGTGGCCGTCCACCGTGCGGACCACGATCGGGGAGTCGGCCAGCACCAGGCAGTCCAGGCGGTCCGCGTCCGCAGCGATCCGCAGCAGTGCCACGGTTGCTGACGGGCTGTCAGGATTTTCGAGATCGCACTGGGGATGCAGGTCCCGGGTACGCAGGATCGCCTGGCGCAGCACCTCCGGCAGCGGCTCGTCCGGATGTGACAGCAGGAACGCGGCCAGCTCCGCGCCCAGTCGCTGCACGAACCACGCCACGGAGTGGACGCAGCCGGTCGGCAGGCCGCTGGCGGTGGCTCCGTCCAGCACGAGCGCGAACTGTGGGCCGGCGATGACGAAGTCCTCGTTGGCGGCGGTGTCCGGACTCGGCTCGCAGGCGTAGCTGATCTGCACGGCGCTGGCGCTCCTTCGCGGTCTCTTCACGATCTTTGCTGGCTCTGCTCCCCGATCATGCCCTCTCCTCACGTGTCACGGCCCGCCGACACGGGCCGCAACTCTAGGCTGTGGTGCATGGACCGCGACGTCGAGCATGGACATGAGCACGGGCGCCCGCACGGCACGCCGGCCAGCACCGCAGACCCCGGTATCGGGCCGAAGCGTCTCGACCCGCCCGCAGCCGCCGCGTTGCTGCGTCTGGCGGCGCGGGTTGAACGCGACCTGCTGGGCGCCGGTCTGGAGGCCAAGCCCTACGAGGTGACGCCCTCGTCCAGGGCGGGGGCCGAAGTCGAGGTCGACGCGTTCGACGACGCGGTGGGCGGCGTGTGGCTGCACTGGCGGGTGCACCCGGACGTGGACGCGGAGACGCCGGAGGGCGGATCGGTCCGGATCGTCATGGCCGAGGCCCTGGTCCGCACACTCGCAGCCCTCGGGTACCGCAGCGAGCACGGGCAGGACAGCCTCCGGCCGTACGCGGTCCGCGTCCTGTCCGGGCCGGACGAGGACGTCGTCGGGTAGCGGGCTCGGACCCGGCTGGTAAGCCGTTGCCGGGACGGTGGGGCGTGTACTAACGTCGGCATCGTGACTGCCGGGTCGGCCTTGGGCCATGCACGAGATCGGCGCCCGGCCTCTGCGTGAGCGCGGGGCGGGCCCGTGGCCCGCCATGTCCTCTTCGTGATCCTGTCCCCGAACTTCGATCCGGAGAATACATTCTGATGACCGATCAACTCGCAAACACCGCCGCAAACGCCACCACCGCAGTACAGCTCAACCACACCGCCGTCCTCGCGAAGGACCGGCGGGTGTCCGCCGAGTTCCTGGCGGAGATCCTCGGCCTGACCGTTGGCGCGCCGTTCGGCCCGTTCCTGCCGATCGAGCTCGGCAACGGCGTCACGCTCGACTACTACGAGCTGCGCGACCAGCCCGTCCAGAGCCAGCACTACGCGTTCCTGGTGCCGGACGAGGAGTTCGACGGCATGATCGCCCGGCTGGAGGCGGCCCGGGTGACCTACTACGCCGATCCCTCCCACACCCAACCGGGCAAGCTCAGCGCCTACTTCGGCGGCCGCGGGGCCTACTTCGAGGACCCCGACGGCCACAACATGGAGATCCTGACCCGCCCCTACACCCGCTGAGTCAGGCGGGGCGACGACTCGCAGCCGCCGCACGCCGGGTCATCGGCGCCACGGACATGGCCACCCGGCGTGGCGGCGGCGTGCTCCTTGCTGCCGCCCGCCGTACGGGAGTCGGCCAGGGAAGGCGTCAAGGTCCAGCTCGTGGAGGGTTGAACTGCCCACGGTGGTCGAGGCGTTGTGCACCGGGCCCGTGCAGAGGGCCTAGCCGCGCTTCTCGGCGGTGACCAGGTAGTAGTCGAGGATGCCCCGCTCGTAGGCGGCCAGGAAGTTGCGCGGCCAGGTGCCCGGGTCCCACCAGCGCGAGAGCCAGCGGTCCCAGCCCGGCCAGACGTCACGACCGATCGAGGTGGCGCGCACGGCGGTGAGTCCGGCAGCGGTGGCGGCGTCGGTGAGGGCCGTGATCGGGCGCGCGATGTCCAGGCCGTTGGCGAAGGTGTCCAGCAGTCCGGCGAGTTCCTCAGGGCGGCCCGGGGCGTCGTCCGTGGTGAAGAAGCTGGCCACGGCCATGCGGCCGCCCGGCCGCAGCACCCGTGCGCTCTCCCTTGCGAACGCGGCGAGGTCCGGGAAGTGCTGGGCGGCCTCGACGCTGAGGACGGCGTCGAAACCGTCGTCCTCCAGCGGCATGCGCTCCGCCGCTCCCTGGACGAACCGCAGCCGCCCCGGTTCGTCCCGGAGCAGCTCGGCCTGCGCGGCGCGGGCGCGCGTCAGTTGGTCGGGGTGGATGTCCATGCCGGTGACCGACGCGCCGTCGTGCTCGCGCAGGGTCAGCGCGCAGCCCGTCCCGAGCCCGCAGCCCACCTCCAGGAGCGTCGGCTCCTTCGGAAGGGCGGCGGCGTCGAGGACGAGCCGGTAGAGGTCCTGCTGGCTGCGGATCCGGTCGGCCTCGGTGAGCGGGCGGTCGGGGTCGAGGTCGATGCCGTGCCAGAAGCCGAAGTTGATGAACCCTCCCGCGAAGATCGGAAGGCGGCCCAGGTCGACCGGGCCGTAGGTCTCGCTTACCGCCGGACGCATGGAGGGAGCGTCCTGCTGTGCGTCGGTGGCTGCGTCCGCTGCGTCTGTCATGAACACCGACTGTACGCCGGGCGCTGCTCAGCGTGGTGTAGGCGGTGGCGTGCGCCGTTGGAGGAAGCAATATTAAACAAAGTGTTGACGCAAGGTTCTTTGGAGGCTTAGCTAGGCGACAAGCAAAAGCAGCGAAGCCGATCGTGCCACCCACACCACGGTTTTTGCTGTGCGGGCACTGACTCACCGTCAGCCGCATTTCGGCCCGGCCCCTGCTGCCGAGTCCGTTTCGCACCACCATCATCGCACCGCGCCGCCCTTCCGCTCCTGTGTGCCGGAAGGCACGCCGAGCCTGGAGGGTGAATTCCGCATGCCCGCACAACCCCGGTCGCACGACCCACAGGCAGGGAGAAGTCCGGAAATCGAGCACTGTCCGGAAAACGGACAGAGTAAAGAAGACGGACGGACTCAGGAAAACAATTCTCACGACGCCGTCCACCCCGTCGACGAGAAGCTTTCCTTCCGGCGGATGGTGCCGGCCGCGTTGCAGCACATCGCGGCCATGTACGCCGGAGTCGTCGCCCCGCCGCTGATCGTCGGCCCGGCCTGCGGCCTGAACGCGCGGGACGAGACCTTCCTGATCGCGGCAAGCCTGCTGGTCGCGGGAGCGGCCACGCTGCTGCAGACGCTCGGCGTGAAGAACCTGGTCGGCAACCGCCTCCCGTTCGTCAACGCCGCGTCCTCGGCCGGGATCGGGCCGATGCTGGCGATCGCCGAGCAGAACCACGGCGACCATCGGCTGCCCAGCATCCTGGGCGCGGTCATGATCGCCGGCGCCTTCTGCCTGCTGGTCGGACCGTTCTTCGGACGGCTGATGCGGTTCTTCCCGCACCAGGTCATCGGCGTGGTGATCACGCTGATCGGTGTCACGCTGATGCCGGTTCCGGTGGAGTGGGCGCGCGGCGGCAGTGCCACCGTGCCCGGCTTCAACTCGCTGAGCAATCTGGGGCTGGCGGCGTTCACGCTGATCGTCATCGTCACCATGCAGCGGTTCTTCACCGGCTTCCTCAAGCAGATCGCGCTGCTGCTCGGCATGGTGATCGGCACGCTCGCCGCGATTCCGCTGGGCAAGGTGGACACCCACTCGTTCGCCACCGCCGCCACCTTCGCGGTGCCGACGCCGTTCCGCTTCGGGACGCCGGAGTTCCAGCCCGCGGCGATCGTCTCCATGATCATCGTGATGCTGGTCCTGATGACCGAGAGCTCGGCCGGCATGCTCGCCATCGGGGAGATCTGCGACCGCCCGGTCGACCGCGCCACCATCACCCGCGGGCTGCGCACCGACGGTGTGGCCACCTTCCTCGGCTCGATGTTCGGCTCCTGCGCGACCAGCGCGTTCGCGCAGAACGTCGGCGTGGTCTCACTGACGCGTGTGCGCAGCCGTTACGTGGTCGCCACGGCCGGGGCGGTGCTGGTCGCGCTGGGTGTGTTCCCCAAGCTGGGCGCTGCGGTCTCGCTGGTGCCGATGCCCGTGCTGGGCGGCGCGGGGATCGTGCTCTTCGGGACCATCGCGGTCAGCGGCATCCGCTCGCTGGTCAAGATCAACCTGGATGACGCGCCCAACATCGTCATCATCGCGGTCTCCCTGGCCATCGGGGTCATCCCGCTGGCCGCGCCGGACGTCTACGACGCGCATGGGCACCTGGTCACCCCGGGGATCTACCACGACTTCCCGTCCTGGGCGCAGACCATCCTCGGCAGCGGCATCAGCGCGGGCGCACTGACCGCCGTCGCGCTCAACCTGCTCTTCCACCACGTGGGCGCGCGCCGTCGGCGCAGCCCGGAACAGGCCGCCCTGCTGCAGTAGCTCGAGCCACGCTCGCACCTGCAGGGCATCCCCGCCGCCCGGCCTGACTCCCCTCCCCAGGCCGGGCGGCGCCCTTGTGCAAGAGGATGGACGCCGAGTGCCCGTTCTTGATCGAATACAGGATGACTTCGATCTGGATCGGTGAGCGGGTGCGGCTGCGCGGGATCGAGCCCGAGGACTGGGACGGCCTGATGCGCGTCGCCCAGGACGAGGAGGGGTTGGGGGACCTGATCCGCCCACCGGGCTCCGCCGAACATTTCCGCGGACGGGCGAAGGAGGAGGCGTCGACCGCCCCGGAGGCCGAGCGCTTCCCGCTCGCGATCCAGGCGGTCGGCACCGGAGAGCTGGTCGGTGTCGTCGGCGTGCACCAGGCCGACCCGAGAGCCGGATGGTTCGAATACGGCATCAGCGTCGGCGCGGCGCACCGACGGAAGGGCTACGCAGCGGAGGCCGTCGTGCTGCTGCTGCGCTTCATGTTCGGCGAGCGGCGCTACCACCGGTGCGAGGCACGGGTGTTCGCCCACAACGAGGCCTCCTTGGCGCTGCATCGCCGGCTCGGCTTCGTCGAGGAGGGGCACCTGCGGGACCGGGTGTTCCAGGGCGGACGGCACGGCGACCTCGTGGTGCTGGGCCTGCTCGCCGACGAGTTCACCGAACGGTTCGCCTAGCGGTTCACCGGGCGGTTCCCCTAGCGCTTCACCGACCGCGTCACCCGCCTGGCCGATCGCGTACGACCCTCAGCTGGTCGTGCACCAACCGTCATGGGTCACACTGGTGGCGACAGCTGACGCGGTACCCGACGACCCCAGTGTGAGGCGCGCGTGGTTGCTATCTCAGATCTGAGATAGTGTGACCCGCGTGACTGATGACTACCTCGTCCGTATCGGCAAGCTCATCCGTACCGCGCGCCAGCACAAGGGGTTGACCCAGGCGCAGCTGGCAGAAGCGCTGACCACCAGTCAGAGCGCGGTCGTGCGCATGGAGCGCGGCCAGCAGAATCTCAGTCTTGAGATGATTGCCCGGATCGGCGACGCCCTGGACAGTGAGATCGTCTCGCTCGGCTACGCCGGGCCGATGCACCTGCGGGTGACCGGCGGCCGTCGGCTGACCGGGTCCATCGACGTGCGCACCAGCAAGAACGCCGGAGTCGCACTGCTCTGCGCGTCACTGCTCACCACCGGCAAGACGACGCTGCGCCGGGTGGCCCGGATCGAGGAGATCTTCCGGATCCTGGAGGTGCTCACCAGCATCGGCGTCAAGGCCCGCTGGATCAACGACGGCACCGACCTGGAGCTGACCCCGCCGTCCCGGCTTGACCTGGACGCCATGGACGCGGACGCGGCCCGCCGTACCCGCAGCGCGCTGATGCTGCTCGGCCCGCTGATGCACCTGGAGTCGCACTTCAAGCTCCCCTACGCGGGCGGCTGCGACCTGGGCACCAGGACCGTTGGGCCGCACCTGGCCGCGCTGCGCCAGTTCGGCCTGCGGGTCAACGCCACCGACGGTCACTACCACGCCGACGTCGAGTCGGGCGTGGTGCCGACCCGTGCCATCGTGCTGACCGAGCGCGGGGACACCGTCACCGAGAACGTGCTGCTGGCGGCGGCCCGGCACCCCGGCGTCACGGTGATCCGCAACGCGAGCCCCAACTACATGGTCCAGGACCTCTGCTTCTACCTGGAGCGCCTCGGCGTCAAGGTCGAGGGCGTCGGCACCACGACGCTGACCGTGCACGGCGTCGAGCAGATCGACTGCGACGTCGACTACGCGCCCGCCGAGGACCCGGTCGAGGCGATGAGCCTGCTGGCGGCGGCCGTGGTGACCTCCTCCGAGCTGACGATCCGGCGGGTGCCGATCGAGTTCCTGGAGATCGAGCTCACCGTCCTGGAGGAGATGGGCCTCGACTACGACCGCGGCGACGAGTACCTGGCGCGCAACGGCCGCACCCGGCTGACCGACCTGACGGTCCGTCCGTCCAAGCTGACCGCTCCGGCGGACAAGATCCACCCGATGCCGTTCCCCGGCATCAACATCGACAACGTGCCGTTCTTCGCCGCGATCGCGGCGGTCGCGCACGGGGACACGCTGATCCACGACTGGGTCTACGACAACCGTGCCATCTACCTGACCGAGCTGGGCAGGCTCGGCGCGGACGTCAAGCTGCTGGACCCGCACCGGGTGCTGGTCCAGGGCCCGACCACGCGGTGGCGCGCGGCCGAGATGATGTGCCCGCCCGCGCTGCGGCCCGCGGTGGTCGTGCTGCTGGCGATGCTGGCGGCGGAGGGGACCTCGGTGCTGCGCAACGTCTATGTGATCAACCGCGGTTACGAGGACCTGGCGGACCGGCTCAACTCGATCGGCGCGCGGATCGAGACCTTCCGCGACATCTGAGGCGCGCCCTGGCTGGCTACGCTGGCCAGGGCACCCCGAAGGAGACACCGTGAGCTTCTACGAGCAGCACCGCGACTTGATCGAGGAAATCCAGCGCCTCGCACCGCCCGGCATGAAGGTCGAGTGGTCCGGAGACACCCTGATCATGCAGGCCCTGCCGAAGGGCATTCACCAGGGCAACCTTCGGAAGATCCGCGAGCAGTTCGACGCCAACCGCCCGGGTGACAGCGTCCCCAACGAAGGGGCCGAGCTGGTTTCCCCGAACGTCGGCAAGGGCCGAGTTCCTGACTTGACCTACCTGCCGGAGGAGACCGAGGAGAGTGAGGCCAACTCATTCCCCGCCTACATGGCGCTGATCGCCATCGAAATCGCCTCCCCCTCCAACTCCGGCAACGACTGGATGGACAAGCTCCACGACTACGCCGTGATGGGCATCCCGCTCTATCTGCTGGTCGACGCCAAGCAGAAGACGGTGACGCTGTTCTCTGAGCCCAACCAGTTGAAGTACCACGCTCGCGTCGACCACGCGTTCGGCGAGAAGATCCGTATCCCGGAGCCATTCGGCTTCGAGTTGGACCTGTCGCGGCTAGTCGCCTACTGACGGGTCGGCCGCCGTCCACGTGATCAGCGGTGGCACGATCCGGGCACAGGTCGGGTTGCCCTTGGGGTCGGTGAGGGGGAGGCGGCCGACCAGCGCGCCCCGGCGCAGCGCCTCGGACAGGACGTCGTCCGGGACGGCGCTCAGCATCAGCTTGGCGCGCCGGAACAGCTTCGGCGGCTGCGGGTCCGGCAGCCGTTCGACCCAGGAGAGGTAGACAAACCGTCCGCCGAGCCGGTTCTGGATGTAGGGGCCGGAGATCTCGCCCGTCGGCACGACCCTGCACGGCAGGGTCCAGGAGGCTGACGGTGCGTCACCCGGCTGCAGGTCGAGCAGCTCGGCCGGGCGGTCCCGGCGCTGGACGGCGACATGGACGTCGTGCGCGCCGGGGAAGACCGGGCCGGCGCCGTTCGAGCGGGCTGGGCACGAGCGGCCGGGCAGGGTGTGGCCCTCGATCCGGAGCTGGAGCGGCACGTGGGATGCGGGGGTGGTGCTCATCGCGTGCTTCCGGGGTTCGGGGACCAGAGCGGGAGGGCGAGGTCGAGGCCCTCGGGTTCGTCGCCCGACCGGGCCAGCGCCTTGACGACCGGGTCGGGCAGCGGCCAGTGGCCGAGCAGTCCGCCGACCGTGAGCGCGGTCAGCCGGTGCCAGGCGTTGGCGCGTCGCAGCATGGCGTGGTCGCTGCCGGGAATGACGCAGCGCGCCACCGACGCGCCCGCCGCACGGGCCCGCCGGGCGAGGTCGAGCGACTCGCCCGGCGGCGTGGTGCGGTCCACGTCGGAGTGGATGATGACGATCCGTCGGTCCGCCAGCTGCTCGACCGGCTCGCCGTGCGGGCACCAGGGCGCCAGCGCGACGATACCGGCGACCGACGGGTGTCCGCCGCCGCGCAGCGCCGCGCGTCCGCCCATGGAGTGGCCGAGCAGCACGACCGGCACGTCCGGGCCGATCTGCCGCGTCAGCTCGCCCAGCGCCGCCTCCGCGTCGACGGCGGCGTCCGCACGCGTGCCGTTCCAGCCTCGGTGCCGGTAGCGGACCTCGGCGACGCCGATCGTCTCGCCGAACGGCGCACGCCGCACCGCGCGTTCGAACGGGCGCAGCCGCTGGATGGGCGGGTTCAGCCACGACGGCGGACGCTCGTCGTGCTCCTCGCCGCCGTGCATGGCCAGCAGCACGGCGCCTGGTCGAGCCGGTCGTTCACGCCAGACGAGGGTCACCGAGGACTCCGCAACCTGTTGCAGGGGCATGGATAGCTGCCGTGAGCCTACTTCGCCAGGCGGCCCATCAGCATCGAGGCGGCGGTCACCCCCAGTGCGGTGGCCAGGGCCAGCACCCCGAAGTCCGTGGCGAGGTGGGACGGCGTGCCCAGCAGCAGGCCGCGCAGCGCGTCGACCTCGTAGCTGAGGGGGTTGGCCCGGCTGATCGGCTGCAGCCAGCCCGGCATCACCGAGACCGGGTAGAGCGCGTTGGAGCTGAAGAAGAGCGGCATGGTGATCGCCTGCCCGATGCCCATCAGCCGATCGCGGGTGCGGACGATCCCGGCGATGGTCATGGAGAGGCAGGAGAAGAAGGCCGACCCCAGGATGACCACGGCCGCGACGCCGATCAGCTTCAGCGGGTTCCAGGTCAGCGCCACGCCGAGGACCGCGGCGATCAGGATCACCACGACCGCCTGGACGACGGCCTTGACCCCGGCCGCGAAGGCCTTGCCGGTGACCAGCGCGGCCCGTGGGGTCGGCGTCACCAGCAGCTTGGTGAGCACGCCGGAGTCGCGCTCCCAGATGATCATGATGCCGTAGAAGATGGCGATGAACATCGCCGACTGGGCGATGATCCCCGGAGCCAGATAGTCCAGGTACGGGATGCCGCCGGTCGGGATGGCCCGGATGTGGGTGAAGGTCTCGCCGTAGATCAGCAGCCAGAGGGCCGGCTGCACGGCGCGGGTGTAGAGCTCGGACCGGTCGTGCCGCAGCTTCTGCAGCTCGACCGCGCACATGGCCAGCACCCGGGCGAGCACCAGCCGCCAGGCCCGCCGCGCGGGCGGCGGGGTGAGCAGCAGGCTGAGCTCAGCGGACGCGGTTCGCGGCGGCGCGGGTGCGACGGACATCCTTGAAGTTCCCTCCCTCGTCGGTACGTTCGCCGCCGACCAGGCCGGCGCCGGCATAGTGGCGGAACACGTCTTCCAGGCTCACCCGGTCCGGATCCACGCCGGTTTCGGCGGCCAGGTCGGCGCGGAGCCGCTCGGGCGTGCCCTCGGCGCGGATCGTGCCCTTGTGCATCAGGGCGATCCGGTCGCAGTGCTCGTTGGCCTCGTCCATGTAGTGCGTGGTGACCAGCACGGTCATGCCGGTCGCGGCACGGACCTGGGCGATGCACTCCCAGACGCTGGCGCGGGCCAGCGGGTCCAGGCCGATCGTCGGCTCGTCCAGGATCAGCAACTTCGGCGCGCTGACCAGGGCTTGGGCGAGTTCGAGGCGGCGGACCATGCCGCCGGAGTAGGTGGCGGCCAGCCGGTCGGCGACGTCCAGCAGGTCGACGGCGGACAGTGCCTCGGCGACGCGCGCGCGTCGCTCGGCGCGCGGGACGTCGAAGACCCGGGCGAACAGCTCGACGTTCTCCCGGCCCGTCAGACCGCCGTCGGCGGAGAGCTGTTGCGGGACGTAGCCGAGCATCCGGCGGACGCGCATCTTCTGGGTGGCGCAGTCGAGGCCGAAGACCTCGATCTTCCCGGCCGGAACCGGCAGCAGCGTGGTGATGGCGCGGATGGCGGTCGTCTTGCCCGCACCGTTCGGGCCGAGCAGGCCGAACGCCTCGCCTCGGCCGACCTGCAGGTCGATGTGGTCGACGGCCTTTGTCGGGCCGAAGGCGTAGTCGAGGCCGGTGCAGCGCAGGGCCGGTGGCAGGTCGGCTGCCGCCGGGTCGGGCGGGGGTATCGGCCCCTGCTCGGGAACGGTGGTCGCGGTCTCGGTCATGGCGCGCTCTCCTCACGCAGTCCCTCGGCCAGGCGGCGCAGCGCGGGCAGCGCCGCCGTGAGCGCCTGATGGTCCGAGTCGTCCAGGCGGCCCAGCTGTTCGGTCAGCACCGCGCCGCGCCGCGCGTCCCAGTCGGTCAGGCGGGCGACCGCCTGCGGCTCCGGGTGCAGCAGCGCCGCGCGCCCGTCCTGGGGGTCGGGCTCGCGGCGCAGCATGCCGGTCCTGACCAGCTGGTTGACGAGTGTGGACACCGAGTTGCCCGCGAGGAACAGCTCCTGGGCGGCCTCGCTGACCCGCAGGCCAGGACGCGCGACGACCAGGCGCAGCAGCTCGATCTGCGCTCCGCGCAGCCGGGGGTGCGGCGTCTCGGCCTGGAGCCTGCGCCGTACCTGCCGCTGGATCGCGGGCAGCAGCTCTGCCAGTTCGGCGATGGGATCTTCGGTGGTCACCCTTCAATTACCTCTCAGTGAGAGGCAAATGTCCAGAGGCTGGGGAGCCGAAGATCGCACGAGCGGATCGTAAGGGCGGATCGTAAGGGCGGAGCGGCGGTTGGGCGTCTACGCGACCGCTGCACCCGCGCGGTCGGCGGCGATGTGCAGGGCCAGTCCGGCCAGCGCTGTTCCCATCACATAGCGCTGGACGCGCAGCCAGGCCGGACGCCCGACGAAGAACGCCGCGATTGCCCCCGCGCCAAGCGCGATCAGGCCGTTGACGGTGATCGCGATGGCGATCTGGGTGAGGCCGAGCAGCAGACTCTGCTCAGGCACGTGGCCACGGGAGGGGTCGACGAACTGCGGGAGCAGCGAGATGTAGAGGATTGCCAGCTTGGGGTTGAGCAGGCAGGTCAGGAAGCCCATGGCGTAGAGGCGGCGCGGCGGGTCGGCGGGCAGCTCCTGGGGTGCGAAGACGGCGGTGCCGCCCGGGCGGACCGCGTTCCAGGCCAGCCAGAGCAGGTAGGCCGCGCCCGCCAACTTGATGGCGGTGTAGAGGAAAGGGACGACGGCGAAGACCGTGGCGATCCCGGCGGTGACGGCGGCGAGGTAGACGAAGAACGCGGTGCCGACCCCTGCCAGTGAGATCAGCGCGGCACGGCGGCCCTGGGTGATCGAGCGGGAGACCAGGTAGATCATGTTCGGCCCGGGCGTGAGCACCAGGCCCAGGGTTACTGCGGCGATGCCGAGTTCGGCGTGCAAGCTGACGACTGCGTCCATGGCCCGAGGCTAGGCTGGGGCGGAGGCTCGGTGCAATAATTATCCTGCCCTCGGTGCAATCGTCGCTGATTGACGCGTGAGCCCGAGTGACCGGCAAAGGGGGGAGGGAGAGCCGCATGACGGACGCGGGACCGGGCGACGACTACCGGCTGATCGCCGACGAGTTCGCCGCCGCCATCGCGGACGGACGCCTGCGCGCCGGGGACCGGCTGCCGCCGCAGCGGACCTTCGCCCGGCGGCGCGGCATCGCCGCCTCGACGGCCGGGCGCGTCTACGCGGAGCTGGTCCGGCGCGGCCTGGTGGTCGGCGAGGTCGGACGCGGCACCTACGTGCGTGCGGCTCCTGCGGTGCCGGGCGCGGGCCTGCCGCTCGGCGAGCCGTCCCGGGCCCGGGTCGACCTGGAGCTCAACTACCCCGTCGTGCCGGAGCAGTCCGCGCTGCTGGCGGAGGGGCTGACCCCGTTGCTCCGCGCCGACGCGCTGGACGCGGCGCTGCGTCCGACCCGCGCCGCCGGTACGGCCGCCGCGCGGGAGTCCTTCGCCGCGCTGCTGGGCGCGGGCGCGGGCGCGGGTTTGGGCACGGGCGGGAGCGACGGTCGGAGCACGGGCGCGGGTTGGCGGCCGGATCCGGAGTCGCTGCTCTTTGCGGGCGGCGGGCGGCAGGCGATCTCGGCGGTGCTCTCCGCGCTGGTGGCGCCGGGCCAGCGGCTCGGCGTCGAGGCGCAGACGTATCCGCTGGTCAAAGCCATCGCGCAGCGCCTCGGCATCGTGCTGGTGCCGCTGGCGATGGACGAGCACGGCGTCCTGCCGGAGGCGCTGGCCGCTGCCCACCGCTCGTCGCCGCTGCGCGCGGTCTACCTCCAGCCGCGCGTGCAGAACCCGCTCGGCGTCACCATGCCGGACGAGCGACGGGCGTGCCTGGCAGGGGAGTTGGACCGGCTCGACCTGTATGCCGTGGAGGACGGGATCTGGTCCTTCCTCCAGCCCGACGTCCCGCCGCTGGCCGCACTCGCACCCGAGCGGGTGGTGCTCGTCGACAGCCTCTCCAAGCGCCTGGCCCCGGGCCTGAGCACCGGCTTCGCCGTCGTGCCGGACGCGTTGCGCCCGTCGGTGGCGACCGCGCTCCGCTCCGGCGGCTGGATGCCGAGCGGCTTCGCCCTGGACGCGGCGGTCCGCTGGATCGGCGACGGCACTCTCGCCCGCATCGCCGAACTCAAGCGGGCGGACGCGACGGCACGTCAACTGCTGGCGCGTGAACGCCTCGTCGGGCAGACGCTGCGCGCGCATCCGTGCTCGTACTTCTGCTGGTGGGAGCTGCCGGCGCCGTGGCGGGCCGAGACCTTTGTCGCGGCGGCGGCCCGCGAGGGCATCGGCATCACGCCCGCGGCGGCCTACGTCGCGGGCAACCGCGCGGCTCCGGCGGCAGTCCGGATCGGCCTCGCGTCGCCCCCGCCTCCGGTGCTGACACAGGCGCTGGACACGCTGCTCCGCATCGCCCACAGCACGCCGGAGGAGTACGCGGACTGACGGACTGACGGACTACGCAGAGGCTGACCAACCGTCAGGCCTGGGCGGGCGCGCTCGGCTTGCCGCCCGAGCCGCCCTTGCCATCCTCGCCGCCCGAGCCGCCCGCGTTGCGTGCGGCGAGGGCGCCGGCGGCGGTCGCTGCGCCGATGCAGACCACCGCGCCGAGCAGCAGGGCGGCGGCCTCGCCGGGCGCCAACAGGTGGAGTTGGGTGCCGAGCGTCGCCGCCGCGACCGGAACTCCCAGCTGGGCTGCGGCCAGAACGCCGTAGGAGACCGGCTGTCCGCTGACGCGCATCAGCCCGTGGGCGACCACGGCGGAGACGCCCAGCAGCACGCCGAGCAGGATCGCCGACGGATGGTCGACCAGCTGGCTCAGGTCCAGGGAGGCCCCGAGCCAGACGAAGAACAGCGGCCCGAGGAAACCCTCCGAGAGCGCGAACAACTGCTTGGCCAGCCGCCGGGGTTCGCCGACCCCTGCGACGGCGAGGCCGAAGGAGAACCCGGCCAGCATGATCGACACATGCGTCCCGGTGGCGAGTGCCGCCAGTGCGAACAGGATTGCCAGGCTGATCCGCAGCTCCAGGGCGAACTTGCGGTGCTGGGACAGCCGGTGGATCCGCCGCCGCAGGCCCGAGCGCTCGCTCTGACGCAGTACCAGGAACACCACCACCGCGCAGGCCAGCACCGCCGCCGCGCCGACCGCCGCACGTGCCGCGTGCGCGGGGTCGACGGCCAGCGGCAGCGCGACGATGCAGAGCGTGTCCGCGATCGCGACCTGCGGCAGCAGCTCCAGCACGGGTGGGCCGCCGAGCCGTAGCGAGTCGATGATCGGCAGGATCAGCGCCGCCGACGACGACGCGATCAGCACCGCGTACATCGCGGTGTGCCCGGTGTGGAAGCCGCGCGAGAGCGCGAAGGCCGGGCCGACCGCGATCGCCCCGATGGCAGCGGCCCGCAGGAAGCCCTTGCCCAGACCGCTGCGCAGCGCCCTGTCCCGGACCGGGACGTGCGCCCCGGCCACGAACATGATCAGCGCGAAGCCGATGTCGGCGAGGAAGGTGAAGGTCTGGTTGTTCGCGTCCAGGTAGCCGACGAAGGTGGGCCCGAGCAGCACCCCGGCGACCAACTCGCCCAGCACCGCCGGGAGCCGCCACTGCGTCGGCAGCGCCAGCAGCGGGCCGAGCAGCGCGACCGCCGAGATCACCGCCAGGGTCGTGAAACTCACGTCGTGTCAGCCTCCGCCGGTGAGCGCGTCGACAAGCGCCTTGGAGCGCCTTGGAGCGCTCGATGAGTGAGGAGCTTAACCGGGGCGGACGCAGACGCTCGTCAGGCGCAGGCGCGGAAGACCGGCAGCTGTCCGCCGTCGGCGGGACCGGCGAGGCGGACCCTGGTGCCCTCGGGCACGGTGCCGGGCAATGCGTCGTCCAGGGAGGCCTGGACGGTGAAGCCCTCGTCGAGGACGACCAGGCAGTGCGTCTCGTAGTCGCCGAACTGGCGGTGACGCGGCGTCAGTACCCGGTGCACGGTGCCGGTTCCGGCGCTGGCGCGCTCCATCAGCTCCGAGCAGCCGCAGATCGGGCAGAGCAGCGCGGCCCGACCGGTGGCCGAGCCGCACCACGGGCAGCGGTGGTAGCGCAGCTCCGGCTCGTCGCACGGCAGGTCGGCGACGGCGGTGCTGCCGATGGCAGGAACGGACGGCAGGGTCAGGGTCGAGGGCATGGGGGCTCCAGCGAACGGTGAGGGGAGGACGTTCAGCGGCTGATGCCACGCTGACTGTATGGCACTGAGTGCCTCCCGTAAAGGCACTCAGTGCCCTCGCCTGTTCGCGGGGTCTCCGGAACCCGGTTCCCCGATTCCCCCGGTTCCCCGGTCCCCGGAACTCCGGACCCCCGCCGCTGTCAGCTGCCGCCGAGCGCGCCCTCCACGTCGCGGACCACCCGCCACAGCGGCGTGCCCTTGCGGGCCAGCAGCACCACGACCTCCTCGTCCGGCCGCTCGCCGTCGACGCCGTCCGTGCCACCGCCGCCGTGCGGCCCCGCGGAGTCGGAGAAGGCGCGCACGACGTAGCCGAGCGCCTCGTCCATCGCCGCCTGCACGTCGCCCTCGCCACCCGCGCGCAGCCAGGTGCGCAGGGCGTGGTTGTGCGCGGCGACCACGGCCGCCGCCACGACGTCCGCGCGCAGCGCGCCGTCGGCACGGCCCGCGCCGCGCTCGCGCAGGTGCTCGGCGAGCGCGAGCTCGTAGCGCCACACGACGGAGAGTTCGTGCGCGCGCAGCCCGGGAACCTCGCGGGTCAGCCGGTAGCGCTGCACCGAGAAGAGCGGGTCGGCCGCGTACATCTGCAGCACCAGCCGGGCCGCCTCGCAGACCTGCTGCACCGGGTCGCCGTCGGCGGGCGCGTCGCGCAGGTACTCGGTCATCTCGACCAGGCAGCCCTCGTGGTCGGGGAAGACCACGTCCTCCTTGCTGGGGAAGTAGCGGAAGAACGAGCGTCGGCCGACGCCCGCGAGGGCGACGATGTCGTCGATGGTGGTCTGCTCGAAGCCCCGGTCGAGAAAGAGCTGGAAGGCGGCCTTGATCAGCGACTCCCGCATGGTCGGGGCCGGTTTGGTCGCGTCTGCTCCCGCTGCTGCTGCACCCATGTGCAGAACGTAACACTGGAACCCGGCACTCAGCTCCCCATGGGGGGTACTGAGTGTGCATAATCGAGGGTACTGAGTGCCATCACTTCTCGGGAGCCACCGTGAGCGCAGAGTTCGACCTGTACCAGATCTCCGAAGAGCACCAGATGCTCCGGGAGACGGTCCGGTCCCTGGCCGAGGCCAAGATCGCCCCGTTCGCGGCGGACGTCGACGAGGAGGGCCGCTTCCCGCAGGAGGCGCTCGACGCGCTCACCGCGGCCGAGCTGCACGCGGTGCACGTCCCGGAGGAGTTCGGCGGCGTCGGTGCCGACGCGCTGGCCACCGTCATCGTGATCGAGGAGGTGGCCCGCGTCTGCGCGTCCTCCTCGCTGATCCCGGCCGTCAACAAGCTCGGCTCGCTGCCGGTCGTCCTGTCGGGCTCCGAGGAGCTCAAGCGCAAGTACCTCTCGCCGCTGGCCGCGGGCGAGGGCATGTTCTCCTACTGCCTCTCCGAGCCGGACGCGGGCTCGGACGCCGCGGGCATGAAGACCCGCGCGGTGCGCGACGGTGACTTCTGGGTGCTCAACGGCGTCAAGCGCTGGATCACCAACGCGGGCGTGTCGGAGTTCTACACGGTCATGGCGGTGACCGACCCCGAGAAGCGCTCCAAGGGCATCTCCGCGTTCGTGGTCGAGAAGAGCGACAAGGGCGTCTCCTTCGGCGCGCCGGAGAAGAAGCTCGGCATCAAGGGTTCGCCGACCCGCGAGGTCTACTTCGACAACGTCCGCATCCCGGCCGACCGCATGATCGGCGCCGAGGGCACCGGCTTCGCCACCGCGATGAAGACCCTCGACCACACCCGCATCACCATCGCCGCCCAGGCCCTCGGCATCGCCCAGGGCGCGCTGGACTACGCCAAGGGCTACGTGCATGAGCGCAAGCAGTTCGGCAAGGCGATCGCCGAGTTCCAGGGCGTCCAGTTCATGCTCGCCGACATGGCGATGAAGCTGGAGGCGGCCCGTCAGCTCACCTACGCGGCGGCGGCCAAGTCCCAGCGCGTCGACGCCGACCTGACCTTCTTCGGCGCGGCGGCCAAGTGCTTCGCCTCCGACGCCGCGATGGAGATCACCACCGACGCGGTCCAGCTCCTCGGCGGCTACGGCTACACCCGCGACTACCCGCTGGAGCGCATGATGCGCGACGCGAAGATCACCCAGATCTACGAGGGCACCAACCAGGTCCAGCGCATCGTCATGGCGCGCAACCTGCCGTAAGGCGTTTTTGCAGGTCAGAGCGGTCGAGGGGCACTCATCGAGGGTGCCCCTCGGCGTTGCTGTTCTTTGCCGCTGGAGACCCTCGTTTGTCGATGCCATCCTGGCCAAATCCTGGCCTCAAGACGGTGGGCAGGACCGACAGAATGCCGGCTCCAGGTGCCTGTGCGGCATCCCCGCCGCGAATATGCGTCGCAGCGCGCTGGACGGGTCGCTGGGTCGTGCTGTGGAGCCCGACGGCCCCTGAGCCGCCGTCTCCGAACGAGGGCGACGGGCACGCCCCTCCCGAAGCACGGGATCCCGTCCGAGAAGAGGACGGCGGATACCCCGGGCGGGAATGCACAGGGGGCGCGCGGTTGCAGATCCCTGAGCGATGCGTGCTTCAGGGTTGAGGGCGCGGATTGGTTCCGGGGTGAAAGGCCGGGTACGCCCAGGGCTGTGGGTCGCCGGCCGGGCGGCTGCCGGAGCATTGTGCGTAGGGAGTCGAGATGAGCGGAATGAACGAGCTGGAGCCGGTCGCCACGTTCTGCGGCAACTGCGACTGCGGCTGCCCGCAGCTGTTCGTGGATGCCGCTGCCTCTGCGGAGCGACGGATCGTTCTGACCGACGACTTCGGCCAGAGGATCCAGATGAGCGCCGACCAGTTCGCCTCCCTGATCGGGGACGCGAAGGCCGGCCGCCTCGACACAGTCGCGGACGCCTGACAGGTGCGACCGATCGGGTCTCGACGTCCGATCGTTGGCGTTGAATCTGGCTGCTCGTCGTTTCGTCGCACGCCACCCCTGAGTCCGGCGGCTCATACCCACACGGGGTGACCACCGTGTGAGTTGCCGGGGGTGGGTGAAGAGGTCGCTCTTATCAGCGCTCCATCATCCGCATGCCGGCCTCGTTGTGGGTGTCGCCGGCGGCCGGGGGCAGGCTGCTCAGCGCGGTGAGCTGGTCGTCGGTGAGGCGGACGGCGTCGGCGCCGGCGTTCTCCTCGACCCGGGCGACGCGGCGGGTGCCGGGGATGGGCGCGATGTCGTCGCCCTGGGCGAGTAGCCAGGCGAGGGCGACCTGTGCCGGGGTGGCGCCGATCTCGGCTGCGACGGCGGCGACCTGGTCGGCCAGGCGCAGGTTGTGCTGGAAGTTCTCGCCGGTGAACCGCGGGTTGTCGGCGCGGAAGTCGTTGGGGTCGAACTGCCCGGTGGAGCGGATCGTGCCGGTCAGGAAGCCGCGCCCGAGCGGCGAGAAGGGCACGAAGCCGATGTTCAACTCCCGCAGCACGGGCAGGACGTGGGCCTCGGGGTCGCGGGTGAACAGCGAGTACTCGGACTGTACTGCGGTGATCGGGTGGACGGCGTGGGCGCGGCGGATGGTCTCGGGACCGGCTTCCGAGAGGCCGATGTGCTGGATCTTGCCCTCGGCGACCAGCTCGGCCAGGGCCCCGACAGTCTCCTCGATGGGCGTGCCCGGGTCGACGCGGTGCTGGTAGTACAGGTCGATGCGGTCGGTGCCCAGGCGGGCGAGGGAGCCTTCGACGGCGGCGCGGATGTTGGCCGGGCTGCTGTCGGTGGCACCGGGGCGGCCGCTGTGGGAGACGAGGCCGAACTTGGTGGCGAGTACCGCCTGGTCGCGGCGGCCCTTGAGGGCGCGGCCGACGAGTTCCTCGTTGGTGTAGGGGCCGTAGACCTCAGCGGTGTCGATGAGGGTGACGCCCAGGTCCAGGGCGCGGTGGATGGTGCGGACGGACTGGTCGTCGTCGGTACCGGCGCCGGTGTAGCCGTGGGACATGCCCATGGCTCCCAGGCCGATGCGGGATACGTCCAGGTCGCGCAGGTCGATGTGCTTCACGGGAAATCCTGTTCGTTCGCTGCGGGTGCGTACTTCGCTCGGCGCGAGGGGGTGGTGATCAGGTCAGAGTGCCTGGCCGGCGGGGCGGAGCAGGATCTCGTGGATGGCCAGGTGCCGGGGGCGCTGGAGGGCGAAGGTGATGACCTCGGCCACGTCCTCGGCGGTGACCTCGGCGACGTCGTAGAGCTGCTTGGCGCCCTGCCGGGTCGCTTCGTGGGTGATGTGGGTGGGCAGCTCGGTGGCGACGACGCCGGGCTCGATCACGGTGACGCGGACGTCGGGCAGCAGCTCCTTGCGCAGCGACTCCGACCAGCCGTTGATGCCGAACTTGGTCGCCGCGTACACGCCGCTGCCGACGTTCGCGACCCGGCCGGCGACGGAGGAGATGTTGATCAGGTCGCCGCCGCCGTCCTTGAGCTGGTCGAGGAACACCTCGGTGGCCGTGATCGCCCCGAGCAGGTTGACCTCGATCATCTTGCGGTAGTCGTCGCGCTGCTCGGCGGAGAACGGCCCGAGCAGCATGACCCCGGCGTTGTTCACCAGCACGTCCGTGCCGCCGAACTCCTGCTTCACCCGGTCGGCCGCGGCGACAAGAGCCTCGCGGTCGGTGACGTCGGCGGAGATGGCGATCGCACCGTCGCCGAGCTCGTCGGCGAGGGCCTTGATGCGGTCCGTGCGGCGGGCGAGAAGCGCGACCCGGTAGCCCGCTGCGTGCAGGGACCGGGCGGTCGCGGCGCCGATCCCGGAGGAGGCTCCCGTGATGACGGCGACGCGTCCCTGCTTCTGGTCCTGGCTCATCGTGTTCCCTGTCCTTCATGGTGACGTTACGTGGCCGGACGCCGTGTGGTGACTGGCGTGGTGGCCGGCGCTCGGCGGTCCGAAGGGTCCGGATCGCCCTGATGCAGCCATTGCAGCACCGGCCCGGAGAGGGCGCGAGGGACGGCTTATACGTGTACTGGCAGTCACTCCTACAGATCCTGGACCAGCCGTACCGTGGACGACATGGACAACCAGGCCGAGGTGCGGGACTTCCTGCGCACACGACGCGACCGGATCACCCCCGAGCAGGCGGGGATCATCGCGGGCGGCCGTCGCCGCCTGCCCGGCCTGCGCCGCGAGGAAGTTGCCATGCTCGCGGGGATGAGCAGCGACTACTACGCGAAGATGGAACGCGGAAACCTCTCCGGCGTCTCGCCCGAAGTGCTCGACGCCCTTGCCCGGGCGCTTCGTCTGGATGACGCGGAGACGGAGCACCTGCACGACCTCGCCCGGGCCGCGAACCCCTCACCGAGCCGCCGCCGCTCCCGCCCCGCACAATCGACGATCCGTCCCTCGCTCCAGCGCTTCCTCGACGCGATCACCGGGGCACCCGCGTGGATCGTCGACCAGCGGGCCGACATCCTGGCCACCAACCCGCTCGCCCGGGCCCTGCTCGCCCCGCTGCTCGAGGACCCGGACGCCCGGAACAACAGCGCGCGCTTCATCTTCCTCAGCCCCGCCGCGCGCACCTTCTACCCGCAATGGGAGCGCGCCGCGGACGCCTCCGCCGCGAACCTGCGCACAGCCGCAGGACGAAACCCGCGCGACAAGGCCCTGACCGACCTCATCGGGGAACTCGCGGCCCGCAGCGACGCCTTCAGCTCCCGCTGGACCGCCCACGACGTCCGCCTGCACCGCAGCGGGACCAAACACATCCACCATCCCGACGTCGGCGACCTCGAATTCGTCTACGAGGGTGTGGAACTGCCCGATCACCCCGGATGGATGATGTACGCCTACACGAGTGCGGCGGGATCCCCGACCGAGGAACGGGTCAAGCTCCTCGGCAGCCTCGCCGCCACACATGCCGACGTGCGGGCCACCACCCTCGCCCTTCAGCCGGGCGACCAGGACACCCTCACCGAGGGGTGAAGTACCGCCAGCGTCGGGAATGTCAGCGCCGCTGGAACTGCTCGGCGTGCGCGGCGATCCACTGCTGAAAGTCGAGTGTCAGCGGGGGCGATTCCCCGCGATTCTCACCACGTTCACGCGTCTGGAGCGGGCGTGGTGAGCGGAGTGGGGCTGCCGGTTGCGGCACTGGTGCAGCGGCGGGCCAACTGCGCGAAGGCGTCCTTGAGTTCGGTCGGCCCGATGACTTCGAAGTCGGCGTCGAACTTGCCGACGGTGGCGGCCAGGCCGGGCCATGACCACGAACCCAGCACGAGTCTGCAGCGGTCCGGGCCGAGTTCCTCGACGACTCCGTCGCGGATGTAAGGGGAAACGGCGGTGGCGGGGAGGTGGAGGATCACCTCGCCGCGACAGGGCCAGTCGCCGGAGCCGTCGGAGCCGTGGAACCTGCTGGTGACGAAGGTGGCCACGTCACCTCCGGGCAGGTCCCTGGGGGTGAAGCGGGGGCCGGTGGGGGTGCGCGGGGTGATCCGGTCGGCGCGGAAGGTGCGCCAGTCCTCACGGTCGAGGTCCCAGGCGACCAGGTACCAGCGCCCGCCCCAGGTGACGAGGTGGTGGGGCTGGACCCGGCGCGGCGGGGGTGCGGCGGGTGCGTCGTCGCCGGTTCCCTGCGGGGGAGTTGGGGTGTAGTCGAAGCGCAGTACGTCGCGAGCGTGGACGGCGGCGCTGAGCGTCATGAGCACGCTGCCGTCGACCTGGGGGTTCGGCCGGTTCGCGGGCCGCTCGACGGCGGTGACCTGGAGGGTCTCGATGCGGTGGCGCAGCCGGGCGGGCATGACCTGGCGGACGGTGGTCAGGGCGCGCGCCGCGGCTTCCTCGATGCCGGCGCCGGTGGTGGTGGCGGTTTGGAGCGCGACGGCGAGGGCGACGGCCTGGTCGTCGTCGAACAGCAGCGGGGGCAGTTCCGTGCCGGCGCCGAGCCGGTAGCCGCCGTCGGGGCCTTTGCTGGCCACGATGGGATAGCCGAGTTCGCGCAGGCGGTCGACGTCACGGCGCACGGTGCGCGGGCTGATGTCCAGCCGCTCGGCCAGGAGCGCCCCGGGCCAGTCCCGGCGTGCCTGGAGCAGCGAGAGCAGCGACAGCAGGCGCGCGGAGGTCTTCTGCATGGTCCCCCATACTGCCGCGAGAAGCGGCCACAGCCTGTCCGCTTCACCTGTGAGTGTGGTCAGTGGCGCGGGACGCAGGACCGCCCGTACGAGGAATCGAGCGACAAGGAGTCGATCATGTCCGTCGATGCTGTGACCCACCTGAACTTCCGGGGTGACGCCCGCGCGGCACTCGCGTTCTACCAGTCCGTGTTCGGAGGGGACCTGGCCGTGGTCACCTACAAGGAGGCCGGAGCCGTCCAGGACCCTGGCGAGGCGGACCAGGTGATGTGGGGTCAGGTGGTCGCGGGGAGCGGCTTTCGGGTGATGGCCTACGACGTGCCCTCGCGCCTGCCGTGGAACCGGGGCGAGAACGCGTTCTTCGTCTCGCTCCGCGGCGCGGCGGCCGACGAGGTCACCGCGTACTGGGAGAAGCTCCGCGACGGCGCGACCGTCCTGCAACCGCTGGAGCCGGCGCAGTGGGCGCTCCTCTACGGAATGCTGACGGATCGTTTCGGCGTCACCTGGGTCGTGGACGTCGTCGGCGAGTACCACGCGTCCTGACCTACGGGGTCCGGGGCGGCGGCCACCCGCCCCGGACCCCGCCCGGCGCAGGCGATTCGACAACGACCAGGAGGTACCAGTGCGGATGAGCGAGCCGGAGCGGAACGGAGTCCAGGCCGACCCGCTGCCCGGGTTCCCCGGTGTCCGGCCGGGTGGACGACCGACTACTCCGGTCCCGGGCCGGGGAGTTCGCCGCAGCAGGTCCTCGATGACCGTTCTGGACACCCGGGCGCTCAACCGCGCGACGCTGGCCCGGCAGTTGCTGCTCGACCGGGCCGACCTGCCAGCCCACGACGCCGTCGCGCACCTGTGCGGTCTGCAGGCACAGGAACCGCAGGAGCCGTTCGTCGGGCTCTGGTCGCGGCTGCGCGCCTTCGACCAGGCGGTCCTCTCGGACCTGCTGACCGGCAGGCACGTGGTGCGGACGCACCTCATGCGCCGCACCGTCCACCTCGTCACCGCCGCGGACGCCCTGGCCTGGCGGGCCCGTCACGACACCATGCTGCGTCTACGGGTCCTCGGCACCTACCGCCGCGAACTGTACGGGGTGGACCTGGACGAACTGGCCGCGGCAGGGCGGGCGTTGATGGCCGACGGCGAGCCCCGTTCGATGCCCGAGCTCGCGCGGGCGCTCGCCGTGCGCTGGCCCGCGCCCGGACCGCGGGCACTGGGGGAGATGCTGGTCGCCGCCCTCGTCCCGATGGCGCAGTTGCCGCCGCGCGGGCTCTGGCGCACGCGGGCGGGAGTGCGCAACGTCCTGCTCTCCTCCTGGCTCGATCGCGAGATCGACCCGCCGACGGCTGCGGGCGGCGCCGATCCCGTGGGCCAAGTGCTGGTTCGCCGCTACCTGGCCGCGTTCGGCCCCGCCGCCTCGGCCGACCTGCGCGCCTGGTGCGGTCTGGCCGGACTGCCCACCGCGGTCTCCGCGTTGCGCGAGGAACTGGTCGCCTTCCGCGACGAGCGGGGCAGAGAACTGCTCGACCTGCCCGACGCCCCGCGCCCCGACCCCGACACACCCGCCCCGGTGCGCTTCCTTCCCGCGTTCGACAACGCGATCCTCGGCTACCACGACCGCAACCGGATCATCGACGACGCCCACCGCGGCCTGTCCGTCGCCGCGGAGCGCATGGTGCTGGTCGACGGCCGGGTCGCCGCGACCTGGAACGTCGAAGCGGACACCGTGATCGTCACGCCGCTGCGCCGCCTGTCCCGGGCCGACCGCGCCGACGTGGCTGAACAAGGGTGTGAGCTGGCGGGATTCCTCTCCGACGGCGCGAGCCACCGCGCCCGGATTGCCGCGTCTTCCTGCTGAGCGACACGTCCGGCCGACGGTGTACGGGCCCGACGGACGGGTAGGGGCTGCCCGCCGCCGGGACCGGTGCGCCCATGGCCGGGAGGTTCAGCCACGGAGGGGCTTGAGAGCCCCCGCCCACGACTCGACCTGGTCGAAGAGGAGGGTGGCGGCGTCCTCGTGCTGGGGTCCGGGCTTGAAGACGGAGAAGTTCTCGAAGTCGGTGAACATCGAGAAGGACAGCTGCTGGCGGACGGTGGCTATCTGCAGCTCGCTCGCGATCGCGCGCAGGTGCTCGATGGCCCGAGCGCCGCCGAGCGAGCCGTAGGAGACGAAGCCCGCGGCCTTGTTGTTCCACTCGGCGTAGAGGTAGTCGATGGCGTTCTTGAGCACGCCCGAGGTGGAGTGGTTGTACTCCGGGCTGACGAAGACGAACCCGTCGAACCCGTTGATCGTCGCGGCCCAGGCCTTGGTGTGCTCTCCCGCGTACTGGCCCATGGCCGGCGGCATGGCCTCGTCCAGGTGGGGCAGCGGGTAGTCGGCCAGGTCCACCAGCTCGTACTTCGCGCCGGTGCGGGCCGACGCCTTCTCCAGGACCCAGTCGGCGACGGCCTTTCCGTTCCGGCCGGGGCGGGTGCTGCCGAGGATGATCGCGATCTTCAGGTCGCTCATGAGTGCTCCCGTTCTGTGAACGTACTTACGCGGTCGGGCAGTTGAAGCCGATCGCCGGGCGGCGGTGCGCAGGCGGTGTCGCCACGCACGAGCATAAACGGACTTTACCCCGGTTAGTATTCCGGCCGGTAGGGTTGGCCCTGTGGAGAAACCCGTCCTTCCTCTGGGAGCGCCCCGTGCCGAGCGCGCCGACGCCGTGCGCAACCGCAGACATCTGCTCGCCACGGCCCGCACGATGTTGGCCGAGCAGGGCGGCGCGGACGGCCTGACCATGGACGCGCTGGCCGAGCGGGCCGGGCTCGGCAAAGGGACGGTCTTCCGCCGGTTCGGCACCCGCGCCGGAATCTTCCAGGCGCTGCTGGACGACGACGAGCAAGCCTTCCAGCAGCAGGTGATGGCAGGGCCGCCGCCGCTCGGCCCCGGCGCCGCCCCGCTGGACCGCCTGATCGCCTACGGCCAGGCCAGGATCGCTTTCCTGCTCGACCATCGCGAGATGGCCCGCGCCGCACTCGACGGCAGCCTGCCCGTGCCGGCCGGTGCGGAGACGCCGCTCTCCCGCGCCCACATCCGCATGTTGCTCGGACAACTTCGGTTCGACGGCGCCGACTTGCACATGCTGGCCCTCCAGCTCACCGCCGCCCTCGACGGTCCCCTGCTGCTCTACCTCTCGACGTCCGATCTCGCCGAACCCGCCGATATCCAGATGCGGATGGTCAGAGCCTGGAAGGACCTCATCCGGCGCGTCTGCGCCAGTTGACCGGCCTGCGAACCATGGCGGCGGCCCGGCCTGTCGCAGTTCGCCCGGGGGTGAAGCGGGGTAGGGTCCGTTTAGGACGGCGGCGCGGCGATGTGCTGCGGCCGCCGGGCGAACCGATGGATCGGAAGGTGGACACATGCCTCTCACCGGGGAGTACGAGCCGAGCGCGTTCGACTTCAGTCGCGATCAGGTCGACCTCTACGAGCGCTCCGGCGGCACCGAAGGCACCGACAACCAGGGCAAGCCGGTGATCGTGCTGACGTCCGTGGGCGCCAAGAGCGGGAAGCTGCGCAAGACGCCGCTGATGCGCGTCGAGCACGACGGCGAGTACGCCGTCGTCGCATCGCTGGGCGGTGCGCCCAAGCACCCCGTCTGGTACCACAACCTCGTCGCGAACCCGCATGTCGAGCTCCAGGACGGCCCGGTCAAGAAGGACTACCGGGCCAGGGAGGTCCACGGCGAGGAGTACGCGGTGTGGTTCGAGCGAGCTGTCGCGGCCTGGCCGGACTACGCCGAGTACCAGAAGAAGACCACCAGGACGATGCCGGTTTTTGTTCTCACGCCTTTCGACGCGTAAAAGGCGTCGCCGCTGCCGTCGCGGTCGCCGTTGCGGCCACGGTAGGCGAAAGGGCACCCGTGTAGGTGATGAACAGCTCCGGGGATTCCGACGCCGGGTACGGTGGGAACGCGCCGCCGATGGGCACGTAGAACCCGTCGAGAAGCTGGGCCGTCCGAACCGACTCCGTGTCAGCCTTCAGCAGCAGCCCGTGCTCGGACCCCGGGTCGCGAATCCAGCCGCGCACGGCCGCGGTCGCGGCCGGCAGGCTCTGCACGCGTGGGCTGTACGGGCTCGGACGGCCGCCGATGGGCGTACTCCGCCCTTGCGACCCACGGCAAGGTGGCCGCCCTGTTCGGGCGGCCGTTCCCGCGACCCGCAGTCGGACCGTGGGTCAGTGGCTGGAGTCGCCCTTGGTGGCATCCACTCGCGCCTGCTCGGCGAGGCGCCGCTTGGCGTTCTCCCAGGTGAGCGGGAGCTCCTCCACCGGCAGTTCCCAGAAGGTGAAGGTCGAGTCCCGCATGGTGGAACTCAGGCCGCTCATGATGCCGCGGTGCGGCTCCGTCCTGGCGAAGGCGTAGAGGGCGTCACGACTCTCCCAGGCGGAGAGCGTGAAGAAGGTCCGCTTCAGCGGCTGGGCGATCAGGGATGCGCCCAATGCGCCTGGCGCGGAACGCACCTGACGCCACGCCGAGAGCGACTTCAGGAAGAAGCGCGGCACGTCCTTGGCGGACCGCACCTCGAAGCGCGACGCCATGGCGAACGCCTGAGTGTTCGGCGTGGCCGGGTTCGGAATCGTCCAGGGAAGAGTTGGCACCGTATGCCCCGCTTCATCATTGGCGAGTAGTACTATCTATATTAGACAGTGCCAGTATCCAATTGCTAGTCGCGAGTGCCATCCGGCTCCGGCTCCGGCTCCGGGGCCCCGGGCTCGGCTGGCAATGCTCGCTCTCGAAGTCGGCGAGTAGCACTGTCTACAGAGCGGGGGAGTGACAGCATCGGAAGCGAGACACCGCCAGTGGCCAGTGGCCAGTTAAGGGCAGGACGAATTGCGAATCTCCGAGTTGAGCCGGCTCAGCGGGGTACCGAGCGCGACCATCAAGTTCTACCTCCGTGAGGGGCTGCTGCCCCCGGGGCAGGCCACCGCCGCGACCCAGGCCGAGTACGGCGAGGCGCACCTGCGGCGGCTCCGGCTGATCCGGGCCCTGATAGCCGTACGGGGGCTGACGGTCAACGCCACCAGGGAGGTGCTGAACGCGGTCTCCGAGTACGAAACCGACATGCACCAGGTGCTCGGTCTCGTGCTCGGCGCCAGGCCGGTGGACAAGCACGAGGAGCCCGACGACGGACCCGGCACGCCGGACGTGAACGCGCTGGTGGCACAGATGGGATGGCAGATCTCCGAGTACGCCCCCGCCCGGCGCGTCATCGCCGAGACCCTGGAGTCGCTGCGCTCGCTCGGTACGGACTGCACCTGGCGCACCCTGATCCCGTACGCGGAGCTCGCCCAGCAGACCGCCGTACTCGATCTCGACCAACTCAACGACGCGGACGACTCGGTCACGCGGGCCGAGCGAGCCGTCCTGCTGACGGTCCTGCTGGAGCCGGCCCTGCTGGCGCTGCGCAGGATGGCCCAGGAGCACGAGTCCGCTGTCCGGCACGGCGGCTGACCGCCGCCGCATCCAATGATCATGGTGCAGCCCTGGCCTTTGGCGCCTGAACGAGGCGCATCGCCATGGCGCGCAACCTGCCATGACTGCACGTCAGAAGCCATGTGCAGGAGGGGCCGGCCAATCTTTCGGCCGGGCCCTCGGCGTGCGCAGACGCCGTAGCGGTAGAAATTTGGTAGATCAATTCTCTGCGCTGACGAGAGCGCAACGCGCGTCGAGCGACGGGGACGCTGCGTCGTAGCTGATGGTCAAGACGGGTCGGTCTGCGGTGCTGGAGCGCCCAGCAGTCGGTAGGGCCCAAGGTAGTAGGAGATCGCCATCAGCGACGGGCCGTCGTCGATCAGGCCCTCGCCCACGCAACGGACCAACTCCTCCTCCGTCAGCCATTCCACCCTCTCCGCTTCGCTCTCGTCGTGCGGCGCTCCGACCCGTGTGCAGTCGGTCGCGAGGAAACTGGAGAACTGCATGGTGCTGATGCCCGACAGCGCGTGGTACTGCGTGAGCGGCTCGACCCGGCCCGGGCGCCAGCCGGTCTCCTCCTCGATCTCTCGCCGAATCGCCGCGGCCGGGTCCTCGCCGGGGTCGGCCCAACCTGCCGGCACCTCCCAGCCCCACCGGTCGGTGATGAAGCGGTGCCGCCACAACATCAGGAAGCGGCCCTGCCCATCGATAACGACGGCGGTGGTGGACGGCCGGGGCATCGTCAGGACGTGGTGGTCAACGCGGCCCACCCCGGGGATCTCGACGTCGTCCAGCCAGACCTCGACGTAGTCACTGGTGTAGACGCGTCGACGGCCGTAGCTCTTCCACTCCACTGCCCGGGGTCCTTTCAGTCGCGGACGGCTACCCGCGACTCTCTCACGCGCTCGGCGAGTGCCCGAACCGGCCGCGTCTCCTTCCACGGCTCCATGGCCCGGTGCACCGCCTTGGCCCGGATGACCGCGGGCTCGACAGCGGCTGGCCCTGCCAAGTTCAGGGCGTTCTGGGCGAGGAGGCAGGCGGCGTCGATCTCGCCCTGCAGGATGCGACACTCCGCGAGGTCGAAGGTCAGCATCGCTCGCCCCTTCGCGTCGCTGCGGTCTCGGTTCGTGAGCGCGGCTTCGAGGAGGGACTCCGCAGCCTGGGCGTCGCCGAGGTTGAGCATGGCAGTGCCGTGGATACCGTCGAGTCGTGCGGGGGTGAAGAAGTCGAGGCCGCCGACAGGGCCAGCTAGGTCAAGCTGGTGTCTGGCGCGGTTGAGAGCATCGAGGGCGGGGCCGCGCTGGTCAATCTCAGAATGGGCGCGTGCCTGGTTGGCGGCGATCCAGGCTCGGCGCCGGTGGGATGCGTCGGCCGCCAGCTGATCAGCGTGGTCAAGAAGCTCGGCCCCGCGCGTGGCCTGCCGTGTGGCGATCAGGCTGATGCCCTGCATGGTCAGCAACCACGCGGACAGGGGGCGGTTCTCGGCTTCGCCGGCGGCGACCTGGGCCATGTGGAACATGGCGGCGGAGCGGGGAATGTCGCCGAGGTCGGTATGGGCCAGGCCGAAGAGCCCGCCGAGGATGGCCAGGGCCTCAACGCAGCGGCGACGACCCGATAAGGACTGCGGTCGGTCGAGGAGCTCGTGAACTTTGGCGAGTTGCCTCGCCATGTCGGGCATCAACTGCGCTGGCGGAGTGGAGGGGTAGAGCGCGGCCCCACGGAGCACTGCTGCTTCGAGGTGAAGCAGGGTGCTGTCGCTGGCCGTGGACCTGGTCAGGGTGTCGAGGACTTCCCAGGTCTCCGGCCCGGTCGGCAGGGGAGCAACGGCCTCCTCCGGCTCCCACGGGCGAGGCGCGAGACCCAGAAGGTGGCCGGGGATGCCGAGTCCGTCAGCGATGCGCTCCAACACGACGATGCTGTTGGGGGATCGCTTGCCGTCCATGATCTCGGTCGCACGAGAGACAGTGAGTCCGGTCTGGCGGGCGATTCGGGAGGGGTAGAAGCCGGCGCGGCCGCGTGCCATGCGGAAGACCGTGCCGATGTCTCGTCCCGCGCATGCGTCGATGAAGTCGGGGTCGCTCAGGAGGCGATCGGGTAGCCCCGTTGGTTGGTCGGCCATGCCGCTCCCATTCCCCAAGGGGTGACGGATCGTCACTGGCTGTGAGTCTACCCATCGTGGGTACCCACTGTGGCTCTGCTGCGATTTCGCCAGGATGTCGATGCTGTGGCTATGCACACGACCATGCCATTGCGGGAGCGCGAAGCACCCGGCCCGCTGCCGCGCCCGTACCTGACACCAGCGTGCAAGGTCGGTGCCGACCGCTGGCCCGACCTGCACCAGCAGTGCCGAGCCCCCGGCTACCAGCACCGTTCGCTCGGCTGGACCCCAGTCAACTGCGCGTGCACCTGCCACCAGCCAGCCGAGAGCGAGGCGGCGGCATGATGACCCACCCGACCCCCGCACCCACCGGAACGCCCGCTGAGCTGGTCTTCCATCACGACAGCAGCGAATGGCGCGTCGTTGAGCCGGTGGAGCGAGGCGAGGTGCTGCGGCATGCAGAGACCCGGCGCGGCCTCGCGTTCCTCGACTTCACGACAGCCTATGCCGCGTGGTTGGAGGTTCTCGGCGGTCGCACGCTGGTGCTGCCGTTGGCGGCCAGGACGTGAGCCAGCGCAGACCCTATCCGGAGACGCGGAAGCCGTTCGTGTGGCCGACGCTGGGCGTCAGGACGTGGCAGCCGCCTGCGCTGTCCTTCTTTGGTGGCGAGTGCTCGGCGAGTGGGGATGTCGGTCAGACCCACGCGTGCCCCGTCGGCGTGTACCGGATCCGCGGGTACGTCACGGGCTGCGACTGTGGCTGCCACGACGAGCGCCGGGTACGGCTCATGAGCGGACCGCAGGTGAAAAAGAGGAAGAGATAGGTCTCCCGTCCGGGGGGCCTCGCGCATAGCGCCCCGAGCGAGCTCGGCTGTCCGCGCCGGGCAGGGAGGCACTGCGTCGACGTCCTAGGACGCCCGGCGCAACAGGTGCTGCATCCCATGCGGAGTCGCCTCCCCGACCCTCCGTGCAAGTACAGGACGGTCCGTTCCGCCGTCCCACTGACTTCGATTGCGAGGGCGGTGACGCGCCGAGGGAGAGCGGTGGGACGAAGGTGGGATGAGGGAACGCATCGCAGGGACTGTGGTGCGGCAGATGCATTGCTGCTAATCTAATTAGGGCTAATGCATCTGCGAAGAGGAGGAGCGGAATCGTGGAGTGGGACCTGCGGCAGGTCTTCGACGACCTGATCCGGTTCGAGACCGACCTGTGGAACGAGATCGACGCCCGGCTGCGCCGCGACGCGGAGGTCCCGCTGGGCAATCTGAACGTGATACTCGTGGTCGAAGGCACCGAGAACTGCCGCGTCAACGACATCGCCGCCGCCCTGTCCATCACCATCGGCGGAGCCAGTCAGGCCGTCGACCGCCTGGTGAAGGCGGGGCTGTGCGAGCGGAGGCCCAACCCTGGCGACCGGCGGTCCTCGATCGTCGCGCTCACCGAGCAGGGCCGGGAGGTCAGCGCGTTCGCGGGGGAGATCTTCGACCAGGAGCTCGCCGCCCGGCTCTCCGGCCCGCTCGCCGCCGAGCAGTTGGGCCAACTGGCCACCGCGCTGACCGCCCTCCGCGCTGCCACGCCGCACCGGACCGACCCTGCAGCGAGGCCTTGACCTCCCGCACCGCACCGACCCTGCAGAGGCCTTGACCCTCCCGTACCGCCAAACGCCCCACCGAGACAAGGAGCCGCCATGTCCACCGTTCCCACGCACGCACGGGCCGTCCGCTTCGACCGTTACGGCGACCGCGACGTGCTGTACCTGGCCGAGATCCCGATGCCCCGCCCGGCGTCAGGGGAGGTGCTGGTCGAAGTTCGGGCGGCGGGGATCAACCCCGGCGAGATCACGCTCCGCACGGGGGCTATGCGCGACCGTTTCCCCGCCGAGTTCCCCTCCGGGCAGGGCAGCGACCTCGCCGGAGTGGTCGTCGGACTCGGAGAAGGAGTCACCGACTTCGCGATCGGGGACGAAGTCCTCGGCTACTCCTGGCGGCGCTCCAGCCACGCCACACACACCGCCGTCCCGGCCGGCCAGCTGATCCGCAAGCCCACCGCGCTGGACTGGTCCGTCGCCGGCTCGCTCTACGTCGTCGCCTGCACCGCCTGGTCCGCCGTCCACGCCGTCGACCCCAAGCCCGGTGAGACCGTCGCCGTCTCCGCGGCCGCCGGAGGTGTCGGCAGCGTCGTCGTCCAACTCCTCACCCGGCGCGGTGTTCGCGTGCTGGGCATCGCCTCACCCGCCAACGAGCCGTGGCTCACCGCCCAGGGAGCCATCGTGGTGCCCTACGGCGACCAGCTGGCCGCCGACCTCAACTCCGCGGCCCCGGACGGGATCGACGCGTTCATCGACCTCTTCGGCCCCGAGTACGTCCAACTCGCCGTTGACCTCGGCATCCCCGCCGATCGCATCGAAACGGTCATCTCCTTCGCCAAGGCCGCCGAGCTCGGCACGAAGCACGCCGGCAGCGAAGAGGCATCGAGCAGCGAGGTGCTCACCGAGATGTCCGACCTCGTCGCCACCGGCAGCATCGAGATCCCGATCGCCGCCACCTACCCGCTGGACCGCGTCCGCGACGCGTACGCCGCGCTGGAGCAGCGCCACACCCACGGCAAGATCGCCCTGATCCCGTGAAACCGCCGCCGTAGCCGGGCTGTTGCCCTGACGCGCTCTGATCTGTCGGGACGCGCCGGCCCGGCCGTCGTGGTGGGGTTGTCCCCCGGCGATTCCCGGGGGTGAGCACCGTCGCCGTGGTGCACGCGCGGCGGCAGGCTGAAGGGCGTCGAAACACTTCGGCGGATCGCAGCAACCGTCCCTGGGGCTGCTCCGATCATTCGCCCCTGCGGAAGGAATCTCCCGTGGCCAACCCCACCACACGGCGCCGACGTGGACGGCGTGCTCCCGCACTGGCCGCTGCCGCTGCCGCTGCCGTTTTAGCGGTCGGCGGGCTCGCCGGCTGCGGCTCGACCGGGACGTCGGCCGCCACCGCGTCGCAGGCCGGTCCGACCTCATCGAAGGCGGCAAGCGTTGCCACGACCTCCCTGCACATGATCGCCAACAAGGGGCACCAGCTGGCGTTCTACGTCACTCCTGGCCATCTGCCGGCCATCGTTCTGGACGCCGGGGGAGGGCTTGACGCGTCGTACTGGAAGAACATCGTGCCCGTCCTCGCGCGGCAGACCGGATCAGAGATCATCACCTACGACCGCTCCGGGGAAGGCAGAAGCAGTGACGTGCCCGGACCGTGGAGGGCCCCGAACGCCGCCTCGGACCTCGCCGCCGGGCTGACGCAACTGGGCGCCACCAAGGACGTGATCCTGGTCTCCCACTCACTGGCCGGAGAGATCGCGACCTACTTCGTTAGGCAGCACCCCCACTGGAACTCCGGGGCGGTCCTGGTGGACGCCAGCCTGCCCGAGTTCTACACCCCCACCGAGACGGCCAAGTTGGTCGCCGAGAACCAACAGCAGATCGCGGCCCTCAAGCAGCAACCGCAAACGAGGGCGACCCGTCAACTCCTGGCCGAAGCCGACGACTACGGACCCGTGCACCTCGCCTACCACAAGCTCAGCTGGCCACAGGGCGTCCCCGCGATCGCGATCGTCTCCGCCCAGACCCCGTTCACGACACCCGTCGACGCGCAGCTGTGGCGCCTGGCGCAGCAGGAGTTCGTCGCCGGGGCACGCAACCGACGCCTCGTCGTCGCCCAGGGCAGCTCGCACGACATCCCGATCGACCGGCCGGACGTGGTCATCAACGCCGTGGAAGAAATGGCGCGTCAGCTGTCCTGACGCCGGGAGTACAGCCGGTCACGGAGCCGTTGCCACGCGGATCAGGTCGGCGACTGCGCGCAGTCGGCTCTGCGACGGCCAAGCGATCACTATGGTGACGGCTCCGGCGGGGCGGGCGCGCGTACCGTCAGACCATGAAAATGGTTGAAATGTGAGGCAAACCGAGTGCGTTCCGTCCAGGCTTGAGACCACCTGCCACCACGACCGTCGGCATCCCTCGACACCGCGCCTGCACGAACGTGCCCGCACCTGAACGGAGCCCCCATGAGCATGGTGTATCTCGCGCAACCCGAACAGCAGCAGCAACTCGAATGGCTCGACGGCGGCACGCTGGCGATGCTGCTCGACGGCAAGGCCACGGGCGGCCAGTTGATGATCGGCCGCTTCGACGTCGCCGAGGGCGAGGCACCGCCGTACCACACGCACACCCGCGAGGACGAGGTCTTCCTGCTGCTCAAGGGCACCGCCCTGGTGTGGTGCGACGACCAGGAGTACGAGCTTTCCGAGGGCGGCGTGGTGTACCTGCCCAAGCAGATCCCGCACGGGTACCGCATCACCTCCAAGAAGGCCGACCTGCTCATGATCAATACCCCGGCCGGCATCGAGGGGATGTTCCGGGAGACCGGCCGCGACAAGTCCACCCCACGCCCGCCCGGCTTCCAGGTGACGCCCAACCCGGAGATCGCCGACAAGTACGGCAACATCATCATGGGCCCGCCGCGCTGACCGGGTCGCCTCGAATCCTCTTCGGCTCGGGGCCGCGGATCAGCGGCACAAGCCGGGCGGTCGCGAGGGCTGTGAAGAAGTGAGTGGACTGGAACGGACGTGCGCTGCACCGGTGGGAGCGCATGCGGCTAGCTCTGTCGTGATGTGGCGATGAGCGCGGCGGCGGTGTCGGTGATCGTCTGTTCGGCGGGGCGCGGCTGCCAGCCGAGCTCGGTGTGGGCCTTGCCGTTGTCGACGAGCCGGGTCCGGCCGAGCTCGGGGAGCAGCAGCGCCAGCTGCGGGTTCCGCCGCGCGAGCAGCTTGACGACGATGTCGGGCATGGTGCGCACGGGTACCTTCGCGGCTTCGTCCGGGAGCTTCTCGCGCAGGATGCGGGCGATCTGTCGGTACCACAGGAAGGTGCCCGAGCCGAGGAAGCGCTGGCCTGCGGCGGCAGGGCTGGTCATGGCGAGGATGTGGAGTTCGGCGACGTCGCGCACGTCGACCACGTTCCAGCCGATGTTCGGCACGGCGGGGATCTCGCGGGCGAGCAGGCGGCGGATGACCTCGACCGTTCCCGGCCGGTTCGGCGTGCCCAGTACGGGGCCCTGCATGAACGTCGGGAGGACGGCGGTCAGTTCGAGCCCGGTCGCGGCGGCGAGGTCCCATGCGTCGCGTTCGGCGAGGATCTTGGAGTCGGGGTACGCGCGAAGCGGGGTGCCGGACGGGGCGGTCCAGGTCGTCTCGGTCGCGGGGGTGTCCGGGTCGCCGGTGTCGGCCGTGACGGCGGACGAGGTGAGCACGGCGCGCTTGACCCCGGCGCGGACGGCGGCGCCCAGGACGCGGCGGGTGCCCTCACGGGCGGTGGTGATGAGGTCCACGCCCGGGCCGAAGGGCATCGGCGAGGCGGTGTGCAGCACGTAGTCGGCACCCGCGGTCGCCTGGTCCCAGCCGTCGTCGCCGAGGAGGTCGGCAGCCGCGAACTCGACGGTCGCGGCTTCCTGCTCGCCTGCCTGTTCACTCACGGCGTCGCGCACCTGCTGCGCCTTGTCGAGGCTGCGCACGGTGGTGCGCACTCGGTAGCCGCGCTGGAGCAGGCCCGTGATCACCCAGCCGGCCAGGTAGCCGGTTCCGCCGGTGACGAGCACCGTTCCAGGGGCGTTGCTGTCGGTCATTTGCTCCCCCAATATCATTGAGTTTCTCATTGATATTTCGACGGTACCATAGGCCCATGACCGTGGACCGTGACGCGAATGCACCGACGACTCGCCCCGCGGACGTGGAGCGGAAAGCCGAGATCGTCCGCGTTCTCATGGAGGTGGGAAACGCCGCGGACGGGGTCGTGGCCCAGGTGCTCGGCGAGTTCGGGGTCCCGACCTCCGTCGCCGGCACGCTGTGGGCGCTCGCCCCCGGGACCGAGCCGCCGACGATGCGGGACGTGGCAGCCCGCCTGCACTGCGACCCCTCCACGGTGAGTCTGGCGGCCGACAAGCTCCAGAGCATGGGACTGGTCGCCCGTCAGCCCCATCCCGCCGACGGCCGCAAGCGCACCCTGGTCCTCACCGAACACGGCCATGAACTGTGGGAGGCCCTCAGAACGCGGCTGCACGCCTCCGGGCTCTTCGCCGGTCTCGACGCGCAGGAACAGGACGCCCTGCTCGCGCTGCTGACGAAAATGCGAAGCCCGCAACGCCCGTAGCCGATCCCTGACCGACAGCCAGCGGTGCTGCCAAGCGGCTACTGGATTCTGTGGCCGCCGGACTCCGATGGCCAGGACGTTCGGCTCGGCGCCCCAAGGGGTCAGGTCTCGTAACAGAAGCCGTGCACAGCAAGTTGCGATCTCACTGGCGAGAGAGTGGGGCCTCAGACGGTCGCTTCGAGGTCGACCGAGATGTTGCCCCGGGTGGCGTTGGAGTACGGGCAGACTCGGTGGGTGGCTGCCACGAGCTGGTCGGCTGTGGCCTGGTCCAGGCCGGGCAGATGTGCGGACAGGGTGACCTTCAGCGAGAAGGCTCCGTCGTCCAGGGTGATCAGGCTCACGGTGGACCTGACGGTCGACTCGCTGAGCTTCAGCTTCTGCTGACCTGCTATCACACGCATGCCGTTGTGGAAGCAGGCGGCGTAGCCGGCGGCGAAGAGTTGCTCGGGGTTGGTCCGGTCCCCGCCGGGGCCGCCCATCTCCTTCGGGACCGCCAGGAGTTCGTCGAGCACCCCGTCCGAGGTGCGGACCTCGCCGTTGCGGCCGTCGCCGGTCGAGAGCGCTTCGGTGGTGTAGAGCGTGGACATGGTGTCTCCGTTCACGGGCTTGTATTCACGGGTGTGTTGAAACAGCGGTCGGGTTGTCGACGGCCGGACCGGTGCGCGCGTCCGGGACGGTGGTTTGGGCGAGGAGGGTCAGTGCGGCCTGCGAGGCGGAGTTCGCCCGGGCGGTCACCGCGACGAGCCGCTGTCCTGGCCCGCTCGGGACCGGGACGGCCTGTTGGGTGACATCCACCGGTCCGACGAGCGGGTGCCGCATGCGGTAGGCCGCAGTGTCCCAGGCGCGGACCGGGTGCTGTGCCCACAGGTCAGTGAACTCCGCGCTGTGCATCGCAAGTTCGCCGATCAGTGCGGCCAGCAGCGGATCGCTGGGGTACTGGCCGACGGCCAGTCGTAGTCTCCCCACGGCATCTCGGGCCTTCTTCGGCCAGTCCTCGTACAGGTCCCGGGTGTGGGCGTCGAGGAAGACCAGCCGCGCGGTGTTGGGTCGTCGATCCGGGTCCTGCGGGCTGCCGGGGTCGAGGTGCCCGGCGAAGAGCGCGTGCCCGGTGCGGTTCCAGGCCAGTACGTCGCTGCGACGGCCGAGAACGATGACCGGGTTGTCCCCGAAGGCGTCGATCAGCTGCCTGGTCGTCTCGGTGATGTGTTCGGGCGGCGGCGGCTTGCGGGTTCGTGCGTCGCTGCTTGTGCGTCCGACGCCGGCCAGGTCGTACAGGTGACGGTGTTCGGTCTCGTCCAGGCGAAGTGCCCTGGCGAGCGCGCCCAGCACCTCCGTCGACGCGCCCCGGGACAGCCCCTGCTCCAGCCGCGTGTAGTAGGACTCGCTCACTCCCGCCAACTGGGCAAGCTCGTCCCGGCGAAGGCCCGGCACCCGCCTGCGCTCGTCGAACTCCGGTAACCCGACGTCCGACGGCTGCAGTTGAGCCCGACGTGTCCGCAGGAACCTTCCCAGCTGAGATCTGCTCTTCATGGCCCTGAGTATGAGCAAGGGGAGACAGCGCGCGCCTGCCCCTGTCAGTGGCAGGCAACTGGGGCGGCGTGGTGGTTGCGGCAGCCCTATCCAGTGGGGCGGGGGGCAGTGGCGGGTCCGCCGGGTTCGGGGTCGTGTCGTGCGACCGTGTTCGTCCAGCCCTGGTCGAGCAGGAGGCAGGCCTGGTCGACAGCGGCGACGGGGTCGGGGCGGGTGCGCGCGAACGCGAGGATCTCGAGGGTGAACCGGGCGTAGGCGGCGCAGCTGAGGTCGTCGTGCGGCCGGCCGGTCTGGTCGGCGAGGGCGCGGGCCAGGGCGTGTTCGTGGCGCAGCCACATCGTGCGGGAGTACTCGCGCAGGGCCGGGGTCTCCTGGACGAGCCGTTGGAAGTCGGCGAAGCGGGGGTCCCGGGTCTGGGGCGAGTCGACGAAGCCGGTGAGGTGGGCGCGCAGCGCGTCGGGGATGGTCCGGCCCGGCGGTCGGTCGGTGACCGCGCGGACCAGTGCGGCCTCGTTACGCGCGTCGTCGTCGAAGACCAGAGCCTCTTTGCCAGCGGGGAAGTAGTTGAACAGGGTCGACACCGAGACGTCGGCGACCTCGGCGATCTCGCGGACGCCCACCTGCTCGTAGCCGCGCTCCAGGAACAGCCGCAGCGCCGTGTCGGCGATCGCCTGGCGGGTGGCGGCCTTCTTGCGTTCGCGCCGCCCGCCCGTTCCCGCGCGGTTGATCGTCTCTGTCATGCCTCCAACCCTACCCGGCATATTGGTACGGAGCCACACTTGGAACAGTTGCATATTTGTAGCTGTTCCAAATATCGTGGATGGTGCCTGAGGAGGTCGCGGCACAGGGCCGTGCCTTGATCCGGCGTCGACGAAGGGAACCCACATGAACTCCGTAGCACTCGCCCAGGCCAGGATCAGCATCATCGGCGCCGGACCCGGCGGGCTGACCTGCGCCCGCATCCTCCAGCGGCACGGCATCGCGGTCACCGTCCACGACCGCGACCCCGGTCCCGACGCCCGCAACCAGGGCGGCACCCTCGATCTGCACGCCGACAACGGCCAGATCGCCCTGCGCGAAGCAGGTCTGCTCGACGAGTTCTTCGGGCTGGCCCGCCCCGAAGGGCAGGAAATGCGCCGGCTGGATCCGACCGGCACGATGACGTCCCGTCAGGTCCCGGAAGCCGACGAGCTTTTCAAGCCGGAGATCGACCGCGGCCAGCTGCGCGACCTGCTGCTGAACTCCCTGCAGCCCGGAACCGTGCACTGGGGACAAGCCCTCGACGCGATCAGCGGGCCCGCCGACGGGCCGCGGCAGCTGCACTTCGCCGACGGCACCACCCTGGAGACCGATCTGGTCATCGGCGCCGACGGGGCCTCCTCGCGGGTACGCCCGGCCGTGTCCGCGGCCGTCCCCGAGTACACCGGGGTGAGCTTCCTGGAGGCGCGGTTCTCCGACGTCGAGAACCGCCACCCCGACATCGCCGCCCTGGTCGGCGAGGGCGGCGCCCACGCAGCCGACGGCGACCGCGGTCTGTTCGCCCAGCGCAACAGCGGAGACCACATCCGCGTCTACATCATCCAGCGAGTCCCCGTCGACTGGATCAAGCACAGCGGCCTCACCGCCGACGACACCGGCGGCATCCGCGCCCTGCTCCTCGACCAGTACGCCCACTGGTCACCGCGCATGCGCCAGATGATCACCGACAACGACGGTCCCTACGTCGACCGCCCGATCTTCGCCCTCCCAGTCCCGCACGCCTGGGAGCACAGCCCGACCGTGACCCTGCTCGGCGACGCCGCCCACCTCATGCCGCCGCTCGGCGTCGGCGTCAACCTCGCCATGCTCGACGCAAGCGAACTCGCCCTCGCCCTCGCCAACTCTGCCACCGTCGACGACGCCATCCGCGTGTACGAGACGACCATGCTCCCTCGCTCCGCCGAGACGGCCAAGATCCTCGAAGGCGGCGCCGAGCACCTGCTCTGTGCCGACGTCACCGACTTCGGTGATGACGACAACGCCCAGCCCTGAGGGGCGTGGTGAGCAGACCTGCGGGTGTCAACCAGAGGGAGCTCTCTTCCGAGCTGCTACCCCGTTCGGGGGAATGCGCCAAGGAGCACGTGATCTTTCGTGGGCCGGGCCGTTCACACAGGCTGTGACAGATTCTCGGGGGACTTTAGGTGACAGTGCTCCGGCGTCGATGCGAGCCGGGCACCGCAGCCTCTTCGACCCGCGCGGACCCGGAGCAGCGGAGGCAATGGCGGCCAGGCCGGACCTGATTCTGCACACCACGCTCAGGAGCCGCACGTTCGTCGTTCAGACCTTGGCCGGAGCACCGGACGCGGCATCGCGCGATCAGGTGGCGCGGCTGCGCCGGGAGCACGGCTTCCCTCTGCCTGTGCCGATGACACACCGAGCCGCTCAGTTGGTGACGGCCCGTTGGGTGCCGGTACCGGTGCCGGTGCCGGCGCCGCTGCCGGTGAGCGCGGCGGTGGCGGCCCACAGTGCGCGGGCGGCCTCCGGGGCCAGAGCCGCGCGGGAGGGCTTGCGCACCGCCGGATACCCCTTGATGCCGCCGACGCCGCTCGGTCCGACGTAGGAGCCGCCGGGGATGTCCTCGACGGCCGCGTACAGGGTCGACAGCGCGCCGACCTCGGCGTCGTTGGTCATGAACCGCATGGCCCGGTTCATAAACCCGGGGAACCCGCCGACATGGGCGGTCAGGTTCGTGGCCGCGATCCCGGGATGCGCCAGCAGCGACCGGACCCGGCTGCCCGAAGCGGTCAGCCGGCGGTCCAGCTCGATCGCGAACAGGGTCACGTCGAGCTTGGAGTCGCAGTACGCGGCGGTCGCGTTGTACGTGCGCGTCTTCCAGTTCAGGTCATCGGTGCGCAGGTGCCCGCGGCGGTGCAGCTGCGAGGAGACGGTGACGACGCGGTCGGTGATGTGCGGCAGCAGCAGGTTCGTGAGGGCGAACGGGCCGAAGTAGTTGGTCGCCGCCTGCGACTCGAAGCCGTCGGCGGTGAAGGCCAAGGGGACCTGCATGATTCCGGCGTTGTTGATGAGGATGTCGATGTCACCGGTCCACGCGTCGGCGAACGCCCGCACTGAGTCCAGGCTCGACACGTCCAGTTGCCGCACCTCCGTGTCGCCGGCCATGGCGCGGGCGACCTTCGCGCCCTTGTCGGTGTCGCGCACCGCGAGCACCATGCGCGCGCCCGCCCCGGCCAGTTCGTGGGCGGTGATCAGGCCGATGCCTCCCGACGCACCGGTGACCACTGCCGTGCGCCCGGCCAGATCGGGGAGGTCCGTCGCGGTCCATTTCGTCATGGCGTTTCCTGTCGGTACGGGCGCGCGCCCGAAGTTCGCGCGACTGTCGAATCGTCCGCATTTCCGGCCGTCGCCACCACTGCACCCCGGATCCTTGGGGGTAACAAGGAACCGCCCAGCCACGGATCGCCGATCCGTGGCTGGGCGATCCGTGGCCGGCCGGTTCCTTGCTGGGTGTTTCGCCGCATGTGAACCTGGCCCGGTCGGACGGCTCCCTCTCCGACGGCCTGCCGCGGAACCTCAGGGAATACGATCCGGAGTCAGGAGCTCACCTACCGGGCCTTCCCGGACATGCCGCACGTGATCCACCGGTACCAACCGGAGCCGTACGCACGCACGGTCGTCGAGTGGTTCTCGGCCCTGGGATGAGGAGACGCTGATGGACAGGGCCGGACTTGCGGACTTCCTGCGGAAGCGCCGCGAGATGCTGCAGCCCGAGGACGTCGGCCTGCCGCGAGGGTCGCGCCGGCGCACCGCCGGGCTGCGCCGCGAGGAGGTCGCGGCGCTCGCGGACATGTCCACCGACTACTACAGCCGGGTCGAACGGCAGCGCGGTCCCCAGCCGTCCGAGCAGATGCTGGCCCGGCTCGCCCGCGGCCTGCACCTGACCAGCGACGAGCGGGACCACCTGTTCCTGCTGGCAGGCCACAGCGCCCCGCTCCGGGCCATGCGCAGCGACCATGTCAGTCCGGGCATGATGCGGATCCTGGACCGGCTGGACGACACCCCGGCCCAGGTCGTCTCCGGGCTCGGGGAGACCGTGGTGCAGACCCGTCTCTCCGTCGCGCTGGTCGGCGACGAGACGCACTTCACGGGCCCGGCGCGCAGCATCGTCTACCGGTGGTACACCGACCCGGCCGCGCGGCTGCTCTACCCGTCGGAGGACCACGAGTTGCTCGGCCGCACCTTCACCTCGCAGCTGCGGGAGTCGGTCACCCGCGAGGGCGTGGGCTCGCGGGCGGCCGATCTCGCCGACGCGCTGTTGGAGCGCAGCGCCGAGTTCGCGGCCTGCTGGAACGCGCACGAGGTCGGCCTGCGGCTGACCGCGCAGCGCAAGCGGCTGGTCCACCCGGAGCTGGGCCTGATGGAGCTCTACTGCCAGGTCCTGCTGGACCCGGCCCAGTCGCAGTCCCTGCTGGTCTACACGGCCCCACCCGGTACCGAGAGCCATCAGAAGCTGCAACTGCTGGGCGTGATAGGAGCGCAGCGCTTCCAGGCCGGCCTGCCGCAGGCCGCTGACTGACGGTCATGGCAGTGGTGGGCGGTCTGGACCGTCCGCCTGGCCGTGCACGCCGCGCGTGCGTCAAGTGAGCTTGTCGTCGATGTCGAGTGCGCCGACGATCGACCGCAGGCTCGCGACGAGGTCCGTGCTGGAGCCGGTGCGGGCATCGGCGCGGGCATCGGCGCGGGTGATCGCGCAGATCCGGACACGGTCGGAGGCGTCGGCGATCGGACGGAACACCACAGTGGGAAGGGAGTTGGAGAACGCAATCGGCCCGGGGTGGATGCCCACGTGTCCGCGCATGGCCACGTTCAGGGCCAACTCGTCGTAGCGACCCACCTCCTCGATGTGGGTGCGGGGGATGCCTGCCCGGATCAGGTCGGCTTCCAACCGGCTGTCGAGGTAGGGGTTGTCGGCGCGCGGGGTGATCAGGATCTGCCGGGTGCGGAGCTCGGTGAGTGCCACCTCCCGGCGGCTCGCCAGCGGGTCCGACGCCTGCACCACGGCGACCAGCGGGAACTCGCCGAGCACGGCACTGGCGATCCCGGGTTGATCGGGGACCGACCAGCACAGGCCCACGTCCACCTCGCCGTCCGCCACGGCGGCGAGTTGCTCGGGTGTGTGCATGGGGACCGGACGCCACCGGCCCCGGACATCGTCGTCGGCGGCGCCGGGCCAGGCGTCGACCAGTCTTGGCAGGATCAGCTGTCCCAGCTCCGGGGTGTGGGCGACGACCAGGTCACGATGGCCCACCGAGCGCAGGCGGGCGGTCCGATGGGCCTGCTGCAACGCCTCGATGGGCGGCCGTATCGCGGCGGCGAACTCGGCGCCGAGGGGTGTCAGTCGGACCCGCCGGCTCGTACGCTCGACCAGCCGACCACCGAGGCTGCGTTCCAGGCCGGCGATGGCCTCGCTGACGCTGGGAGGAGCCAGCCGCAGACGGTCGGCAGCCCGCCGGAAGTGCAGTTCGTCCGCGACGGCGAGGAAGCACTCCATCTGACGCAGGTTCATTTCCGCGCTCCCGTCGCTTCGTGGTGCTCGCACCACGACGAGCAACTGCACTATTCTGCCACGTCGTTCGGATTTGCCGAACGATGGCTTCGGTGGCCGGCAGTTGATCAGGCCCTCGGCGTCGCGGCATCGTAGCCCCAGGGAGGGCACCATGACCGAGACCGTCCGGCGGCTGCGGCGGGCCTGGATCGCGCAGTTGGGCCCGCGAGGTGAGGTCGACACCGACCGAGCGGCCTCTCCGCGCGCGATCGTCGAGGACGCGGTGGCGCGCGTCGGTGCGGACCCCGTGCGCTGGGCGATCGAACTGAGCGCCCTGGTCGTGCAGCGGATCGTCGGCGAGGTGCCGGCCCTCGGCGGGAGCCCGATCGGGGTCGAGCTGCTGCGCCGAGGCAATGAAGCGACCACCCTGCGGGCGCTGTTCACTCTGGTGGAGGGCCCGGCCGTCGCCCCACCCATCGGTGAGGCGACCCTGGAGGGCATCCGCGAGTTCGTGCACCGGGCCGTACCGCTGGAACGGGTGTTGCACGGCGTCAGGATCGGGCACGCGGCAACGACCGAGGCGTTCCTGCGGGCCTGTGCCGAGCTGGTCGACCCGGAAGCGGCGGTCGATGAGGTCACGGCGGTCTCCCGTGAGCTGTTCTCCTACGTCGATGAGCTTTCCGACGCCATGATCCGCACCTACCTCGTGGAGCACGAGGTGTGGAGCACCAGCGCAGCCGCGGCACGAGCCGACATCGTCCGTTCCCTGCTGAGTGATGCCACGACGACGGATGTCGGCGAGGCGTCGCGTGCCCTCGGCTACGACCTGCGGCGTACCCACGAGGCGGTGGTGGTGTGGTCGGACTCGCCGAACAAGAGCTCCACCCTGCAGGCGGCGGCGATCGAGGCGCTCCGGGCCCGGGACGCCACCATGACGCTCGTCGTCCCCGTGGCCACAGGGCGGTTGTGGGCGTGGGGCACCGTGCCCGCGGACGGCACGCGCCGGACCGGTTCGTGGGAGACCATCGCGGAGGCACTGTCCCGGCAGCAGGTCCAGGCGGCCTTCGGGACCCCGGGCGACGGTGTCGCGGGCTTCCGCCGCTCGCACCGTGAGGCCGAGCGCGGGGAGAGCATCGAGCGACTGCGGCGCGAAGCCGGACGGGGTCCGAGGCATGCGACCGCCTACGCCGATGTCGCCGCCATCGCGCTGCTGGCGACCGATCTCGACGCGGCCGGTGACTTCGTCCGACGCGAACTCGGCGGGCTGGCCGCCCGCAGCGCGCCGATGGAGGCACTGCGGACCACGCTGTACCACTACATCGAAGCTGAGCGCAGCCTCGTGGATGTCGCCCGACGCCTGCACGTGGCCAGGGGAACCGTGACCTACCGCGTGAACCGGGCCCAGGAGGTGCTGGGCCACGACCTCGACGACCACCGCTTCGCCCTCCACACCGCCCTGGCACTCACCGAGGAACTGGGGGACGCGGTCCTCCTGCCGCACGACATCGAGCGCTGAGCCCGCTGAACCCGGTGTGCCGGTCGCGCCCGGCCCGGACCAGCCCAGACCGGCCCGGACCAGCGCAGCCCGGACCAGCGCAGCCCGGACCGGCGTGGCAGACCAAACCGGGGCCGGAACCCTGAGCCGGCAGACCAAGCGGCTGCCCAAGGAGCTTGAGTTTACTTCGTGATGGCGGACCGGTGACGCACCAGGTCACGCATCCCGACACACGGACTCAACCACTCCAGGAGGCGCACGATGATCGACCGAGAGAGCTTCGTCGAGCTGATGAGCGGGGTGTGCGCCCCGGTCACCGTGGTGACGACGATGAGTGCCGACGGGCGTCCGCACGGCAGCACCGTGTCGAGTTTCGCCTCGCTCTCCCTCGACCCGCCGCTGGTGAGCTTCGCCCTGGACCGGGCTTCCGGGCTGCTGGCTCATCTGCAGCCGGGTGACGCGGTCGGAGTGAACATCCTCGGCGCCGACCAGCGGGAGTTGGCGTCGAGGTTCGCCCGACCAAGCCGGGGGCCGGGCCTGAAGTTCGAGGGTGTCAGCTGGACCGTCCGCTCCGGGCTTCCCCACCTGCCCGAGTCGGCCGGTTGGACGGCGGGTCGCGTGGAGCGCCACGTGGACGGTGGCGACCACGTCCTGCTGGTCGTGACCGTGGAGGAGGCCGAGTCCACCCCCATGGCCCTGCTGACCTACGCGCGCCGGGTCTTCGGCACCCACGCCCCACTCGCCGTCGCGAGCTGACCCTGCCCCCGTACCTCGGCAACCCCGAAATCCCGACCACCCCGACACGGGAGTGACGACGATGAACATCATCATGGATGGCCCCCGCACCACCGACGCCGCACGCGAGTTGAGGGCCCGACCTCGTCGAGCGCGCCGCCGCACTGCGACCGCTGCTCGCCGACAACGCCGATCTGACCGACCGTGAGCGCGGGGTGCCCGCGCAGAACATCGACGCCCTGGCCGAGGCCGGCCTGCTGTCGCTGATGCAGCCCGCCCGTTACGGCGGCCTGCAGACCGACTACCGCACCCTGCTGGAGGTCGGCCGCGAGGTCGGCCGCGCCTGCGGCTCCACCGGCTGGTTGACCTCACTGCTCAACGCCAACGCGTGGTTCGTCGGGCTTTTCCCCGCCCAGGCCCAGGACGACGTCTGGGCCCACACCCCTCACGCCCGCGTCGCCGGCGTGATCACCCCCTCGGGTACCGCGCGTGTGGTTGAGGGCGGGTACCGGGTGAGCGGGCGCTGGGCCCCCGCCTCCGGGTGCGCCCACGCGGACTGGGCGGTCCTCGGGGTCACCCGGCCGGATGCGGAGGGCACGACGGACGCCGTCGGCATGGTGCTCGCGCCGATGTCGGAACTGACCGTCGAGAACACCTGGTTCGTGGCGGGCATGCGCGGGACCGCGTCGAACACGCTCGTCGGTGAGGACCTCTTCGTGCCCGCACACCGCTTCCACTCCGTCCCGGACGCGGTCGAGGGCCGCTACGCCACGCCCTTCACCGACGAGGCGCTCTACCGGTCACCGTTCGTGCCGGCTGCGGCCCTTGTGTTGACCGGGCCCCAGCTGGGGCTGGCGGTGGCCGCCGTCGATCTCCTGATCGAGAGGGCCCCGCAGCGGGGGTTGACCCTGACGAGCTACACCTCCCAGGCCGACGCGCCCGTCATCCAACTCGCCGCCGCGAACGCTGCGTCGCTCGCCGACTCCGCCCAGCTGCACGCCTATCGCGCGGCCACCGACATCGACGAGGCCGCGCGGGCCGGGGTGTTCCCCGACTACCACGCCCGAGCCCGCATGCGGATGGACGCAGGAGTGGCGGCGGTCCACGCGCGCGAGGCGGTCCGCATCGTCTGCTCGGCCCAGGGGGCTTCGAGCTTCGGCGAGTCCAATCCGCTGCAGCGCATCTGGCGCGACATCGAGACCGGGAGCCGTCACGCCGTCCTCAACCCCGAAGTGGCGGCTGAGATCTACGGGAAGTCGCTGTTCGGCATCCGGGGCACCGTGACCGTGATGGTGTAGCGGCCACCGCCTACAACGGCCCCGGACGCGCCCAGCGGACCGGTGCCCGCGCGCCCGGTGTGCTGCGCAGCAGCCGGGTGCGGCCCCGCAAGCTGGGCCACGCCGTCGTCGGCACCACCGACCTCGACGCCACGACCGCGTTCTTCCGCGAGGGGCTCGGCTTCAAGGCGTCCGACTACATCAAGGACCACGGGGCGTTCCTGCGCTGCTCGACCGACCACCACAACATCCTGGTCCTGGCCGCCCCGGTCGCCTTCCTGCACCACTCCTCCTGGCAGGTCGACGACATCGACGAGGTCGGCCGCGGCGCCGCCGCCATGCTGGCGGGCAATCCCGAGCGGCACGTCTGGGGCCTGGGACGACACCACGCCGGTTCCAACTTCTTCTGGTACCTCAAGGACCCGGCCGGCAACTTCAGCGAGTACTACTCCGACCTGGACTGCATCGTCGACGACCAGCTGTGGACGCCGGAGGTCCTGGAGGGCGCGAAGGGCCTGTTCAACTGGGGTCCACCACCCCCGCCCTCGTTCCTCGCCCCGGAGGATCTCGCTGCCCTGATGACCGGGTCCCACGGTGAGTCGAGGTAGCGCGAAGGAGCAGAGGCTGCGGGACCGGGCCGCCCACCGGAGGGAGTGTCAACGGTGGGCGGCCCGGTCGCGTGCGGTCAGGGGTGCGGTCAGGGTGTGATCAGGGAGCGAGCACGACCGTCTTGCCGGGCAGCCGTCCGGCGCCGGCGTCCTCGTGCACGGCGGCCAGCTCGGCCACCGGGCGGTGGGCGGCGACGTGGACCTGGAGCCTGCCGGCATCCACCTTGGCGACCAGCTCCGCCAGTTGGGCTCCATCGCTGCGGACCCACAGGCTCGCGCTGCGCACCCCCCGAGCGGGGTCCTCGGGAATCGGGCCGGCCGTGCTGGCGGCGACCCCGCCGTCGGCGACGTAGTTCGTCAGCTGCGAGAGCTCCTCCGGGGAGACGCGCACGTGGTTCACCACGACCTGGAACGGACCGCCCACGGCGGCCGGGCCTTCGGCGAGGGCGAGCGGGCCGACCACCCGGTCCGCGCCGTAGCCCCGCAGGCGGTCGGCGTGCTGCGGCGAGTCCACCGCCGTGACGTGCGCTCCCGCGTCGACGGCGAGCTGCACCACGAGGCTGCCCACCGCGCCCCCCGCCCCGTTGACCAGGACGGTCTGACCGGGCTTCAGCTCGGCGAGCTCGAACGCCGTCTGCCAGGCCGCCAGACCGGTCAGCGGCAGCGCCGCGGCGTCGACCAGCTCGGTCGTCCGGGGCGCCGGGGCCAGGGACTCGGCCGGGACGAGCACGTACTCGGCGGCGCCGCCGGCGGTGTCGAGGGGCAGCATCGCCAGGACCCGGTCGCCGATCTCCAGGCCGGTCACGTCCGCGCCGAGTTCGGCGACGGTGCCCGCCAGGTCGATCCCCGGCACGTACGGGAGAGTGATCGGGAGCATCTCGGCCAGGGCACCGGCGCGGATGTGGTCGTCGACCGGGTTGAACGACGTGGCCGCCACCCGCACCAGCACCTGCCCGGTGCCGGGGACCGGACGCTCGACCTCCTCGTAGCGCAGGACCTCGCTGCTGCCGAACTCGTGGAAACGCATTGCCTTCATGGAGCTTTCCTCCAGGGTGTGTTGACGTCGTCGCCAAGGGATGAGGCGATCAGGCGGGAAGGTGGAGCACGTCGAGGCGCTCAGGTCAGCTGCACCGAGCGGGTGGAGTTGCCCAGCACCATGCGGTCGATGGCGCTCACCGCGCTGCCGGGGTCGTCGGCGGCGCCGACGGTGAGCAGCAGCGGGACGAAGTGGTCGGCGGTCGGGTGGGCGACCGCGGCGCCGGGTGCCTTGTTGCGGTAGTCGGCCAGGGCGTCGGCGTCGCCCCGGGCGAGGGCGTCAACGGCCCATTCGTCGAAGGCCGTTGTGTAGGCGGCGAGCTCCGGCCGATGGAACACGGCGAAGCTGTGCGTCATGAAGCCCGAGCCGAGAACGAGGATGCCTTCGTCGCGCAGGGGCCGCAGGCGTGCCCCGAGCTCGAGCAGCGCGCGGGGGTCGAGGCTGGGCATCGACAGCTGCACGACCGGGACGTCGGCCGCGGGGTACATGGCCATCAGCGGGATGAAGGCGCCGTGGTCGAGGCCACGGTCGGCGAACTCGTGCACCGGCGTCCGGCCCAGCAGGCCCGTGAGTCGCCGAGCCAGGTCGGTGGCGTCCGGGGTCGCGTAGGGAAGGGTCTTGTAGCGGGGGTGGAAGCCGCTGAAGTCGTAGTGGAGCGGGGTGCCGGCCGCGGCTCCGGACATCGCGACCGGCGCGCGTTCCCAGTGGGCCGAAATGACCACGATGGCCCGGGGTTTGGGCATCGACCGGGCCCAGTCGAAGAGGTCGCCGATCCACTGCGGATCGTCGAGGGTGAACGGGGCCCCGTGGCTGACGAAGAGGCTGGGCAGGGGCCCGTCGGAGGGGTTCCACACCCGCTGCTCGCGCGCCTGTGGCAGGACCCGGGCCAGCAGGTCGTCGTATGCCGCGGCTGGTGCTGTCATCGAAAATCAGCTCCTTCACTTGCCTGAGCAAGTGTTATCACTTGCCCAGGCAAGTCAAAAGTAGCTCATGATGAGTTGCCTAGGCAAGTGATGCGAGTTGCCCGGGCAAGTATGATGGAGCTCATGGAAACTCAGTCGCCCTGGCTCGACGACGACCAGCAGGACCTGTGGCAGGCGCTCCTCACGGTCGTCATTGCCCTCCCGGCGGCCCTCGACCGCCAACTGCAGCGAGACGCAGGCATCTCCAACTTCGAGTACGGGGTGCTGGCCCAGCTGTCCATGGCCGACGAGGCCACGATGCGGCTCAGCGACCTGGCCCGGGTCTGCGACAGCACCCAGCCCCGCCTGTCGAAGGTGATGGATCGCTTCGAGGCCCGCGACTGGGTCGCCCGCCGACCCGACCCAGGCGACGGTCGCTACACCCTCGCCGCCCTGACCGACGCCGGCCGGCAGAAGCTCGTCGAGAGCGCACCGGAACACGTCGCGCAGGTGAAGCGGCTCGTCTTCGATCCGCTCAGCGCCGCCCAGCGCCGCCACCTCGAGGCCGCACTCACCCGCATCGCCGCCACCGTGCGCCGGGAGCTCGAAGGGGGCTGAGCGCGGCCGCGGCGGGGGTCTTCCGCTCGCGGGATGTTCGGGCATCCGCTTGGCTTGCGACGGTGGTAACGGGGTCTCAGGTGTTCTCGACGGTCTTCGAGTGCCGACAAGGCACTCGAAGACTTCACCCCGCAGCCCGGACCGGGGCTCCATGGCCGCCGTGGTGGAGTCGGTAGTGCTGGGCGAGGAGATCGCGTCCGTAGTCGTTGCCGTTGGGGGCGCGCACGATGGTGTGGACGTGGAAGCGGGCGGGCTCGGGATTGGTGAGGAAGACACCGGGATGGTTGTCGTACTCGACCAGAAGCACGGGGGAGTGGATCCGGTAGTAGAAGGCGCACTCGTCGTCGTGGCCGCCGCGCCAGGCGAACCGCGTCTCGTCGAAGTGCTCGCGGACGAGCGCCAGGGTGTGCTCGGCCTGTGGCAGCGGGAGGCGGTCGAGATAGACCCGGATCAGTTCCACCAGACCGTCACGCTGCTCGGTCGGCAGGCTAGCCGCGACGATCCCCTCGGGTGGCAGGACGAGGTTGTCACTGCCCGCGCCGGCGAGATGCCGACCGTTCCACGGGCCGGCGAGTTCGGGCGGCAGGTCCTGCGCGCGCAGCGAGGACCCCATCAGGAACTCGCCCTCCCGGTCGGGGTCCAGAGTGCGGCGGAACGTCAGGGCGACCTCGGTCTCGTCGCCGAAGGCGGTGATGCCCTCGAACCGTCCCGTCCCGGTCGTCGGCTCGGCACCGAGGAACACGGGGGCGAGGACGACCTGCCCGCCGACGAAGACGCAGTGCAGGTCCACGTGATGACCCATCAGCTGCCATCCCCACGGGGAGTCGCCCGAAGGGGTCCCGAAGACGGTGAACCAGTAGGCGAACTCCGTGAGCGTGTCCCGGTAGTCGTCGATGAGCTCGCCCAGGTTCTCGTTGAGCGCCATCGCCGCTCGCACCTGGGCGTAGCCGGCCGGGCTGAGGCTCGCCTCGACGACGGCGAGTGCGCGGTCGCGGTCACGGTCGGTGAGCCGCTCCAGGCGCATGCCCTTCGGGTGCCAGGTCGGGATCGCGTTCGTCCACAACCGCCATTCCGGGGCGTCCATCGGCAGGGCGGCGACCACCCGCTGATGGGGCGCCAGACCGTCGAGGTAGGTCCGGGCCGCCGTGACGGCGGTCTTCGAGGACGCCCCCGCGTCGTCGAGGCGATAGAGGCCCGGGCGCGGGGTGCCGTTCTCGGTGATGCCGACGTAGGGCTCGCGGTGACCGCGTAGGCCGGCGGTCAGCTCGAAGGCCGCCTCCGGGGGGAGCAGGTCGTCGAACAGATGGGAGTCGACGATCGGCAGGTCGCCTCGCGTGGTCGGCAGGGGGAAGTCTTCCCGGCGTCGTTGGCGGGACAGTCGGCGGGACATGGGTCTCCTTACTCGGTGGGGACAGCGAGGACGTCGCCCGGTACGAGGAAGCGGTTCTCGATCCGCCGGGAGGCGATGAGCCACCAGGCCTCCCCGTCCGGCTCGCTGACCCGGACGAAGCGGTCGAACACGTCGGCGACCAGTACCGGAACGGTCGTCGGCAGCGGAGGCTCTCCGTCCTGCGCGTAGAGGACCAGGGCGGACACGGCGTCAATGCGATCGGTCTCGTGACGGAGGATGTGGAAGTTGGACATCAGGTGACGTGAGACCCGCGGCCCCCGCGCGGTGCGGTCGCGGTACACGCCGTTGATCTGGTCGGTGCCGCGGAAGGTCCGGCGCGAGAACGTCAACTCCGCGTCGGCGGTGAAGAAGCTGGAGGCCGCCGAGCCGTCACTGTGGTCGATCTCGAACCACAGCGCGGTCACCAGCATCGACAGTTCGGTGTGCAGGAGGGCGCGGGTCCGGCCTCCCATGGCCTCAGCGTCCGCGGTCACCAGCCGACCGCCTTCGTGTGGGTGCGAACACCGCTCACCAACGCGTGTGCGCCCTGGCGCAGCATCGCGGTGTCGGCCCCCAGGACGAGGAACTCGTACCCGCGGTGGTCCAGCAGTTCCGACGCGTTGCCCGAGGCCGTGGTGCCGAGGGTGACGCGGTGGTCGGCACAGCGCCGTTCGGCCGCCGCGACGAGTTCTGCCAGCCTGCCGTCACCCTCGCGGAACCGGCCGGAGACCGCGAGATCGGTCGGGCCGATGAAGACCGCGTCGACGCCGGCGACCTCGCCGATCTCGACGATCGCCTCCAGAGCTCCGACGCTCTCGGCCTGGACCACAAGACGGACCTCGTCATTGCCGGAGCGCAGGTAGTCACCGAGGGCTTCGAGTCCCCACCGGCCGGCCCGTCCGGAGTTGCTGGCCCCGCGTCGCCCGAGCGGAGGGAACCGGGTCGCTCGCACGGCGTCCCGCGCGCCGGCGGCGTCGTCCACCTGCGGGACGAACAGACCGGCCGCACCCGCGTCCAGCGGGACCTGGACGTCGCGTGGCGCGGTGCCGGCGACCCGGACGAAGGGCGCGACGCCGCAGCCACGGGCCAGCCCGATCATGGTCGACATCGTGCGGGTGTCGATCGCGCCGTGCTCGGCGTCGATCACGACGAAGTCGAACCCGGCGAGTGCGAGCAACTCGACGCTCTCCGGTGCGGGGAGCTTGACCCAGGCTCCGAGCCGGGGGAACGCATCGCCCGTCACCGCCGGATCCCCTGGTATTCGCCGGAGTTGAGCACCCAACCATGCGCGAGGAAGTCCTCGCGCGGCGGGGCGAAGACGTCGATCAGCGTGTGCGGGCCCGCGCCCACGGCGCGGGTGGTGTGCACGACGGTCGGCGGGATCAGCGTCATCGAGGGACTGCTGACCTGGACGTGCTCGTCGTCGCGCCACTCACTCATCCGGGGGGTCCACGGGACCCTGAGGTGATGGGCGTAGTCGCCCACGAGCGTCACCGACATCTGCTCGAAGTCCTCGTGGGAATGCGGCGACAGCCGTTCGGTGTCGCGCGGCCCCTCGTGCACCGGAAACCAGTTCACCATCAGCGACGCCGTCCGGAAGATCCGGCCCAGGCGTCCCTCCTCGTCAGGTATGTCACGCAGGCGGTGTATCCGGATTCCGTCACCGCCGGCCTCGATGGGCTTCAGTGGTGCCACGGCCCGCAGGTCGGCCCCGGCGCCATGGTTGACGGCCCGCCTCATCTGCTCGTCGCAGCGGGCGGGGAACACCCGCGCCACCGTGGTCGACGACGCCGCGCGCACGGTGCTCGTGCCGGCCGGTACGACGACGAGCGCAGGCTCGGACACCGACACCCCTGCCTGACCGTCGTGCTCCACACCCACCCACGCGTCGTCCTGGACGAGCAGCACGTACTCGTCGGGCAGGTCGTGCTCGGTGAGCCGGTCACCCGCTGCGAGTTCGGTGATCGCCACCACGAAGTTCCGGCCGCACACCGACCACGTCCGGCTGCCGCCCTCGGAGACCAGGTCGGGATCACGCTCTGAGGTCTCGTCGACGACTGAGGTTCCTGCGATTGCGGCGATGGTCATCGGACCTCTCCTTTGGCACTGCGCGGACGACACGAGCTTGCTGCCGACGCGGCCGAGGAACAATCGCGAGTTTCCGAGCGCACCGATCGACTGAACCGAACCATCCAGGCAACGACGGCGCCTGACCTCGCCGCCGGTCCGGCGGGCGGCGGACCCTGCGACTCACGGCGTATGCGGTCCGCACCGCCTGGCGCCGATGTTCTGCCGGGGTGGCGCTGAGGTTCAATCCTGCCAAGTGCCGCTCTTCCTAGGCTTGCAGGGCGGGAACAACCCCCGTTCCAGCCGGATTTTGCAGTTTCCGCATCTTCGTGGACCGCGACGCGCACCGCCGCGGACCATCACCACGAGCCCGATCACGGCTCGTCGGAACGTCCTTGATCTGAGAGGTGGTGGCGGCAATGGGGGAGCAGGAATCCCACGCGGACCGCATGCGGTACTTCGTCGAGCAGGTGCAGCAGAAGGGGTGCCTGGACCTGATCGACGCGCTCGTCCATCCCGACTTCCGGAACCACACCGCCGAGCCGGGGCAGCGCAGTGACCGGGAGGGGGTGCGCGAGACCATGGCGGCACTGCACGAGGCCTTCTCCGACCTGCGGGTCGAGGTCCTGCACTGCGTCGGCGCCGGAGAACTCGTGGCTACCCACAAGGTGTTCCGCGGCAGCCACACCGGCGCATGGTTCGGCGTCCCGCCGTCGGGCAACCGGGTCGAGTTCAGGGCGATGGACCTGGTCCGCTACCGGGACGGGCAGATCTTCGAGCACTGGGCCGTCGCCGACGCGGTGACCCTGCTCCGCCAGACCGGCGCACTGCCGTAACCCCGGCCACCTGGCCCGCGGCACATCAGGACCGCGCGCCCGGACATTCCGCCCGCACAGCCGCGCGGGCGACAACATCACGTGACACATGAGGAGTTGAAGCATTCCGATGGCTCAGGAAACGTTCACGGGCAAGGTCGTCATCGTCACCGGCGGCGGATCGGGCATCGGCGCGGCCACCGCTCACCGCTTCGCCGCCGGGGGCGCCACGGTGGTGATCATCGGCCGGACGCAGGCGAAGCTGGACAAGGTGGTGTCCGAAGCGGCGGCGGGCTCGACGGTGATCGCACGGCTCGGCGACGTCTCGGACGAGGAGGAGATCACCCGGCTGGTGGACGGCGTGGCCCGCGACCACGGCCGGTTGGACGTCCTGGTCAACAACGCCGGTACGTGCGAGCCGTTGGGCTCCGTCAGCGACATCGATGCGGCGGGCTGGCGGCGCGTCATGTCCACCGATGTGGACGGGGTCTTCTTCGCCTCCAGGGCCGCGCTTCCGCATCTGCGTGCCGTGGGCGGCAGCATCGTGAACGTCGGCTCGGCATCCGGGCTCGGCGGTGACTGGGGCCTGGCCGCCTACGACGCCGCCAAGGGCGCGGTGACCAACCTGACCAATGCGATGGCGCTCGACCACGGTGCGGAAGGCGTGCGGATCAACGCCGTCCATCCCAGCATGATCTCCACCGACATGACGGCGGGATTCCTGCAGAGCGACGCGATCGTCGCCGCAGCGCTCAACCGGGTACCGCTGCAACGCTTCGGAGAGCCTGCCGAGGCAGCTTCCGTCATCACGTTTCTGGCCGGTCCGGCGGCGAGTTACGTGAACGGGGCCCACATCCGCGTCGACGGTGGCCTCGGCGCCTCGAACGGCAATCCGCACATCGCGTAGCGCGCCCAGAGATTGCCGCAGACCCGGCGAAAGAGTTCCGGCGAAAGCGTTCCGCAAGGTGGCCCCACGTACCTTCCACGGCGAAGTCAGGAAGATCTCCGACCTCGACCCAGTGGAGGACCGTATGGACGCGCTCAGCAGGTGGGTGACCCGACATCGACTGCTTGTCGGATTGCTCTGGGTAGTGATCACGGTGGTCGGTCTCGTCCTGGCGCCGTCGGTGTCGGGTCGCCTCAAGCCCGGCAACCACCTCAGCGGCGCCGCCTACACCGCGGACGTGCAGATCGCCAAGCAGCACGCCGGAGTCACTCGGACCCCGGCGTGCTGGTGCTGAACCTGCCGTCCGGTCAGACGGTGAACTCGCCGGGCGTCGCAGCGGAACTCAAGGCCGTCGACAGCGCGATCGCCAAGGCCGCGCCCACCCTGCGGAGCACGGAGGCACCATCACCGTCGGCCCGTCGATCCCGGATCCACTCGACCCGGCCCATGGCACTGGGGCCCAGTTCACCTTCCGGCTGTCTGTTCAGCCGGACGGCAGCGGCGACGAGTGGACGAGGGTTGCTGACTGAGGTCGCGGTGTCAGCGACGGTGCAGGGTCTGGAGGGCTTCGACGAGGACCTTGGGGTCGTGCCGGCCCTTGTAGACCGGAGGGGGCTGCCTGTCGAGGTGGAGGAGCCCCGCGACGGCGGTCCAGGCGGTTCGCACGGAGTACTCGACGGTGAAGACCACGTCGTCGGGGACCTCGGCGTACTGGCCGATGAACGCCAGGTTGGTGGACCCCGCGGGGACGACCTGGGGGCGGTCGCCGGCCTTGCGGACCAGGAACTGGCTGGTGATGTATGGCATCATCGCCGGGAGCACGATGGAGCCGTCCAGGATCCGGGGGCGCTCGGCGAAGCGCAGGTGCTGCAGGACCTCGTCGAGGATCTCCCGGCCGGTGCACTCCCTCATGGGCTTCTTGACGAAGTCACCTTCGCGGTCGGGGAACAGGGCGTAGCCCCACCACACGAACGTGTCCTCGGGCTGCTCACGGAAGTGCGGCTGGTGGTTCAGGACGATGGTCAGCAGCCAGCCGGACTCCTTGAACGTGATCAGTCCGCCCTTGCCGGCCTCGCTGCCGCTGAACTCCTGCATGAGCTTGAAGAAGACCGGGTCCTTGGTGGTGACCGTGAACGACTCCCAGGTGGAGTCCTGCACGGAGGTGTTGAACACACTCGGGTCGCCCAGTCCCGGCCGCTTGGCCGCGAGAGTCTCCCACAGGGCCCAGGAGCCGCTGGAGGAGGTGGTGTCCAGGGGCGGGACGGTGTCGGTGTCACCCAGGGTGGAGTTCGCCGTCATCGACCCGTTGGTGACCAGCACCAGATCACCGGCGGCCAGAGTGGTGACCTCGGTCTTCCCGCCACGTTCCCAGGTGATGGACTCCGCGGTCAACGCGTCGCCCGGCGCGAGGCTCAAGTCGGTAACGCGGGTGCCCAGTTGGAGGGTGACTCCCTGCTCGGTGAGCCACTTCAGCAGCGGGCGGACGATGGAGTCGAACTGGTTGAACTTGGTGCGGTAGATCCCTGACATGGTGTCGAAGGTCTTGAACAGGTGCACGAAGCGGTTGAGGTAGCGGCGGAACTCGATGGCGCTGTGCCAGGGCTCGAAGGCGAAGGTGGTGCACCACATCGCCCAGAAGTTGGTGGAGAAGAACTCCTCGTGGAACAGGTCGGCGATGCGATTGCCGTCCAGCAGCTCCTCCGGGGTCGCCACACACGTGACCAGCTCCAGCCGGTCACGTTCGGAGAAGGTCATCGAGTGCGCGTCGATGACCTTCCCTGCGGCGTCGATCAGTCGGGCGTGGTCGTCCCAGGCGAAGTCCTCGTGGAACGCGAAGGTGTCCTCGGTCACCGATTTGGTCGGGTCGTCCAGCGACGGGATCGAGGACAGGAGGTCGTACGTGCAGTCGAAGTGCACCTCGAACATCCGCCCGCCGCGCATCGTGTAGCCGGTCTCCGGGGATCCGGCCGCATCCAGGCTGCCGCCCTCGCGGTTCTGCTCCTCCAGGATCACGATGTCCGACCCCGAGAACCCGCCCTCCCGGATCAGGAACGCCGCCGCCGACAGCGACGCGATCCCACTGCCCACCAGATATGCCTTCGCCACAACCATCCTCATCCCTGTCCGACCGTGACTGCCCAGGCGAGCCGGACCGGCCGACTGGCTCCGGGAGTTGTGCGACGCACAGGAGTACCCAGGACCAGCAGCCGCGACTCTGCGCCGGCCACCTCGCCACCCGGTCGGCCGACGGTCGGCGTCGTGGCCGGTCAGCCGCGTGCGCCGGCCAGGGTGTCGTGCGAGACCTGCCAGAGCAGGGCGGCGGCCTCGAGGTCGAGGGCGTAGGCGGCGACGCCGGTGCGTGCGCCGAGCTCGCCGCGGACGGCTTCGTTGCAGTCCTCGAAGTAGCGGCCGCTGACGCCCTCCAGGAGAGGGGAGGCGGCGAGCAGCACGGAGGTCGCCGCGCCCTGTTCGGTGGTCTTCCACGTGAGCTCCGTGCCGCCCGCGGCCCGGGCGCGCAGGCGGGCGAGTTCCTCCTCGGAGACGTGACGCTGGAGGTTGGTGCGGATCCCCCCGGGCATCAGCGCGTTGACGGTGATGCCGTCCGCGGCCCAGCGCTTCGCGGCCTCGACGGCGAACAGGACGTTGGCGGTCTTGGACTGGCCGTAGGCGGACCAGGGCTCGTAGGCACGCTCGCGGAAGTGGATGTCCTCGAAGACGACCGGGGAGCGGTGGTGGGCGCTGGAGCTGACGGCCACGACGCGCGCGCCGCCGTCCCGGGCGAGGGCTGCGTGCAGGCCGGTGGCCAGCGCGAAGTGCCCGAGGTGGTTGGTGGCGAACTGGAGCTCCCAGCCTTCCGGCGTGCGGAGCTCGGGCGAGGCCATCACCCCGGCGTTGTTGACCAGGATGTTCAACGGGCCGTTCCAGGCGGCGACGAACGCGGCAACGGAGGACTGGTCCGCGAGGTCCAGTGGCGCGACGTGGATGTCCTTGTTGCCGGTCGTCGCGGTGATGTCCTCGGCCGTGCGGGCGCCTGCGGCGACGTCCCTGACGGCGAGGGTGACCTGCGCGCCGGCCGAGGCGAGGGCGCGCGCGGTCTCGACACCGATGCCGGAGGCCCCGCCGGTGACGACCGCGCGGCGGCCGGTCAGGTCGACGCCCGAGATGACCTCGGAAGCCGTGGACTCGGCGCCGAAGGGGGTGGTGAGGCGAACAGGGGGAGGAGTGGCGTTCATGGTCGTTCCCGTCTGGCTGGATGCCCGGAGCTGGGGTGCGTGCGGGAGCGCGGCCGGTAGAGTAGTAACCGGAGGGCCCTCCGCATATCTCGAGCCTAAGCGGAGGATCCTCCGTTTGCAAGCATGGCCGCGCCTTCTCGCCGAGCGGGAGTCGGAGAGACCTGCCTGCGGGGCCAGAAGGAGGAATCGCTGTGACCGCCGCCGACCCCCGGCCGCTGCGTGCCGATGCGCGCCGCAACCGTGACCGACTGATCGAGGTGGCCGCCCGGGCCTTCGCTCAGGGCGGGACAGAGGCGACCCTGGACGCGATCGCCAAGGAGGCCGGTGTGGGTATCGGCACCCTCTACCGCCATTTCGCCACCCGTGAGGAACTCGTGGAGGCGGCCTACCGCAGCGAACTCGCCCAGCTCTGCGACTCCGCAGCGGAACTCCTGGAGGCCAGGGAACCTGACGCCGCGTTGCGTGCCTGGATGGACGGTTTCGTCCACTACATGACGACCAAGCGCGGGATGTCCGACGCGCTACGCGCTCTCATCGCCTCCGGTGGCGACCCGTTCGCGCACAGCCGCGCGATGTTGACCGCGACGATCGCCGAACTGCTGCGTGCCGGGACGGCGGCGGGCCTGGTCCGTACCGACGTCGACCCGACCGACGTGCTGTTCAGTCTGAGCGGCCTCTCCCTGGCCGCCGCAACCCCGGAACACCAGGCCCGGATGGCACGCCTCCTCGACCTCCTGATGGATGGCCTTCGTTACCACTCCGCAGCCGACACCGCCGCGCCTAAGTGACGCTGTCGGGCCGCTGAAGGCGGTCACGCGGTCACGTGTGGCAGGGCGCGGCAGAACTGGGCGCGCGCCACAGGCGGCGGATCTGGGTCATTCCCTCGCCGCGGCGCCGGGCTCCGTGTCAGTGGTGGGGTCTAGCCCGTGGTGGGCAGCTCGACCGGGTAGGCGGCGACTCGCGCCCTCGCCGTGACCGCCGAGGTCGGCTCCACTCTCTGTGCGGTCACGCCGTTGCGGTCCGACCAGGCGCACAGCGTCGTCGCCACCGCGACCGCGATGGCCGGAGCCATGTGGCAGATGGCGGCCCCGGCACGAAGCTGCGCGACTTCTACGAATCCGAACCCGGACTCGCACACGCCGTCGTGGACGTCGAGCCGCGGCTGACCGACACCCTCGGCGCCCTCCTTGTCGGCTACGCCGCCCGCTCGGCCCGGCCCGACTCGAATTGACGCCCGTCACCTGCTACGACGCGACCCCGGCCCCAATCGACGTTTCGTCAGACGGCTTTGACGACTGTGCCCGCGCCTTCGAGCGCGGCGACCTCGTCGGTGGGCGCTGTGGTGTCGGTGACGAGGGTGTGCAGGAGCGTGGCCGGGCCGACGTGGGCGTGGGCGGTGCGGCCGAGTTTGCCGCCGTCGGCGGCGACGATGACGCGGCGGGCTGAGGCGATGCCGGCCTTCTTCACGGCCGCGTCGTCGAGGTCGTAGGCGGTCAGGCCTTCGGTGGCGCTCAGGCCGCAGCAGCCGATTACGGCGGTGTCGAAGCGCAGCGCGGCCACGGAGGCGAGCGTGAGGGGGCCGGTCAGGGCTCCTTCGGCGGCGCGGGGCCGTCCGCCGGGCACCAGCAGCGTGGCCGGGCCGGGAGGGTCGCTGAGTGTGTGAATGGCCTGCAGTGACAAGGCCATCACGGTCACCGGCCGCTCGCGCAGGAGGCGGGCGACCTCCAGGCAGGTGGTGCCGCTGTCCAGCAGGACGGTCTCGCCGTCGGTGATGAGCGAGGACACCTCGGTGGCGATCCGCCGCTTGGCGTCGACGGCCTCGCGGGCGCGCAGCGCGAAGGGCGGCTCCTCGCCCCTGAGCAACAGGGTCCGTGCTCCGCCACGGACGCGTTCGAGCACGCCCTGTGCGGCGAGCACGTCGAGGTCACGCCGGATGGTCATCTCCGAGGTGCCGGTCAACCCGGCGAGTTCCTGGACGGTGACCTGGCCCGACTCCCTGACGGCCTGCGCGATCACGGAGTGACGGTCTGCGTTGCTCATACCGCGATTGAACACCACCTCGAAACGAACATGCAATGTGTTCAGAATGCGAGCTTCCAAACAACGAATCTGTTCGTTACGGTGGCTGGTGTGCACCCTTCGCATCGAGCCGCCCGTGCGGCGACCTTCGTCTACTTCGTCCTGTGCGGCGCCCTGATGGGCACCTGGGTGGTGCACATCCCCGCCATCGAGGAGCGCGTGGGCATCAGCCACGCGACCCTCGGGGGCCTCCTGGTGTTGCTGGGGCTCGGGGCCTTCGCCGGCATGCAGGTGACCGGCCGCCTGACCGACCGCCTCGCACCGCGCCTCGTCGTCCCCGCCACCGGTGTGCTGTCCAGCGCGGCCCTGGTACTGCCCGGCCTGGCCCGAAGCCCGTGGACGCTGGCGGGCGCCCTGCTGGCCTTCGGCTTCGCCAACGGCTGCCTCGACGTGAGCATGAACACCCACGCCGTCCACGTGGAGAAGGCCTACGGCCGACCCATCATGTCGGCCTTCCACGCGACCTTCTCCGTCGGCGGCGTCATCGCCGCACTCGCCGCAGCCGGTGCCGCCGACGCCGGCATGGGCCCGGCCACCACCCTCGGCGTCTCGGCCGTCCTCGGCACCGTGGTCGCGCTGACCGCGGCCCGCGGCCTGCTGCCTGGCACGCCCGCGTCCGCGACCACCACCGCACAGGCCGAGCAGGCACCGGCCGCGAAGCGGCGCAGCGCGCCCCGCCGCATCTGGATCCTCGCCGCCCTGGCGCTGACGACCATGCTGTGCGAGGGAGCCGCCAACGACTGGAGCACCCTGCACCTGAAGGACATCCTCGGAGCTCCGGCGAGCACCGCCGCCTTCGGCTACGGCACCTTCGCCGCGGCGATGACCACCGGCCGTCTCCTTGCCGACCGCGTCGCCGCCCGGTTCGGGTCGATGGCCGTCCTGCGCTACGGCTCGGCCACGGCCGCCGTCGGCATCACGATCGCAGCCTTCTCCGGGTCGATATGGACCGCGTTCGCGGGCTGGGCACTGTTCGGCCTGGGACTGTCGGGCTGCGTCCCCCAGCTCTTCAGCGCAGCCGGCCACGCCGACTCCTCCGCCGCCGGTGCGAACGTCTCCCGCGTCGCCGGGCTCGGCTACCTCGGCATGCTCGCCGGGCCCGCCGTTATCGGCTGGCTGACCCACCTCACCGCGCTGAACCACACCTTCCTGCTGCTGACCCTGCTCTGTGTGACCACCGCCGTGGCGGCCGGCGTCCTACGCACCGGCCCCGGCGCCACGCCGGACCCCGACCCCGAGCCGGCGCCCGAGCCCGCGTGCAGAAACCACTGACCGCCTGCGCGGCAGGATCCTGACTCCGTGCCGGGCAGGCTCCCGTCCACCCTCGAAGCCCGCCCGGAACAGGAAGCAACGCCGCCATGTCCACCGACCGACGCATCGTGCTGTTCGACCTCTTCGGGGTCATCGCCTGCCACCAACGCCCCGGCGCCCTGGAGCGGATGGCCGCCCGGTGCGGCGCACCCGCCGAGGCCTTCGCCGGCGCCTACTGGGCCGGCCGGCCGCCCTACGACGCCGGGCAGCAGTCCGCTCATGCGTACTGGACAGGTGTCCTGCGACGGCTGTCGCTCTCCGTCGACGCCAGCACGGTCGAGTGGCTGCGGCTCGCGGACATCGACAGTTGGTCCCGGGTCGACGACCGCATGGTCGCCTACGTGCAGAGCCTGCGGAACCGCGCCGAGGTCGCCCTGCTGTCCAACATCCCCGCCGACCACGCGGACGTCTTCCTCGGCGCGCAGCCCTGGCTGCGGAGCCTGGACCACGTCGCCCTCTCCGGGAAGATCAAGGCGGCGAAGCCGGACCCGGCGGCGTTCCACTCCTGCGTGGCTGCCATGCGGGCAGCCCCGGCCGACTTCCTGTTCGTCGACGACCGCGAGGAGAACGTGCGCGCAGCCGAGACGCTCGGCATGAACGGCCACGTCTTCACCCGACTTGACGACCTGGCAGCGGCCGTCGACTCCTGGCTGTCCACCCGCGCGGCGTGATCGACGCCCCTTCCGCCGCGCGCAAGGCAGCCACGCTCCGCGCTACGCGAGGCTCGCCCGAGCCTCGCTCTCGCTGAGGAGGCGGCCGTTCAGCCCGCCGAACTGGTGGAGGTCGCCGAAGACTTCGATCCGGGCCGTGTCGTCGACACCGCCGGCCCGGACGGGTGCCCAGCCGCCCTTGGTGATCAGATCCGCGACGGCCGCACCGGCTGCGTCGTCGTCCGTCGCGTAGTACAGCGCGACCTTGTCGCCCTCGGCGGTCTGCGTGGCGTCGAGTCCGTCGGCGCCGAGCGTGCCGAAGGCCTTCACGAAGCGCGCCCCGGCGGGCATCAGCTTGGCCAGTTGTTGACCCGCTGAGACGCCCTCCGGGTTCAGGCTCTTGAAGCCGTCGCCGTCAGGAGCGATGTTGTTGGACGGGTCAACGACGATCTTGCCTTTGAGGGCTTGGGCGTTGTCGGCGAGCAGCTGCTTGGCGGTGTCGAACCAGGTCGCCAGAACCACGGTGTCCGCGCCTGCGATGGCGTCCTGGACACCGGAGGCGGTCACGCCGTTGCCGATCTTCTCGGCCGCCGCCTGGGCGCTGCCGAGGTTGCTCGCTGCGACCGTGACGTCGACGCCTCCCTGCGCGAGCCGGTGGGCGACCCGAGCGCCGATGTTCCCGGTGCCGATGACGGCGACAGCCATGATGACCTCCTGAGTTGTGCCCAGCGATCGCTGAGGAACGAAGATGAAGCAGTCGTGGCGGACCCCGGCCACGTTAGGGACCCAGGGGCGCCGACTGTCCTCAGCCACGCCCTGCCTGTCACCCGCTCGGCAGCCGTCGGCGCCGTCCGCCCAGGCGCAGGCCGAGGGGGTAAGGGTGATCATGCGAGTCAAGTCTCATCATTAGAGTCAACTTGCTATGCTTGGCTCATGGACAGTGGCGAACCGACGACACCGAGGGCCGCAACGGGCCGTGTGAACCAGAAGCTGCGCACGCGCCGGGCGATCGTGGAGGCCGCCGTCGAGCTGATGCGCACCGGTCGCGATGTGACGATGCTTGAGGTCGCCAAGTCCGCTCTGGTGTCCGAGGCCACGGCGTACCGGTACTTCCCCGACCTGGCCAGCCTGCTTCAGGAGGCCATGGCCGGCCAGATGCCCACCCCGGCCGAGGCGCTCGCCTCGGTCGCGGACTCCCGCGACCCGGTGGAGCGCATCGCCGCCGCGACCGAGCATCTGCTGCGCACGGTGCTGACGTACCAGGGTGCGACCCGCGCGATGATCGCGGCCACGATCACCCGTCCCGAGGCCGCGGGCGCTCGGCCGGCCATGCGCTTCGGCCTGATCGACCACGCGCTCGCCCCGCTGGACGAGACCGTCGGGGCCACGGACCCGGCAGCCGTGGCGCAGTTGAAGCGGGACCTGGCGGTCGTCGTCAGTGCCGAGGCCTTGTTCGCCCTGACCGACCTGTCGCGACTGGACCCCGAGGATGCCGTCGCCAGCGTCGTCCACACCGCGACCACGCTCACCCGGGCCGCGCTGGACGCCGCCGCAGCCGTGGGCGGCCGTCCCGCCGCGCGGCGCTGACGACGCGTCAAGCCTGCGCGCCTCGGCGCACCCTGGGCGTGCTGCTCACGCTCGGGACGGACTCGGCCGGGAACCGCGCGGCGACCCGCGCGGCGGTCGCGGTGGCGCGGCGTGTGGTGGCGGCCAGGCCCGTCACCGCGATGACCAGGCCGCATACGGCCAGGGTCCACCACCCCGCGTGGCTGGCGGCGGCGAACCCTGCGTGGACCGGTGCCCGGGTGCGCGCGGCGACGATCGCGCCGAGGACGGCGACGCCGAGGTTGTTGCCGACCTGCCGGGCGGTGGTGGTGATCGCGGAGGACACCCCGGCCTGGGCGCGCGGCATGCCTGCCACCGCGGTGCTGGTGATCGGCGCGTTGACGAGGCCGAACCCGATGCCCAGCAGCACATAGGCGGTGAGCAGAAGCGCCCACGGCGTGGTCGGGGTGAGCGTGGTCAGGGCCAGCGTGGCAGTGGTGATCAGCAGGCCGGCGGCGACCAGGGGTGGGCGCGGGCCGTGGGTGGCGGTCAGCCGTCCGGAGAGCGGTGAGGCGAGCGCGATGCCGACGGCCATGGGCGCGGTCAGCAGACCGGCGTGCAGTGCGCTGTAGCCGCGCACGTCCTGCAGGTACAGGGTGTTGAGGAACAGGAACCCGGACAGGACCACGAAGGCGGCGACGGCGGCGACGAAGGAGCCGGTGAACGGGACCGACCGGAAGAACGCCGGATCGACCACCGGCTGCTCGCGGCGTCGCTCGTAGCGGGGCAGTACGGCGGCAGCCGCCGCGGACAGGACGAAGAGGCCGATGATGGGGGCGCTCGTGTAGCCCCGGCGTGAGCCCTCGATGATCGCGCAGATCAGAGCGGTGAGGGTCGTGACGACGAGCACCTGCCCGACCGGGTCCGGGCGCCGGGGCGTGGCGGCCCGGGACTCGGGCACGAACACCGCCGTGAACACCAGGGCGGCCACACCGACGGGGATGTTGATCCAGAAGATCGAACGCCAGCCGGCCGAGGCGACCAGGAAACCGCCGACCACCGGGCCCGCCGCCAGGGACAGTCCGACCGTGGTGCCCCAGAGCCCGATCGCGCGGGCCCGCTCGCGCGGATCGGGGAAGGCGTGCGTGATGATCGACAGGGCGACCGGGTTGAGCATGCTGGCGCCCAGGCCCTGGACGACGCGGAACGTGATCAGCCACCCCAGCGACGAGGCGAGCGAGCAGGCCAACGAGCCGGCGGTGAACAGCGCCAGTCCGGCCTGGAACACCCGGCGCCGGCCGATCCGGTCGGCGGTGGATCCGGCGAGCATCATGAAGGCGGCGACCGCCAGGGTGTAGCCGTCCACGGTCCACTGCAGGCCGCTCACCTGCGCGTGCAGGTCACGGCCGACGGCGGGCAGGGCCACGTTCACGGCGGTGGTGTCCAGGGCGGTGATCAGCAGGCTCAGGCAGCAGACCGCCAGAACCAGCCCTGCCCGCCGACGGCTGCTGTCGGCCGGGAGCGTATGCGTCGTCATGTCCGTCCTCCTCCTTTTCTCTCGTTGGTGGTGCGGTCGGTGGTGCGGTCCTCGAAGGCACGGCGCCCGCCGCTCCGCGAACGGCGCGGCACGGCGGGCGCGGATGCGTGGCGGCCCGGGCTCGGAACGATCCGCCGGACAGGCCCTACGCGCGGTGGGGCTCGACCTGGGTGTCGACGAAGTCGCCGATCGCCTCGAAGACGGCTGCGGGCTGCTCGATGTGCGGGAAGTGGCCCGCCTCGGCGATGGGCCGGTAGGAGGCACGGGGGAAGGACGCGGCCAGGGCCCGCTCGTACTCCAGCGGCGCGATGCCGTCCTGCTCGCCGGCGAGCACGAGCACCGGGACGGCGACCCGGTGCAGGCGGCCCTGGAGCTTCGGGTCGTAGCAGAACGGGTCGCCCGCGTACACGGCCAGGGTCTGCTGGTTGGCGGCCATCGCGGCCAGCTGCTCCGGGGCGAGCGTGGTCGGGTCCGGGCGCAACTGCGGGTTGTGGAAGGCGAGTTCGCCGGTCTTGACCGGGCCGAGCTCGGCGGGGTCGGCGATCTGCACCGGGGGCTCGGGGGCGATGCCGGTGGAGGCGAGCAGGGTCAGGCAGCTGATCCGGGTGGCGTTGTCGCGCAGCGCCATCTCGGCGGCGATCCACCCGCCGACCGAGCTGCCCGCCACCATGACGCCGCGCAGGTCGAGCGCGTCGAGCAGGTCGAGGTAGGCGCCGGCCAGGTCGGCGACGGTGTCGGTGGACGCCGGGCGCGGCGTGCCGTCGAACCCGGGGTGGGTCGGCACGACCACGTAGGCGTGCTGCGACAGGCCTGCGGCGAAGCCGGCCATCGAGCGCGGTCCCGCGCCGCCGTGCAGCACAAGCACGCCGGTGCCCTCGGTGTTCTCGCCGAACTCCTGGACCGTGACGGCAAGTCCGCCCGGAAGGTCGATGGTGCGGGTCGTGCTGGTGGAAGCGGAGACAGACATGGTGATGGATTCCTTCGGTACGCGGCTATGGAGACGGAAAGTGGCGTGACTCTGGATCTCGCGTCGGTCATCGGGGTTGCGGCGCGGAAGGCCTCGCCGCTCGGCCCCGGGTTACAGCTCCACTCGGGTGCCGGGTTCGACGATGCGGACGCTGGTGTCGGGGGCCAGGTCGCGCGATGCGTCCTGGTAGCGCAGCGGGTTCTTGTCGCTGCGGGTGATCAGCCGGTCGCCCAGGAAGCCCTTGGTGAAGGCGTAGTGGTGGGGGACGGCCAGCTCGGGTCTGAGGATCGCGGTCAACTCGGCTGCCTCGTCGGCGTTCATGACGACCTGCATGTTGTTCGCGGGCCGGATGTGCAGGCCGTTGGTGGGCAGCAGGGCGAGCGAGATGTGTCCCAACCGCTTGGGGATCTCGGCGAGTTCGGGGATGAGCATGGTGTCCCCGGCGAAGTACACCGCGTCGGAGCCGGCGCGCAGGACGAAGGTGACCTCGTAGACGCCGTGCTTGGCTGGCGTCGCGGTGATGGTGACGCCGCCGACCTCGGCCTCCTCCCACGGCCTGAGGGCGGTGACGTTGGTGAAGCCGTGCCGGCGCGCCGTCTCGACGACGGTCTCGGCGACGAAGAGCGGGACCGACCGGTCCCGGTACGCAGCGAAGGCGTCCAGGTCGCAGTGGTCGTAGTGCTCGTGGCTGATCAGCACGCCGTCGAGCCGGGGCAGGTCGGGGATCCCCAGGGCGATCGGCTCGCCCTGGTAGTAGCCGGGTCTGGTGCTGAACCAGGGGTCGGTCAGGAAGGTGCGGCCGCCGATCTCGATCAGGTGGCAGCTGTGGGTGACGCGGGTGACCGCGGTCTTGGGCATGGGCTGGACTCCTTGGTGGCGCGGGCGGCAGGTGGTCGCGGCTCAGCGCGAGAAGGGCGCGAAGTCGGTGTCCGCGCTGTCCCAGATCGCGTGCGAGACCTGGTCGGGGGTCTCCAACTGCGGGGAGTGGCCGGTGTCGGGCAGTACCTGGAACCGGGCCATGGGGATCGCGGCGGCGTAGGCGCGTCCGTAGTCGGTGTCGGCGATCCGGTCGCTCTCGCCCCAGAGCACCAGGGTCGGGATCTCCAGCGTCCCCAGGCGCGCGGCCAGGGTCGGGTCGCTCATCGCGGTGCCGGCGTAGACGGCGAGCGCGGCGCGGTTTCCGGCAGCGACGGCCTGTGCCGCCGGGGGCAGGGTGGTGGGGTCGAAGCGGAAGGGGGCGGGGTCGTGGAAGGTGAGCTCGAAGACCTGATCCATGGTCAGGGAGAAGAAGTCGGCGACGGGGTGGCCGGGGACCTCGATGCCGACGGCGTCGATCAGGACGATGCCGCTGACCCGTGGCGACTTCAACAGTGCGATCTCGGCGGTGATCCACCCGCCCATCGAGTTGCCGATGACGGTCACGTCGGCCAGGTCCAGCTGGTCCAGCAGCGCGCCGTAGAGCGCGGCCAGGTCGGACACCGTGGTCAACGCCTCGGGCCGGTCGGTGCCGCCGAAGCCCGGGTGGGTCGGAGTGAGCACCCGCACGTCGTGAGCGGCGGCGAACTTCTCGGCGAACCCGGTCACCGACTGGAGACCGGCCCCGCCGTGCAGGAGCAGGAACGGTTGCCCGGACCCGTGATCGGTGACGGACACCTGGACCGGGCCGATGCCGTCGAGGGCGATGGTGTGCTGCGTGGTCGTGCCCACGGCTTTCTCCTTGATCGATTGCTGGGCCCGGAGACCGGACGGCAGTTGGGGATGGGGTGCGGCGAGTCGACGGTGCGGGTGCTCAGGCGAAGTCGGTGGCCGGTTCGGTGTCGTAGTGGCTCATCGCCTCGATCGTCGCCTCGGGTGTGAGCGGTTGGCCGCCGGCGATCATGTCGCGCAGATCCCGGAAGTAGTTGACGTACAGGTCCGGGGTGAAGGTGTTGAGCAGCACCGTGGTGCCGTCGGTCGGGTTGGCGAAGGTGTGGGGAGCGCCGGGCGGGATCATGACCAGCGTTCCTGCGGGCGCGTCGTACACGGTCTCGCCGACGGTGAACCGGGCCGCGCCGGAGACGACGTAGAAGCCCTCGTCGTGGCGGGCGTGGCGGTGCTGCGGCGGTCCGTCGGTGTGGGGGGCGAGCGTGATCTCCCCGATGCCCAGGCGGTGCCCGGTCGTGGTGCCGTCCTCCAGGATCCGCATCCGGGTCGGGCCGAGCTGGATCGACTCACCGGCGTCCGGACCGACCACCGAGACGTCTGCCATCTGAACCTCCAAGGAAGAGAGACTGCCTTTGTTGTGATAGTGCGCTCTCATGAGAGTATGCGCCGCCCTGCTCGCTTTATGCAAGTGAACTCTCATGATGGAATTGAACTGTCTTGTCGGGCCGCCGTGCAGCAACGGCGTGTCCGCCTGCCTGCCTGCCGGACGGCCGGAGCCGGGCGCAAGGCCGCTCAGGTGGGCCGCTGTCCGGCTCCTGGCGATGGTCCGGCGCGGTGCGAACCGCGGTCCACGAAGATGCGGAGACTGCAAAACTGACCGCCATGGAAACCCGTCTCGGTGATCCCGCAGCGCCATCTCCGATGCCGGTACCGGCGCCCCCGTGATGACCCGCACGGGGGTGGAAGGATGATGGTTCATCAGATGAGTCTCCTGTCGCCGGGTGAGCGGGCCTGGGGGAGGGGCTTGTCCCTGGCTTTGAACCCTAGGAAAATCAGCCCGGCGGGGGCTTGAACCACAGCGCCATCCCGGCAGAACATCCGCGCCAGTCGGCGCCTGGTGGCACCGGAGGCGAAGGCGGGGGAATCGTCGATGAACAAGGCTGAAGCGCATACCGACGGGTCGGGCAGGACCCGTCCCGGTGCGTCCGTCGGCGCAGGCGGCGTGTCGCGGGGATTCGAAGCCTTCCGCAGCGGCTGGGAGAAGGAGATCGGCGAAGGCTTCCCGCTGCCGAGCTTCAGCCCGGCGACGATGCGCGACTTCCGAGTCAGAAGCCGGGCCACCAAGGTCGGCGACGTGGCCATCACCGATCTCCACGGCGCGTCAGCCATCCGGACCGAAGGCCCCCTGGACGGCGTCGAGGACCAGGTACGTCTCTACGTCGTCAAACGCGGCTCCTGGAGCCTTGGCGCGCCGCTGTCCCGCGAGGAACAGAGCGTGCCCGCCGGGCAAGTCCTCATCCGCCACATCGGACGGCCGCTGCACTTCGAGACGGCTCCCGACACGACGGCGAAGGTCCTGGTCCTGCCCGCGGCCATGCTCACACCGCTGCTGGGAGAACGTCAGAGCGTCAGCGGTCGCGCCGACTCCGCCGAGGTGCGCCTGCTGGTGGCCCACGCGGACATGATCTACGCGACGGTCGCCGACCTCGGACGGGCTGGAGTGCAGGCCGCTCACAACACGCTCATCGAGCTCGCGAAGGCCGTGGCCAGGGGCCGCGTCGACGACGTGGAACCCGAGTTGGCCCCCGTGCTCACCCAGGCCGCGAAGGACCTGGTGGACCGTCACCTCGCCGACCCCGAGCTCTGCGGAGCGATGCTCGCCCGCGAACTCAACGTCTCGCTCCGCAACCTGCAGCGGGCGTTCGCCGCGTCCGGAGTGTCGGTGACCGCGTACATCCGACAACGGCGGCTGGAGGAGGCCCGGCTGGCGCTCGCCGCACCCTCCGGGCGGCTGAGCGTCTCCGAACTCGCCGCCCACTGGCAGTTCGCGGACAGCAGCCACTTCATCCGGACCTTCAAGAAGCACTACGGGCGGACGCCCACCGAGTACGCCCGCGCGTCCAGGGCGGCGGATGGCTGAACTGCCTGCTTCGAGCCGGGGTCGCCACCGGCCCGGGGCTCAACCGGGCCGGAGTGGTCCTGTTCGGGTGCGGGCGCGGCCGGTCGCTGGGGCGGCCGCGCCCGTCGGATGGGATGACTACGCGGGGCGTTCGGCGTTCAGGGCCGCGTTGACCGCTTCCTTGAGCGGCAGCGTGGGCCGACCCAGCAGGCGGGCCAAGTCGCCGCTTGTGGTCGCCAGTTCGCCGCGCCGCAGACCCTGGTCGGCGTCCGCGAGGATCTCGGCGAAGGCCTGTGGCACGCCGTTGCCGGCCAGGGCCTGGACGTAGTCGGCTTCCGGCAGGTCGGTGTAGCGGACCGGCGCGCCGGAGCCCGTGCTGATCTCGGCGGCGAGCTCGGCGAGCGTGAAGGCCTCGTCCCCGCCGAGCTCGTACGCCTTTCCGGCGTGCCCGTCCGTGGTCAGCACCGCCGCCGCCGCGGCGGCGTAGTCCGCCCGAGGGGCGGCGCTGACCCGGCCTTCACCCGCACTGCCGAACAGCGCGCCGTGCTGGAGCGCCGTCCCGAGGTGGTCCGTGTAGTTCTCCAGGTACCAGCTGTTGCGCAGCAGCGTGAACGGAACCCCGCCGGCCCGCAGCAGGGCCTCGGTGGCCTGGTGGTCCTCGGCCATCCGCAGGGTGCTGGTGTCGGCGTTGACGATGCTGGTGTAGGCCAGAAGCTCGACTCCTGCCTCGCGTGCCGCCTCGACGGCGTTGCGGTGCTGCTGGACCCGGACACCGGGCTCGCTGCCGGATACCAGCAGGACACGGCGTGCGCCGGTGAACGCGGCGCGCAGGGACGCGGGGTCGGCGTAGTCGGCGGCCCGCAGCTGGACACCCCGGTCGGCCAGGGCCTTCAGGCGGTCCAGGTCGCGGCCGGTGGCGACGATGTCGGCGGCGGGTACGCCTCGGTCGAGGAGGTTCTCGACGACCAGGCGGCCGAGGTGGCCGGTGGCGCCGGTGACGACCAGTGTCATGTGGGTGCTCCTTGTCGATCGGTCTCCTCGATCAACTCCGCACTCCGTCCGAACCCTTCCCAAGCGACGGTACGCACGTTTGTGTACGGTACTGGCATGAAGGAAAGTATCGAGGTCAGCGGCGCGGCAGCGGGGAACCTGTCCGGGAATGTCTTCGAGCCGAACTGCCCCAGCCGGGTACTCCTGGACCACATCACGAGCCGCTGGGGGGTGCTGGTCCTGGTGGCCCTCTCGAACGGGACGAGGCGCTGGGGCGAGCTGCGCCGGTGGGTGAAGGGCATCACCGAGAAGATGCTGGCCAGCACCCTGCGCACGTTGGAGGCGGACGGCCTCGTGCTGCGCGAGGTCCACCCGGTCGTACCGCCGCGGGTGGACTACAGCCTCACCGAGCGCGGGCGGGAGCTCGTCGCGCTGCTGCTCCCGCTCGTGGAGTGGGCCACCGCCACCGCGGCGGCGGACGCCGAACCCCCCGAGGTTGCCGGCTGACGGCACGGGCGGGCCCCCGCACTGCCCGGATGCGGGAGCGACCGACCGGGCTGAGGCTGGACCCATGAGTAACCTGCAGCCGCCGAACCAGGACACGCCCGTCTTCGTCAGCGCCTACGACACGAACAGCAGCCACCGCAGCGTCGTCGTCTGCCGCCTCGACGACAGCCTCACGGAGCCCCAACCCTGCCGTGCCCAACGCGACATGCACCGGTTCGTCGAGCATGAGCGGCCTGGCACCGACCTCGACGACCCCTCCCAGATCTACTGGGTCGATCACCCCGGCAAGTGGCCGCACGAGCGCTGAGTCGACTACCGCCCCTCCGGCCCGTTCCCGAACGGCGCGAGCGTGCCGGCCGACCGGGCAGCCCGGCGGTGTGCGTCGAGCGCCTTCCAGACGTGGTCGCGCAGGAACGGGGCCTCGGTGAAGCGGATTCCGGTGGCGTCGCGCAGGGCGTTGGCGAAGGCGGGCGGGACGGGGTTGAACGGGCTCTCGCTCATGGACTTGGCGCCGAGCGGGCCGATGGCGTCGGAGGTCTCGGTGAAGTGGACCTCGGTGCGCGGCACGTCCGCGTAGGCGGGGAGGCGGTAGCGGCGGAAGGCCGCGGTGGTGACCTCGCCGCGCTCGTCCAGCAGGACGCGCTCGAAGAGCGTCGCGCCGAGGGCCTGGGCGACGCCGCCCTCGACCTGGCCACGGCACTGAAGCGGGTTCATGACCTTGCCGGCGTCGGCGCCGTGGACACTGCGCAGGATCTTGATCTCGCCGGTGTCCGGGTCGACGGCGACGCGGAACCACTGCGAGTTGAAGGCCACCGAGCGGGGGGAACCGCCCCAGTGCCCGTCGGCCTTGAGCTCGACGTCCTTGCCGCGCGCAGCCTCGAAGAGCTCCTTGAGCGTCACGATCCTGCCGTCGCACTCCACCGCGTCGGCGGTCAGCCGCAGCAGGCTGCGGGGAGTACGGGCGTACTCGGCCGTAAAGGAGAGGATCTGCTCGGCGAGCGCGTTGGCGGCCTTCATCACGGCCTTGCCCGCGACGACCGTGCCTGCTGAGCCGAAGGCGCCGGTGTCGTGCTTGACCACGTCGGTGTCGGACTGGCGGATGGCGATGCGGTCCACGGTGGTCCCGAGTGCGCCGGCGGTGATCTGCTTGTGGACGGTGGTGGTGCCGTTGCCGAACTCGGCGGTGCCCACGGCGATGTCGTAGGTGCCGTCCTCCAGCAGCTTCACGGTGGCGTCGGCGAAGTGGCCGCCGGGCGGGCCGGTGGCGATGGCGGACATCGCGAAGCCCTGCCCGACCAGCCAGCCTTCGGGGGCCAGCTCGGCGCTGCGGTCGTCGGCAAGGGCGTTGCGCACCACCCCGAGGCACTGGTCGAGGCCGTAGGAGGCGATGTGCAGGTCCTCCTCCTCGCCGCAGGGTCCCTCCATGTGCTCGCCGGGGCCGATCACGTTCCTCTCGCGCAGCACGAGCGGATCGATGTCCAGGCGCCGGGCCAGTTCGTCCATCGCCGACTCCAGCGCGAAGGTGACCTGGCCCAGGCCGTAGCCGCGGAACGCCCCGGCGGGAACGCCGTTGGTGTAGACCGAGTAGGCGTTCACCTTCTTGTTCGGGGCCTTGTAGACGCCCATCGACTCGCCGACGCTGTGGAACATCACGGCGGGGCCGTGGTTGCCGTACGCGCCGGTGTTGGCGACCACCCGGAACTGAAGCGCCGTCAGGGTCCCGTCGCTCTTGGCGCCGACCTTCACCGTGACCTTGAACGGGTGCCTGGTGGTGGCGCCGTAGAACTGCTCGGGACGGGTGAACTCCAGCTTGACCGGCCGGTGCAGCTTCAGCGCGGCCAGGACGGCGATGTCCTCGGTGAGCATCTCCTGCTTGCCGCCGAAGCCGCCGCCGACCCGCCCGGCGACCACCCGCACCTTCTCCATCGGCAGGTCGTAGAGGTCGCACAGCGCGCGCCGGGTCAGGAACGGCACCTGTGTGCTGGAGCGCACCACGAGGCGCTCCCGGCCACCGTCCCTGCCACCGTCCTCGCCGGCGTCGTCGACCTCTTCGAAGTAGGCGACGCAGCCGTGCGTCTCCAGGCTGGCGTGCTGGACCCGCTGGGTCTGGAAGGTCTCCTCGTAGACGACGGCGGCCTCGGCGAAGCCCTGCTCGACGTCGCCCATCTCGCCGTGCACCTCACCGCAGACGTTGTCCTGGGCGCGGAAGATGCGCGACTCCGGTCCCTTCGGGTGGATCACCGGCGCGCCCGGCAGCATGGCGAGCTCCGGGTCGATGACGTACGGGAGTTGCTCGTACTCCACGACGATCCGCCGACAGCCCTCCTCGGCGGCTCCCTCGCTGTCGGCGACCACGGCGGCCACCCGCTGTCCGACGAAGCGGACCACGTCGTCCAGCACGCGGGTGTCGTCGGGGTCCTCGGTGGGGTGCTCGTGCCGGGCCGAGGAGTACAGCTTGTCGGGCGCGTCGTGGTGGGTGAGGACCGCGTGGACGCCGGGGACGAGCAGTGCGGCGGAGGTGTCGATGGACACGATCCGGGCGTGGGGGTGCGGGGAGCGCAGCAGCTTCATGTGCAGCAGCCCTTCGATCTCCATGTCGAAGGTGTAGCGCGCGGTCCCGGTCACCACCTGCGGCCCGGCGGGCGCACCGAGGCTGCGGCCCACGGCCTGGCCCGCGTCCGGCCGTTCGGTGTGCTTGACGCCGCAGATCGCGTCCTGGATGGCGCGGTACCCGGTGCAGCGGCACAGGTTGCCCTTGAGCGCCCGCGGCAGGTCCGCGCGCTTGTCCTCGTCGAAGCCCTTCGCGGAGGTGGTCATCAGGAAGCCGGCCGTGCAGAACCCGCACTGGAAGCCCTGGGCGTCGAGGAACTGCTGCTGCATCGGGTGGAGTTCGCCGTCCTTGGCGAGCCCCTCGACCGTGGCCACCGACCGCCCCTCGGCGCGCAGCGCCGGGTAGAGGCAGCTGTGCACCGGATCCCCGTCCACCTGGACGGTGCACGCCCCGCAGTCGCCTCCGTCGCAGCCCTTCTTCACCCCGAACCAGCCGCGGTCGCGCAGATAGGTGCGCAGGCACTGGCCCGCCCTGGGCTCGGCGTCGAAGTCCTCGCCGTTGACGCGGATGGAGAAGCTCATCTCCCGTCCTCCTGAAGCAGTTCGCGGCGGATCTCCTCCGCGAAACGGAAGGTCATGTGCCGCCGCCACTCGGGCAGGCCGTGGATGTCGTCGTAGTACTCGTCCGGCCGGATGCCGTAGTCGAGGGCTTCGTGTACCGCGGCGGCGTTGGGGGGCAGCGCGAAGCGGAGCTGGATCGGTCGGATCGTCGAGGCGGTGACCGTCAGGGCCAGTTCGCCGTCGATCGGATCACGGGTGCCGACGAGCAGCGCGCCGGAGCGGCCGAGCCCGTACAGCGACGCCTGCCGGAACGCGGTCCGGCGGGCCAGCGCGCGCGCCGGCACGGTGATCGAGCGCAGCAGCTCACCGGGCTCCAGGACCTTGACCCCGGCGCCGACGACGAAGTCCGCGACCGGCACCTCGCGCTTGGAGCCGGACTGGGACTGCAGCTCGCAGACACCGTCGAGGGCGGCGGTCAGGGAGATCATCGGCCCGGCGGGCAGCCCGTTGCACAGGTTCCCGCCCACGGTGGCCATGTTCCAGATCTTCCAGGAGGCCAGAAACGCCCGGCAGCACTGCTCGACCAGCGGCGCCGCCGCCCAGTCGGCGCCCTGGGCGAAGCGGGACAGCTCGGCGATCGTGCACGTCGCAGCGATCTCCAGGTCTCCGGCCGACGTCAGCCGGATCGGCTCCCAGCCCATGCGGCTCAGATCCACGAGTCGGCGGATGTGCGGCTGCGGCTCGGAGAACAGGTACGTGCCGCCCCCGAGCCAGGCGTCACCCGGGCGCCAGATGTCACGACTCCGTGCGTCGCGCATCTCCACCACCGTGTTCAGGTCCACGCCTCATCACCGTCCTCGACTGTTCGACACGGCGATTGAAGCAACCTCTGACCAGGCAGAACGAGTGGGCGGGTCTACCAACCAGGCCTGCCCGAACTGGGTGATCAACCAGCGCATGTACATGCCCGGTCTGCCCTGGTCTGCCTGGTCGAGCGCCCGGGCGAGCCGGGCTCCGGCGCACCCGGCCCGAAGACGCTACGAGGCGGAGGGGGACGGTGAGGTGGAGGACGTCGTGGGCTTCTTGAAGCCCGCGTCGGTGAGGACCTTCTGCCCCTCGGGCGACTCGACCAGGGCGACGAACTGCTGGGCCCCGGTGGCGTTCGGGGCGTGGGCGAGCGTCGCGATCGGGTAGTTGTTGATAGCGGAGGCGGCCTCGGGGAAGTTGACGCCGGTGACCTTGCTGCCCGCGCTCTTGACGTCCGTCTGGTAGACGAGCCCGGCGTCGGCCTCCTTCAGTTCCACCTTCGTGAGGACCGAGGTGACGTCCTGTTCGTAGCTGACGGGCGTGACCGTGACGTGGCCGTCGGCCAGGGCGGTCTGGGCGGTCTGGGCGGCAGCGCCGCACGGCACGGTCTTGGCGCAGAGCACGACCTTGAGCGCGTGGTTGGAGAGGTTCTGCAGTGAGGCCACGTGCTGCGGGTTGCCGGGCTCGACGGCGCTCTCCAGCTCGTTGCTGACGAAGGTGACGGGGGTTCCGGCCGCGTCGCCCTTGTCGGTCACCGTCTTCATGGTCGCCGGGCTGGCTGCGGCGAAGACGTCGGCTGGTGCTCCGTTGACGATGCCGGCCGCAAGCGTGTCGCTGCCGCCGAAGTTGAAGACCACGTGGGTACCGGGATGGACCGCCTCGAACATCTTGCCGAGCTCGGTGAAGGTGTTCTGCAGTGAGGCGGCGGCGAAGACGGTCACGGTTCCGGTGACGGACGGCGAGGCGGACGCGGACTGACTTGACGAAGCAGTGGTCGAACCACGGGAGGAGCAGGCGCTGAGGGCCAGAAGAACGGCGGCAACGGCAGCTGCGGCGGAGCGGCGCACCATGGGTCTCCCTGTCGTGTGGGACGGTCGCCGCCGAGCATAGAACCTGACATGCCAGGACATCCGGGAGGTATCGCTCGTATTAGCCCAGCTGAACCACGACATCGCCTCGCATCTGCGAGAACCGGACACGGGGGCCGCGGCGACCGCAGACCCGCATCGAACGTCAGTTCCGGGCACCGCGCAGTGGGGTGACCACCGGGCGGCCGTCGGAGTCCGTCGTCACCGAGACACGCGCGGCGTACACCCGCGCGATGGCGTCCTGGGTGACGACCTCGGCGGGTGGGCCGGATGCCTCGACGCGGCCCTGGTGGAGCAGGACCAGCCGGTCCGCGTACTGGGCCGCCGTGGTCAGGTCGTGCAGGGTGGTGACCACGGTCAGGTCCTGGGTGCGGCGCAGGTCGTCCACGAGGTCGAGGACGTGCTGCTGGTGGCCGAGGTCGAGTGCGGAGGTCGGTTCGTCGAGCAGGAGCAGTCGAGGTTCCTGGGCCAGCGCCCTGGCCAGCGCCGCGCGTTGGCGCTCGCCTCCGGAGAGCTGGGCGAGGCGGCGTTCGGCGTAGTGGCTCAGGTCGAGTCCCTCCAGCGTGCGCTGCACGGACTCGCGGTCGCGCTCGCCGGGGCTCGCGAGGTAGCCGAGGTGCGGGGTGCGGCCGAGCAGCACGTACTCCTGGACCGTCATGTCCGGCGGCAGCAGCGGGTTCTGCGCCACGTAGCCGATCAACCGCGCCCGCTCCCGGGCGCGCAGGTGCCCGACGGGGGAGCCGTCGACGGCGACGGTGCCGCGATGGGGGAGCAGCCCGGCGACGGCGCGCAGCAGGGTCGACTTGCCCGCGCCGTTGGGCCCGATCAGGGCGAGCCAGCCGCCCTGCGCGACAGCACAGGACACCTCGCGCACGATCGGGGTCCGGTCCAGGTCCACGTCGACGCCGCTCACCTCCAGCCCGTGCGGGGCGGTGGCGTGGTCGGGCGCGGGGGCACGGCCGGTCATGTGCGCACCGACCGGGTGGAGCGCAGGATCCAGACGAACGCGGGTGAGCCGATCAGCGCCGTGACGACGCCGATGGGCAGTTCGGCCGGTGAGACGACGGTGCGGGCCACGGTGTCGGCGAGGACCAGGAATCCGGCCCCGAAGAGCATCGACAGCGGCAGGACCAGCCGGTACGAGGTGCCCGCGAGCCGGCGCACCGCGTGCGGCACGACGATCCCGACGAAGCCGATCAGCCCGCTGACCGCGACCGCGCTCGCCGCGGCGAGCGCGCAGCCGGCCACGACGACCAGCCGGATCCGCCCGGGGCGCAGGCCGAGCGAGCGGGCCTCCTCGTCGCCGACGGACAGCACGTCGAGGTGGCGGCCGTGCAGCAGCACGGCGGCGGTGGAGACCGCCAGGTAGGGCAGGATCTGCGTCACCTGACCCCAGGTGGCGGCGGACAGGGAGCCGAGCAGCCACGAGTAGACCTGCTGGATGTCCTGGCTGGAGCGCTGCAGCAGGTAGGTCTGCACGGCCGTCAGGAACATGGAGACCGCCAGGCCCGCGAGCAGCAGGGTGGCGGTCCCCGGTCTGGCCGTGACGCCCGCCAGGTAGGCGAGGGCGACCCCGGCCAGTGAGCCGACGAACGCGGCCACGGGCACGGTGGCCGCGTTCGCGCCGCCCAGCGAGACGATGGCGACGGTCGCGCCGAGGCCCGCCCCGGCCGACGCGCCCAGCAGGGACGAGTCGACCAGGGGGTTGCGGAACACGCCCTGGTAGCCCGCACCGGCGAGGGCGAGCGCCCCGCCGACCAGGGCGCCCAGCACCACGCGCGGCAGCCGGATCTGGAACAGCACCGCGCGGTCCAACTGGCTGAGCTGCTGCGGCAGGTGCACCAGCGGCAGCCGGTCCAGCAGCGCGTCGGCCGTCGCCAGCGGGTTGAGGTCCGCCGCTCCGGCCATGGCGCCCACCAGCACCGCGGCGGCCAGGAACACCACCGCGATGCCGTAGGCGCGCAGGGTGCGCGGGCGGACTCCGCCTCTTGTCACCGTTACCTCGTTACCGTCCGCCGTGCGTCACTTGGTGGGGGCCTTCTCGATCGCCTGCGCGATCTGGGCGACCAGCTGCGGCAGGCGCGGGCCCCAGCGCGAGGCGATGTCGTCGTTGAGGCCGACGATCTGATCCTTCTTCACGGCCGGGATACCGGACCAGCCGGGTCGGGCCGCGACGACCGCCGGGCTCTGCCCGCCGTCGGCGGACTGGTTGTCGGTGAGGAAGATCAGCTGCGGCTGGGCCGAGACGATGTACTCGGCGGACAGCTGCGGGTAGCCGCCGTCGGAGGCCTTGTCGGCCTTGTCGGCGATGTTCTTCAGGCCGAACAGCGAGGCGATCTGCCCGGCGAAGGTGGTGGAGGTCGCCGAGTAGTACGGGTTGGCGCTGACCTCCCAGTAGTAGCTGAGGTTCCCGTGATCGGCGCCGGCCTGCTTGACGGAGGCGGTGATCGACGCCTTCATGCCGGTGACGGTCTGCGTGGCCTGGGCGGTGTGACCGGTGGCCTGCCCGATCGCGTCGATCTGCGTGTAGACGTCGTTGATCGTCGCCGCGGCGGGCTCGATCAGGACCGGCACGCCGAGCTTGGTCAGCCCGGCGACCAGGCCACCGGAGTCCTGGGAGGCGATGACCAGGTCCGGGTTGTACTTGGCGATGGCCTCGATGTTCGGGGTCAGCCCGCTCAGGCTCGTGGTCGGCACGCCGGACGGGTAGTTGGAGTCCGAGTCCACCGCGACGACCTGCTTGCCGGCGCCCACCGCGTACAGGTCCTCGGTCGCGGTCGGCGACAGCGACACGATGTGCTTCGGCTGGGTCTTGAGGGTGACCTTGCCGTTGGAGCCGCTCACCGTGACCGGGTACGTCGCGGCGGCCGACGACGCGCTCGTCGAGGACGAGGAGGCGGAGGAGTCGGCGCTGCCGGAGCTCGTGGAGCTGCAGCCGGCGACGACGGCCACGGCTGCGAGCGCGGCGGTCGCCGTCGAGACAGCGCGGACGATCCGGGTGCGCCGAGCAGGTCGGGGCCGGACAGACGAGTGAGCCATGGTGGTGCTTCCTCCCGAGGGACGGGAAGAAGCCAATCCGTCGACGAGCGGCGCAGGACGCGCGCCGACAGAAACGGACCGCCCCTTCCCACGAGGGCCGATGTCGTAGCGCGGCAGGAGGCGACCTGGCTTCGGGCCGCGTGGAGAGGGCCCTCACAGTTGCGGGACAGCGCCGGAATGACCCGCAGTGCGGGCTTCACCGGCTTCGCTGCCTGGCACGCTGCCGGAAACCTGCATGGCTGCGCAGATTTTTTGGCTCAGGCAGGTTAGCACTGCGCCGCGATCCCCGGCCGGGCACCCCCGTGGCGGGGCGGCGCCGGACCCCGATCGGCGGGAGAATCGACCGGTGCCGGACCGGTGCCGGACCAGTCCGAGAGGGAACCCATGGGGAAGCAGGCGGAGCAGGGCTACGGGCAGTCGTCCTGGGCGCCGATGGCGGTGCCGGCGTTCCGCCTGCTGTGGCTGGCCCAGATGGTGTCGAACATCGGCACCTGGATGCAGACCGTGGGGGCCCAGTGGATGCTGGTGCACCAGCACAACGCGGCGCTGCTCACCTCGGCGGTGCAGGCGGCCAGCCTGCTGCCCGTGCTGTTCGTCTCCTTGCCGGCGGGCGTGCTCGCGGACCTGCTGGACCGCCGGCACATTCTGCTGGGGCTGTCGACGGCCATGGCGGTGCTCGCCGGGGTGCTCGCCGGGCTGACCGGGGCGGGGCTGGCCACGCCCACGGTCCTGTTGCTGCTCACGTTCCTCATGGGCTGCGGTCAGGCGATGACGAACCCCGCCTGGCAGGCGATCCAGCCGGAGCTGGTCCCGCGCGACTTGATCCCGCAGGCCGCGTCCCTCAACAGCCTCAACGTCAACGTCGCCCGAGCCGTCGGCCCGGCGCTGGCGGGCCTGCTCGTCGCGGTCTCCGGCCCGGCCGTGGTGTTCACGGTGAACGCCGTCAGTTTTGTCGTCGTCGCGCTGGCGGTCTATGCCTGGCACCGTCCGGCACAGGGTCTGCGCGGCAGTGAGGCGCCGGTTCCCGCTCTCCACGCGGGCGTTCGCTATGTGCGGCACGCGCCGGGCGTGCGGCGGATCCTGGTGCGTTCCGCGTTGTTCGTGCTTCCCGCCTCGGCGCTGTGGGCGCTGCTGCCGGTGACGGCGGGTCGGAGCCTGCACCTGGGGTCAGGAGGGTACGGGCTGCTGCTCGGGGCGCTGGGTGTCGGGGCGATCGTCGGCGCCCTGACGATCAAGCGGCTGCGGGCGGCCGTGTCGGACAACGTCCTGCTCGCGCTGGGCGGCGTCGTGTTCGCCGGTGGCACCGTCGCCGCCGCCACCCTGCACAGCCTGCCCGCCCTGGCCCTCGTTCTGCTGCCCACGGGTGCGGCCTGGCTGGTCAACCTGTCGACCTTCAACACCGAACTGCAGCTCCGGCTGCCCGGATGGGTCCGGGCCCGCGGGCTCGCCGTCTACCTCATCGTCTTCATGGGAGGACAGGGCATCGGCTCGCTGGTCTGGGGCGCGGTGGCCGGCGCCGCCGGACTCACCCAGGCGCTGCTCGCCGCCGCCGGGTTGCTGGTGGCGACCACCGTCACGCTGCTGTGGTGGCCGGTCATCCACACCGCGGTCCCGCTCGACCGCTCGGTCGTGTCCACCTGGCCGGAGCCGGCACTGCTTCTCGACGCCGTGCCGGAGGACACGCCGGTGCTCGTTCTGCTGGACTACACCGTCGCCCCCGAGGACGCCGACGCCTTCGTCGCCGGGATGCGCCCGGTGGAGCAGTCCCGCAGGCGTACCGGCGCGGTGAGTTGGGACCTGTACCGCGACAGCGCAGCACCCGAGCGCTTCACCGAGGCCTTCCAGGTCGCCTCCTGGTCCGAGCACCTGCTGCAGCACGACGGCCGGACCACCGGATACGACGAGCGTCTCCTGCAGGACGTGCGCTCCCTCGCCCAGGGCCCGCCGACGGTCCGTCACCTGCTGCCCTCCGCCAGCCGTCCCGCAACCGAGGGCGCGGTCGAGAGTGAAGGCGGCACTGATCAGTGAGGCGCTGATCAGTGAGAGGTGGGTGACCGTCAGCGCGCGTAGCCGGACGGGGTACGGAAATGGGCCGTCACCGTGGAGCGGTGGCGGCCCATTTTCGGACGGACGGTCATGCCTGCAGGCTGGTCAGGGCCTGATGTGCACGCCGGGCGGCGCGCTCGGCACGGTTGTTGAGCCGGGCGGCGCGGGTCAGGCGGTAGGCCTTCGCCGTACGCAGACGCTCGTCGATGGTCGCCCGTGTCGCGGCTTCGAGCTGGAAGGTCATGGTGTTCTCCCCCTTGCGGAGGGGCGATCCGCCGGCATCCGGTTGATGCCAGCCCGACGGCCCCGTATGGCTACGATTGTAGCACCAAATCGGGGACCATGCCTTTATTTTGAATGCCTGTAGGAAGCATCTCCCTGTCGATCGAAGACTCTCGGCTCGTCCGACCCGTCATCCCGTCAGACGTTGCGGCGGTACTGGCCGCCGACCTCGAAGAACGCCTCGGTGATCTGCTGCAGGGAGCAGACGCGGGCGGCGTCCATCAGCACGGCGAAGACGTTGTCGCCGTTCACCGCCGCGTCCCGCAGGGCGGCCAGGGCGGCGTGGGCCTCGTCGTGGTGGCCGGCCTGGAAGTCGCGCACGCGCTGGAGTTGCGAGCGCTTCTCGTCCTCGGTGGCCCGGGCCAGCTCGATCGGGCCGGGCGTCGCCGTGTCGGCGTGCGGGTTGCGGAAGGTGTTGACGCCGATGATCGGCAGGGTGCCGTCGTGCTTGCGCTGCTCGTACAGCATCGACTCGTCCTGGATGCGGCCGCGCTGGTAGCCCGTCTCCATGGCGCCGAGGACACCGCCGCGCTCGCTGATCCGCTCGAACTCCTGGAGCACCGCCTCCTCGACCAGGTCGGTGAGTTCGTCGATGACGAACGAGCCCTGGAGCGGGTTCTCGTTCATCGCCAGGCCCCACTCCCGGTTGATGATCAGCTGGATGGCGAGGGCCCGGCGCACGGACTCCTCGGTGGGGGTGGTGACCGCCTCGTCGTAGGCGTTGGTGTGCAGGCTGTTGCAGTTGTCGTAGATGGCGATCAGCGCCTGCAGCGTGGTGCGGATGTCGTTGAAGTCCATCTCCTGCGCGTGCAGCGAGCGCCCGGAGGTCTGCACGTGGTACTTCAGCTTCTGGGAGCGCTCGTTGGCGCCGTACTTCTTCTTCATCGTGACGGCCCAGACGCGGCGGGCGACCCTGCCGAGCACCGAGTACTCGGGGTCCATGCCGTTGGAGAAGAAGAACGACAGGTTGGGGGCGAAGTCGTCGATCTGCATGCCGCGCGCCAGGTACGCCTCGACGTAGGTGAAGCCGTTGGCGAGGGTGAAGGCGAGCTGGCTGATCGGGTTCGCGCCCGCTTCGGCGATGTGGTAGCCGGAGATGGAGACCGAGTAGAAGTTCCGCACCTTCTGGGCGATGAACCACTCCTGGATGTCGGCCATCATCCGCAGCGAGAACTCGGTGGAGAACAGGCAGGTGTTCTGCCCCTGGTCCTCCTTGAGGATGTCGGCCTGCACGGTGCCGCGGACGTTGGCCAGCGCGTGGGCGCGCAGCTCGTCCGTCTCCGCGGGGGAGGGATCGCGACCCTCGTCGGCGCGGAACCGCTCGATCTGCTGGTCGATGGCGGTGTTGAGGAAGAACGCCAGCACGGTGGGCGCGGGGCCGTTGATCGTCATCGAGACCGAGGTCGTGGGCGCGATCAGGTCGAGGCCGTCGTAGAGCACCTTCATGTCGTCGAGGGTGGCGACCGAGACGCCGGAGGTGCCGACCTTGCCGTAGACGTCGGGGCGCTCGTCGGGGTCGCGGCCGTACAGCGTCACGGAGTCGAACGCGGTGGAGAGCCGGGTGGCCGGCTGGCCCTCCGAGAGCAGCTTGAACCGTCGGTTGGTGCGCTGCGGGTCGCCCTCGCCCGCGAACATGCGGGCGGGGTCCTCGCCGTCCCGCTTGAAGGGGAAGACCCCTGCGGTGAACGGGAAGTAGCCCGGCAGGTTCTCCCGGCGCCAGAACCGCACCAGCTCCTGGTGGTCGGTGAACCGGGGCAGCGCCACGCGGGGGATCCGGTTGCCCGACAGGGACTCGCGGGTCAGCGCGGTGCGGATCTCCTTGTCGCGGACCTTCACGACCTGCTCGGTGCCGGAATAAGACTCCACCACCGCGGGCCAGCCCTTGATCTGCTCGGCCAGGTCGTAGGGGAGCTGCCGGCAGGCCTCGGTGAGCAGCTCGGTCACGCTCGCGGCGTCGAGCCCCGCCGCGACCAGCTCGGCCCTGACGGCGTCCAGGTACTGCACCCGCCGTGCGGCGGTGGCGAGTTGCTCGGTCTCGGCGTGGTAGCCGCGGACCGTCTCGACGATCTCGGCGAGGTAGCGCACCCGGTCGGCGGGCACGACCTGCCGGATGCCGGAGGAGTGGCGTACGTCGACCGACGGCAGCGTGCCCTCGGAGAGCTGGAGGCCCTTGTCGGTCAGCAGGGCCGAAAGGTGCTGGTGCAGCGCGGTGACCCCGTCGTCGTTGAACGTCGCCGCCGAGGTGCCGAACACCGGCATGTCGTCCGGCCTCTTGTCGAACGCCTGGCGGTTGCGCACCAGTTGGCGGCTCACGTCGCGCAGCGCGTCCTTGGCCCCGCGTCGCTCGAACTTGTTGATCGTCACCACGTCGGCGAAGTCGAGCATGTCGATCTTCTCCAGCTGCGAGGCGGCGCCGAACTCCGGCGTCATCACGTACAGGGAGGCGTCGACGAACGGCACGATGGCCGCGTCGCCCTGGCCGATGCCCGGCGTCTCCACGATCACCAGGTCGAACCCGGCGGCCTTGACCACGTCGATCACGTCGGTGAGGTGCTCGGGCACCTCGTGGCTGCCGCGGGTGGCCAGGCTTCGGAAGAACACCCGGTTGCCGTCGAGGGAGTTCATCCGGATGCGGTCGCCGAGCAGGGCTCCGCCGCCGCGCCGACGGGTCGGGTCGACCGCGATCACCGCAATGCGCAGCTTGTCCTGCTGGTCCACCCGGAACCTGCGCACCAGTTCGTCGGTGAGCGAGGACTTGCCGGAGCCACCGGTGCCGGTGATGCCCAGGACGGGCACCGCTCGCGCCGCGGCGGCGGCTCGCACCTGCTCCAGGAACTCCGGTGACAGCCTGCCGAGTTCCGCTCCGGTGATGGCGCGTGCGACCGCGGACCGGTCGCCGGTCAGCACGGCGGCCACCTCGGCGCTCCGGTTCTCCCAGAGGTCGAAGTCGCAGTCCTTGATCACCGAGTTGATCATCCCGACGAGGCCCATTCGCTGGCCGTCCTCGGGGGAGAAGATGGTCACACCGCTGCTGCGCAGTCGGGTGATCTCCTCGGGGACGATCACGCCGCCCCCACCGCCCACCACGCGGATGTGCTCCCCGCCGCGCTCGCGCAGCGACTGGACCAGGTACTCGAAGTACTCGACGTGCCCGCCCTGGTACGACGAGACCGCCACGCCCTGGACGTCCTCCTCGATCGCCGCGTTCACGACCTCCTGCACCGACCGGTTGTGCCCGAGGTGGATCACCTCGGCGCCCTGCGACTGGAAGATCCGTCGCATGACGTTGATCGACGCGTCGTGGCCGTCGAACAGCGCCGAAGCGGTGACCAGGCGGACGGGGCTCTGGGGTACGTGCAGATCACTCATGGTGGCCTTCCAGGACAGGTCGAAGCAGCGCCGACGATACAGATACTAGGACGTCCTAGTAAATGGTGGGACGTGCGGGTGCCGACCTCCGCGTTCGTGCAGGTCAGGAACCCTTGCAGGGCTGGGGGAAGCCCTTGATCCGCTGCGCGCATGCGGACGGGCTTGCCGTGCTGGTGTCGCACCCGGGGCCCGGAACATTTCTCCAAGACGCCGGGCGGCCGCACCTGTGACCTTGTGGGCGTGTTCCTGCGACGTCCGGTAGGCACGGGGTTGGCAGGCGCTTCGACCGGCCGGAGACCTGGGCGGTCGTGCCCCGGAGCACGAGGAATCGAACCGAAGGGGGAGGAGACTCATGTCAGCTCTCGCACGCTGGTGCTATCAGCACCGCTTCGTCGTGATCACTGCCTGGGTGGGGCTGCTCATCGGCCTGGCGGTGATGTCGCAGGCGGTGAAGACGACGTACGACAACTCGCTCACGCTGCCGGGAACCGACTCGGCCGGCGCCCAGGCGCTGCTGCTGCGGTCGGCGCCGGCCCAGGCGGGCGACTCCGACCAGATCGTCTGGCAGGTGACCCACGGCAGCGTCACCGAGCCGGCCGTCGAGCAGCGGATGTCGGCGATGCTGACACAGGTGTCGCACCTGCCCGAGGTGGCCTCGGTCACCAGCCCCTACCTGCCGGGCAGCAGAGTCCAGGTGAGCTCGGACGGGCGCACCGCGTACGCCGTCGTGAACTTCACCAAGGTGGCGGACAACCTGGACACCGCCGACGTCAACCAGGTGATCGCGACGGCGACGTCCGCCCGCGAGCCGGGCATGGCGGTCGAGCTCGGCGGCAAGGCGATCTCCAGCGCCGAGCAGCCCCCGGCGTCGAACGCGTCGCTGATCGGCCTCGTCGCGGCTGCCGTCATCCTGCTCCTCGCGTTCGGATCGCTGCTGGCGATGGCGCTGCCCCTGGTGACCGCGGTGGCCGGAGTGGGCAGCGGCCTGTTGCTCCTGGCCCCGCTCAGCCATCTGATGTCCGTGAACGGCGTCGCGCCGATCCTCGGCGCGCTGATCGGTCTCGGTGTCGGGGTCGACTACGCCCTGTTCATCGTGACCAGGCACCGCCGCGGTCTGCAGTCCGGCCTGGACCCGCAGCGGTCGGCCGTGCAGGCGCTCAACTCCTCGGGCCGCGCGGTCCTTTTCGCCGGCGGCACGGTGTGCATCGCCCTGCTCGGACTCCTCGCCATCGGGCTGCCGTTCATCGACGGGCTGGCCGTCCCCGCGGCGATCACCGTGGTGTGCACGGTGGTTGCGGCCGTCACGCTGCTGCCCGCGCTGTTCGGGGTGCTCGGCCCCCGCGTGCTGAGCCGCAGGCAACGCCGCCGACTGGAGGCAGGCGGTGGCAGTGGCAGCGGCAGCGGCGGTGACGGTGGCAGCGGCGGTGACGGTGGCATGTGGGCACGGTGGTCACGCACCGTGCCGCGATTCGCGGCCGTGCTCGCCGCGTTGGGGCTCGCGGTCATGGTCGTGGTGTCCGTACCCGTGCTGCACCTTCGGCTGGGCTTCGCCGATGCGTCCAACGACCCGACGTCCAGCCACACGTACCAGTCCTACGAGATGCTCGCCGAGGGGTTCGGGCCGGGCTTCAACGGCCCGTTGCTGCTGGTCGCCCAGACGCAGTCCGCAGCCGACCGCGCCGCACTCGACCGGCTCGACCGGGCGCTCACCGCGGTGCCCGGGGTGGCCGCGACGGAGACCGCGCCCGCGCAGGCCCTGTCGGGTGCCGCGCCGACGATCGTGGTGACCCAGGTCCTCCCCGCCACGTCGCCCGAAAGCCCGGCGACCGCCGGCCTGATCAGCCGACTGCGCGACACTGTGGTGCCGCGCTATACCGAGGGCACCACGCTGCAGGTGCACGTGGGCGGCCTGACGACCACCATGGACGACTTCGCGGCGACGACGAGCGCCAAGCTGCCCTGGCTTCTCGCCACCATCGTGGGCTTCAGCTTCCTGCTGCTCGTGTTCGCCTTCCGCAGCCTGCTCATCCCCGCGATCACGGCGGTGCTGAACCTGCTGGCTGCGGCGGCGGCGTTCGGCGTGCTCACCGCGTTCTTCCAGTGGGGCTGGGGAACCAGCGCGTTCGGCCTCGGTGCGCCCAGCCCGATCGAGGGCTATCTGCCCGAGCTGGTGCTGGCGGTCCTCTTCGGGTTGTCCATGGACTACCAGGTGTTCCTGGTCAGCAGAATGGCCGAGGAGTGGTCGCGCACCCGCGACAACACCCGGTCGGTGCTCACCGGCCTGACCGACACCGCACGGGTGATCACCGCAGCTGCAGCGATCATGATCGCCGTGTTCACCGCGTTCGTGTTCCTGGGCCAGCGCGACATCGCCGAGTTCGGCATCGGACTGGCCGCCGCCGTGGCGCTGGACGCCTTCGTCCTGCGGACGGTGCTCGTACCGGCGGTGATGTACCTGTGCGGCAAGGCCAACTGGTGGCTGCCCCGCCGGCTGGACCGCCGCCTGCCACACCTGATCATCGAGCCGCCCGCGGAGGAGCAGCCCGCCCACGTGCCCGAGACGGCGGCCGTCGCCCCCAACGGCTGACTCCCGCGCCGCTCCTGGCGCCGTCTCGCGCGCCGCCACGACTGTCGGGGCGTCAGCGCCGGACGGTGTAGTGGCTGCTGGTCATGCCGGAGTCCGTGGTGAGGGTCCCGGTGTGGGTGAGCCGGATGTCGTGGGTGAGGGCGCCGAAGAGCGGGAGGCCGCCGCCCAGCAGGACGGGGGCGTGGGCGAGGGTGATCTCGTCGACGAGGTCGCGTTCGAGGAAGCTCTGGATGACCTTGCCGCCGTCGATGTAGACGCCGCGCGAGTCGCGCTCGGCGAGCAGTCGCAGCGTCGCGTCGATGTCGCGCGTCACGGTGATTCGCTCGTCCGCCCCGGCTGGGAGGGTGGTGCTGAGGACGATGACCGGTTTCGCGTAGGGCCAGCTGTCGAAGGTCAGGATCTTCTCGTAGGTGCCGCGGCCCATCACGAGGTGGTCGACAGTGGCCATGAGCTGTTCGTAGTCCGGGGGCGGGTTCGGTCCGTCGTGGCCGGGTGCGTGGTCGGGGTTCTGTGGAGGGTCGGTGAGCCAGGCGATGTCGCCGTCGGCGCGTGCGATGAAGCCGTCGAGACTGGCGGCGATGAACACGTGTCCTCGCCAGTTGCGTCCCACGCTCATGTCCTGCCTCGTGTCCGGGCTCGTGTCCACGGTGGCGTCCAGGCTCATGTCCAGCTCTCCAGAAGTGAGTTGAGCAGTTTCTGCGGGGCTGCGTCCGGCGTCGCGGACGAGCGTGCCGAGGCGGCGGCGCGGAGGTAGAAGCCGTTGACCAGGTCCAGCAGGAGTGCGGCGGCCGTTCGGGGGTCAGGGGACCGGGTGAGGTGGCCGTCGTCGTGCGCGCCGCTCACCAGCGCGGTCAGATAAGCGATCTGACGGTCCCAACCCTCGCTGAGCAGTTGGCTGAGCTCGTCGTCCTTGAGGTCTTCGAGCAGCATCGCCACGCCGGCGACGCGGTGCGACCGGTCCTGCGGCGGCCGGGCCACCTCGTCGACCCAGGATCGGAGCTCGCCGAGGCGGTCCTGGGGGGTGTGCGGCGCCTCCGGGACGGCTGCGCTCCACCTCCTGCTGAGCGCGACCAGCACGCCGTGCCAGGAGCCGAACCGCTTGACCAGGGTGGCCGGGTGCACCCCGGCCGCGCGGGCGGCCTCGGCCATCGTCCAGGAGCCGGAGGCGTCGGCCAGGCTCGCGCCGATGCGGTCCAGCAGGTCGTCGTCCGAGTGCTCACGGGGGCGCGCCATGGCATTAGTAAATCGCAGTTGCCTAACGCTGCCAAGCGTCCTGCCCGGTCGCAGCGGCGGGGAGGGCGTCGTAGCGTAAAGGGATCGACTCAGCATGATTCGGTATCCCTGGAGGGGAGGAGAGTCATGAGCAAGAACACGGCGGTGAAGGGACACCACGGCCTCGGCGCGCGCGGGCAGGGCAAGCTGCTGTATTTCCACACGCAGTTGGCCCACGCGATCCGCCAGTCCAAGGAACAGCTCGACCGGAAGCGGCAGCGACCGCACGAGTTCCGCCAGTCCGACGGCCACTGGGCCCCTTGACGAGCGATGTGGTGCACATGCCCGAGGTGACTCCCGAAGCGCTGGCCGCATTGCGCAGCCCGCGGCCCTACCCGGCGATCACGCTGGTCCTGCCCAGCGACCCGAAGGCCCCGTCGGACGACCACACCCGGATTCTGCTGCGCGACGTGCTCACCGAGGCGAAGCGCAGGCTTGCCGACGACCCGGACGTGGATCGTGACGACCGGCTGGAGCTGACCCGTCACAAGCTGGATCCCGACGTGATCGAGGTCGCGCGTGACTCCGACCGGTCCGGCGACGCCATGGTGGCCTATGTCGCCGCGGGCGAACCCGTTCAGGTGTGGCACTTCACCTCACCGTGGGCGGTGGTTCCGCGCGTGGAGTTCGGCACGACGTTCCTCACCCGGTATCTCGTGGCGGCGGAGCAGGGCGCGCGCCCGTACCTGGTGCTGGTCCTCGACCAGAAGCTGTGCCGGCTGTTCCGCGGGGCGTGGCGGGAACTGACGGAGGTCACCGAGCACGGCTTCCCGGACAGCCCGCAGATCCCCTCGCCCGAGGACGCGATCCCCGGCCCGATCCCGCACTCGGCGCCGTACGAGGATCACGAGGCGTACCTCAAGCAGTACCTCCGGGCCGTCAACTCCCGTCTGGGAGACGCCGTGAAGGAGGAGGGCAGGCCGCCGCTCTTCCTGGTCGGCAGCCCCAAGATGCTCACGATGTTCCGGCAGGAGACGGACCTGGCAGACCTCATCGCCGGGACTCTCCCGCTGACCGGTATGGAGACCGTTCCGGCGCGGGAACTGGTGAAGCGGTTGACACCGGTCCTCGACGAGTTCGACGCCCAGCAGGTCACCGGGGCGCTGGCAGCCCTGGACACGGCACGCTCACAGGGCAGGTTTGCGGGCGGCCCGGTGGAGGTGTGGACGGCCGTCGCGGACAAGCGGGTGAGGCTGCTCGTCGTGGACGAGGGCCGAGTGATCGCCGGGCGCATCTCGAACGACCGTCGCGAGCTGGAGCTCGAGCCCGTGCCGGAACCGGTCACCCTGCCGAACCCGAAACGGGACATCGGACCGGCCCCGCACTCGCTGGGCGTGGCTACCGACATCGTCGAGCAGCTGGTCGAGAACACGATCCGCGCCGACGGCGACGTCCTGTTCGTGCCCGACGGCACGCTGGCCGACACGGACGGTGTCGCGGCGGTCCTGCGCTTCTGAGGGATGCCGCTTCTGAGGGACGCCGCTTCTGAGGGACGCCGCTTCGAGGGCGCTGCTTCTGGGGGACGGCGTGCTCCTGCGCGCCCCCGGATCGGGGAGACTGCGGGGGTGAACCTCGCCGACCTTGACCTCCCCGTACGCAGTGCCGTCCCCGCGCTCCGGCGCGCCCTGGAGTCGCGCGGGGCAGCGGTCCTCGAGGCGCCGCCCGGAACGGGGAAGACGACGCTCGTGCCGCTGGCGCTGGCCGGGCTGCTGGACGAGGCGCGGGACGAAGCGCGGGACGACGCGCCGCCGCGGCGCGTGCTGGTCGCCGAGCCGCGGCGACTGGCGGTGCGGGCCGCCGCACGCCGGATGGCGTGGATGCTGGGTGAACCCGTCGGGGAGCGGGTCGGCTTCACGGTACGCGGCGAGCGGCGGGTCGGCCCCGACACCGTGGTCGAGGTGGTCACCACCGGGGTGCTGCTGCAACGACTCCAGCGCGACCAGGAACTCGCCGGAGTGGACCTCGTCATGCTGGACGAGTGCCATGAGCGGCACCTCGACGCGGACACCGCCTTGGCCTTCCTGCTGGACGTGCGGGCCGCGCTGCGTCCCGAACTGCAGGTGGTCTGCGCCTCGGCGACCTCCGACACCGCCGCGTGGGCCCGGCTGCTCGGCGACGGGGGTAGTGAAGGCGGCGGGGGCAGTGAAGGCGACGGGGACAGTGACGCGGACGGGCCCGCGCCCGTCGTCGAGGCGCACGGGACCCCGCATCCGGTGGACGTGGTCTGGGCGCCGCCGCCCCGTCCGGTCCGGCCGCCGCAGGGCTTGCGCACGGACCCCGCCCTGCTGGAGCACGTCGCGGCGACCGTGCTGCGCGCGCTGCGTGAGCGGGACGGCGACGTGCTCTGCTTCCTGCCTGGCGCGGGCGAGATCGCCAGGGTGGCCGGTCTCCTGAGCGGCCTGCTGAGCGGCGGTCTGCGTGACACTGTGGACGTCCTGCAACTGCACGGTCGGGCCGACCGCGCCGTGCAGGACGCCGCTCTCGCCCCGGGCTCCCGCCGCAGGGTCGTGCTCTCCACGTCCGTCGCCGAGTCCTCGTTGACCGTGCCGGGGGTGCGCAGCGTCGTGGACTGCGGGCTGGCCCGCGAGCCGCGTACCGATCACGCCCGGGGGCTGGCCGGACTGGTGACCGTGCGGTCCTCGCTGGCGACCGGACGGCAGCGCGCCGGTCGCGCGGGCCGGGAAGCGCCCGGCGCCGTCTACCGCTGCTGGGCGGAGGCGGAGGACGCGCTGGCCAGGGCGCTGCCCACGCCCGAGATCATGCAGGCCGACCTCACCTCCTTTGCCTTGCAGGCCAGTTGCTGGGGAGCGCCCGGCGCCCGCGGCCTCGCCCTGCCCGACGCGCCGCCCGCCGGTGCGATGGCGGCCGCGCGTGCCACGCTCACCGCGCTGGGCGCGGTCGACGCCGACGGCCGCGCCACCGGGCGAGGTGTCCGCATCGCCCGCACCGGGCTCCACCCCCGGCTCGGCCGGGCGTTGCTGGACGGCGCGCCGCTGGTCGGTGAGCGCCAGGCGGCCGAGTTGGTGGCGCTGCTCTCCGAGGAGCCGCCGCGGGCGCTGGGCGACGACCTCGCCGCGGTCCGCCGCACGGTGCGCACGGCGAAGGACCCCTACGCGGCGCGCTGGCGTGAGGAGGTCCGACGGCTGCGCCGGCACCCGGACGCCGACGCTGCGGACCGCAGGGATGCGGCGCCGCGGGTCGGCGACGCCGAGGCGGCCGGGTTGATCGCCGGGCTGGCCTTCCCCGAGCGCATCGCCCGGGCGCGCGCCCTGGGGTCCCGGCAGAAGCCCGAACCGGGGTCCGCGGCAACCTATCTGATGGCCTCGGGCACTGCCGCCTCGACGGGCGCCGGCTCCGCACTGTCCGGTGCGGAGTGGATCGCGGTGGCCGTCGCCGATCGTCCGGCCGGGTCGCCGTCGGCCCGGGTGCAGTTGGCGGCCGTCACGGACGAGGCCACGGCCCGACGTTGCGCGGCACCGCTGCTGACGGACCGTGAGGAAGTCCGCTGGGCGGTGCCGCCGGGATCGAGGCGCGGAGACGTCGCCGCCCGCCGCGTCGAGGCCCTCGGCGCGGTCGAGCTCGCCACCGAGCCGCTGGCCGCACCGGACCGGGCGCTGTTGCGGGCCGCCCTGCTGGAGGGACTCGCCGTCGAGGGTGTCGACGAACTGCTGACCTGGTCGGCGGAGGGCGTCGGCCTGCGGCAGCGCATCGCCTTCCTGCGCCGCGTGATCGGCGACCCCTGGCCGGAGGTCGACGGCCGCGCCCTGCTGGAACGGGCCGAGGACTGGCTGGAGCCCGAACTCTCCCGGGCCCGCCGCCGCGCCGACCTGGAACGCATCCCCACGGCAACGGCGTTGACACGGCTGCTGCCGTGGGCCTCCGGCGAAGCCGGCCGCCTCGACGAGCTGGCTCCCGAGCGGATCACCGTCCCCACCGGCTCCCGGATCCGCGTCGACTACTCCGCCGACCAGCCCGTGCTCGCGGTCAAGCTGCAGGAGCTGTTCGGCTGGCAGGATGCCCCCCGTCTCGCCGACGGGCGCGTCCCGCTGACGATCCATCTGCTCTCCCCGGCGGGCCGCCCGGCCGCCGTCACGGCCGACCTGGCCTCCTTCTGGCGCGACGGCTACCGCGCCGTCCGCGCCGACCTTCGCGGCCGCTACCCTCGCCACCCTTGGCCGGAGGACCCCACCACGGCCGAGCCGACGCGTCGGGCGAACCCGCGTCGGTAGTTCGGTCGGTCAGTCGGCCTGGAGCACGAAGAACAGGAAGCACAGGAAGCGCGGCTTGGCCGCGATGACCTCGGGGAACAGCTCCCGGGCTGCTGCGTCGGGCTCCGGTTCGCTGATGGCCGTGATCCGGAAGCCTGCTGAGGTGAAGGCGTCGGCCATCGCGTGCAGCGGTCGGTGCCAGCGGCTCATCGGGGCCGTCCTTCCGTCCATGGTCCACTCGTCGGTCCAGTAGGTGGTGTCGAAGTACGTGTACTCGGCCGCGCGGCCGGCCTCGCGGTGCATGAGATGGATCGCGAAGGGATGCTCGACGGACACGATCAGCCGACCACCGGGCTTGAGCACGCGCCGCAGCTCGGCCAGCGCGGGCCCCCAGTCCTTCAGGTAGTGCAGCACCAGGGACGCGACGACATCGTCGAACGTGTCGTCGGGGTACGGCAGAGGGCTGCCCAGGTCGGCCACCAGCAGGTCCGCACCGTCGCCGAGCCGACGCCGGGCCAGCTCCACCATCCCGCTACTCGCGTCGAAGCCGCTCACGACGGCGCCACGATCACGCAGCGCCGCGAACAGCGGCCCGGATCCGCAGCCTGCGTCGAGGATCCGCCGCCCGCCGACGTCTCCAGCGAGGTCCAGCATCGCGGGTCGCTCGTAGTGGGCGTTGACGAGGTTGGTCTCGTTCTCGGCCGTGTACGCCTCGGCGAAGGTGTCGTAGTCGTTGACCTTCGGCGGATGCACGGTCACGGCGGACGGCGAGGTGGGCCCGGTGGGGGCCGAACGGCCCTGCAGCGCGTCAGAAGTCATGGTGCGGGAGACGTGTGTCGTACCCGATCGGTTCCTGTCTCGCCACGCGCGCCCTGCTCGCCCTGCCTTCCTTGGGTCCCTACGGCTGCAGATCCGCTGAGCTCACCAGAGCGCTGCTGGTTTGGCTGGTTTCCGCCTGCCTCATGGGACCCGCCAAGCAGGAAACTTCGAGAAATCCCCAACTGCTGGAGGCTGTTGCGGGGCTAAGTTCGTCGGGAGTGACAGCAAGGACGGCAACTGCCCCAGCGTCTACGAGACGGACCGGGGGACCGAGGCCTTCCAGGGCAAGAAGGTCGTGGACGGTGATCGGGCTTGGTATGACGTCCGGTTCCTCGACCCTGATGAGACGCTGGTCGAGATCCCCCGTGAGCTGTGGAAGCACATTCCGAAGGAGTAGCCGCCGGTGCGCATCACGGACGCCTCTTGGCTCGACCTCTTCGACACCTTCGAAGGGACGGCGATGCGGTTGGAAACCCAACCGTCGTACCTCGTCGACGCCGGGCGGGAGGAGTCCGCCCAGTTCCTGGCCACTGGCCGCGTCGAGGACGAGGGGCCGGACCGCCGCTGGCGCCGACAGATGCGCACGGCTCGCGACACGGGTCGCCTGGTTGCCCGGGTTCGACTCATCAGTGAGCCGCCAGGCGACTACCAGCGCTTCCTCATCGCCTGTAACCGGTTCAACGACGAGGACGGTGAGGACATCCGCTACCTCACCTATCGCCGAGCCGAGGAACTGGGCCTGCCCCTGGGTGACTTCTGGCTCTTCGACGAACAGGTGCTCCTCCGGATGGACTTCGACAAGAGCGGTCGGCCGCTCGACAAGGAGCTCGTCGACGCCGACTCGGCGGCCGTAGCGCAGGCCCGCGAGTGGGTCGCTCTCGCGAGGGAGCACGCCATGCCCTATCGCGAGCTGGTGAAGGGGCACTCGGGCAGTTGAATGTGCCACGCGCCGTCCGTGAGGCCCGCGAGGAGCTCGGCCGCCGCCTGCGCGAGCTCCGCGTGGGCGCCGGTCTCACCGGCAAGGACCTGGCGGCCTCGCTGGGCTGGCCACACAGCAAGATCAGCAAGCTGGAGCTCGGCCAACAGGCCGCGACCGTCGGGGACATCCTCGCCTGGTGCGCGGCCTGCTCGCGCGACGACGCCGCCGATGCGCTGTTGGTCCTGCGCCAGGAGATGGACAGCCGCTACAGCGAGTGGCGACGCCAACTCGGCCGCGGTGTACACCTGCGGCAACGCCCTCTGATCGACCTCGACCGCGAGACGCGGGTCTGGCGCATCCTGGAGACCTGCGTGGTCCCGGGCCTGCTCCAGACGCCCGAGTACGCGGCGGCCACGTTCCGTGAAGCCGTGCTGTTGCGCGGGATCCCTGACACGGCCGACGAGGCGGTGGCCTTGCGGATGCAACGTCAGCAGGTGCTCTACGAGCCCGGCAAGCGGTTCCACTTCCTGCTGTGGGAGCCGGTGCTCCACGTCGGCGCGGCAACTGCCAGCGTGATGGTCGACCAGCTTCAACGACTGATCAACCTCCTGCACCTGCCTTCGGCGCGGATCGGGATCATCCCTCAGAACACCCGTCTTCCGCTCACGCCGTCCCACGGCTTCTGGCTCCGCGACAACCAGCTTGTCCTCGTCGAAACCTTCGACGCTGAGCTGCGCCTGGCCCTGCCCGAGGAGATAGCCCTGTACCGCCGCGTCTTCGACCTGCTGGCCCCGGTGGCCCGGTACGACGAGGACGCCCGCAGGCTGATCGAGAGGGGTATCAACGCCTGGCAGACCGAGCACTGAGAAATTCTGAGAAATCTCTTGGGCTGTCAGAGCCCGTCGGGAGCACTCTGTTTGGCGTCGGCAGTCGCGAGACAGAGCGAGGACCTTCCGATGACTCACACCCCTGCCCTGGAGACCAGCGCTCCGCCACCAGGCCCTCTTCCGCGCGGCTACGTGACGCCACCCTGCAGAGTCGGCGCGGACCGCTGGCCCGAGCTGCATCGGCAGTGCCGCGCACCGGGGTACCGGAACTCCACCCTTGGCTGGGTCAGCGTGCCCTGCGGGTGCGAGTGCCATCGGCGGGCCGAGGACGGTGCGCGGTGAAAGCCTCGGTCTTCTACGACGAGCGGTGCGACGTCTTCCGGGCCCGGGATGAGGGCGGGCGGGTCTTCGCTGACGGGGACGGGAACCAGTTGGCGTTCGAAGTCCGCAGTGAGGCCGAGGACATGTTGGAACGCCGGGCCACGCTGTTCTCGATCCCTCCCAGGAAGCTCGGAGCCATCCGATGAGCCCGAGCCGACGGGTCCCCGCCGAGCCGACTGCCGTCGTGCCGCGTCCGGCGTACCCGGAGACCCGACAGCCGTTCACCTGGCCCACCGAGGGCGTCAGGACGTGGCAGGCACCGGAGCGGAGCTACTTCGACGAGTGCACGGCCGGGGGAATGCCCGAGGACCAGCACATCTGCCGGGTCGGCGTGCGGTGGGTCAACGGCCGGACCTACGGCTGCGACTGCCGCTGTCACGATGAGTGCCGGGTGTAGACGAGGTCGTGTGCGGCTTGTCAGTACCGCCGACCCGTTTGGCGGAAACGGCGGTTGCGCGCCGATCGTCGTCGGGCTTCCTCCTTACGCGCCTTCTCGGCTTCCGCACGCTTCGACTCGGCTTCTGCACGCGCCCGTTCGGCTTCCGCACGGGCCTGTCGCAGGGCCCAGACGTCCGGGTCCTCGGGGGCACGCGGGGGCTGGATGGTCCGCTGCGCGTCGGACGGCGGAGCGGGCGACGCGGTCGCGTGCCAGGCGGGGCCGCCGGACTGCGGCGCGTCCTGCTCGGCTCCCGCGTACGGCGCAGGAGGGAGCGGTTGATCCGCACTCCCGGCACGGCCGGCGGAGATCCAGCGGCGCAGCGCGACGCAGGTAACCGGCGGCACGAGGAGCAGCGCGAGCAGCCACAGCATGACGGCCGTGGACGAGGGGGTGCCGTGGGGGCTGGGGCCCGGCAGCAGCGATTCCAGCAGCACCAGCAGCACGGTCAGCGCCAGCCAGGTGGCGACGACCACAATCGCCGCCCGGGCGGCGGCCAGCACACACCCCATAGCTCCCCCTCATGGCAGTACCGGCATCGTACGTCGGCGCGTCAACTGCAGGAATCGGATTGCCGTTCGCGCCGTCGGAGCGCTTCACTGCGCCTCGCCCCGGACCTCCTGCGGGGCCTCGCGGCGGCGTTGGTAGGGGATCTGGGCGCCGGCGGCTGGTCTTGAGCCCTGTTCCTCGCCCGTCCCCGGGCCCGAGGGGTGGACCGCGCGGAGTGCCAGGCGGGAGGGTGGGGCGGAGTCGAGGGCGGACGGGAGTTCGTTGCGGCCGCGGATTGCCAGTTTCCGGTAGGTGCTGGTGAGGTGGGTCTCCACGGTGCGGCGGGCCAGGTGGAGCAGTGCGGAGATCTCCGCGTTGGTGCGGCCGTCGGCGGCGAGGCGGGCGATGCGCAGTTCGCTCTCGGTGAGCGCGTCCACGCCGGTGTGCTGGGTGACCCGGAGGCGGGGACTGCCGGTGCGCAGCGCCTGTTCGGCCTGGCCCAGGAGCCGTGCGGAGCCCAGGCGTTCGGCCACGGTGGCGGCCTCGCGGAGCAGTTCGCGGGCCTGGAGCCGCTGGCCTGCGGCGGTGAGCCGGCGGCCCTGGGTGACCAGCGCCGCCGCCAGTTCGGCGTCCGCGTCGCCGCCGCGCAGCGTCTCCACCGCGCGGGCGGTCAACTCCAGGCCGCGGCGGCCGTTGCTGACCGCGCCCAGCACACGCAGGGCGCGCCCGAGGACGCGCGGGGTGCCCCAGACCACCGCCAGTTGGTACTCCTCCTCGGCGAGCGGCAGCGCGGACTGCGGCGAGCCGAGCGCCAGCAGGCACTCGGCCGCTGCCGAGCGCCACGGCGTCACCACCGGGCTGAGCACGTCCCGGGAGGTCTGCCGTCGGCCGCACTCCAGGAAGTCGTCCACCGCCTCCTGCAACTCGCCCGACGCCGCGTGCACGACGCCCCTGGCGTAGAGGAAGCGGTTGAACTCCCAGGTGTCGTCCGCGACGTGGGAGCTCTCGACGTCGATGCGGGCGGCCAGCCGGGCGGCCTCGGTCACCCGGCCGGTCTCGACGAGCGCGACCAGGGCATGGGCCAGCAGGTTGCTCGGCCGAGCCGACGCGCCCTCACGGTGCTCGAAGCGGCGCTCGAACTCGGCCAGTATCCGGGCATGGTCGCCGCGCGCGGCCATGGTGTCCCAGCGGGTGTTGAGCAGCGCGTGGTGCATCGGGTGGAGCTGGGGCAGCCGGTGCGCCGACAGGCCGTTCCGGACCAGCCGGTCGGCGTCGTCGAGCGCGTCGGCCCACTGCGCCACGGCCGCGGCCGTGCCCAGCAGATACGGCATCAGCAGCGGGTCCTCGTCGGTGGAGAGCAGGGCGCGGACGCGCCGCATCGCCTCGTCGGCCGAGAGCAGCCCAGCGGTCGTCTCGTGGCGGACCAGCAACGCGCGCTCGGCCGGGCCGAACAGCGCCGGGTCCCGGTCGGCGGACTGCTGCAGCTCGTCGTAGAACTCGCGGCGGACCTCCCGGTCGTGGTCCGACAGGAGCGCCGAGGCCAGCCGGACGGTGCGGGCCAGCGCCGGCTGGTCGGTCAGCGAGCCGCCCGCGTCCAGCTCGTGGAGCAGCGCGACGGCGGCCTGGGCCTCGCCGCGCCGGGCCATCGCGAGGCCCAGCGCGACCGTGGCCTGGACCCGCTCCCGGGGTTCCTCGCGCAGCCGCAGCGCCTCGGTGAGCCGGGGTATGCCGGTGCCGCGCAACGAGGCGAGCTCCAGCGAGCCCAGCTCGGTCAACACTTCTGCGCGGCGCGCGCGGGGGACCGGCTCCTCCAGTGCCCGGCGCAGCAGCGCCACCGCGTCGGTGGTCCGGCCCGCGCGGGCGGCTGTGGCCGCAGCGTCCCGCAGGACGTCGACGGCCCAGCCGTCGCCCGTGGCCGGGGTGCGCAGCAGATGCGCGGCCACGGCCTCGGCGGGGTCGCCCCGGCGCTGCCGGTGGGCGGCGGCGTCGCGGTGGGAGGCCTGCCGGTCGGCGCGTCGCCAGCCGTCCAGCACGGCGTCGCGCAGCAGCGGATGGGCGAACCGGACCTGGCCCCGCTCCTCGCGCAGCAGGCCGAGCCGGAGCATGGCCGTCATCCAGCCCGCCACCCGGGACGGGTCGGCCCCGGCGACGGCGGCGACCAGCTCGACGTCGTCCGACGCGCGGTCCGGGCCGGGAGTCTGCGGGCCGGGACCTCCCGGACCGGCGGCTTCCGCCGCCGGGACGACGACGTCGGCCAGCGCACGGGCGACGGAGGCGGTCTCCGGGCCCGCGCTCTCCAGCCACCAGGTGACCGCTGCCGCGAAGGCCCCCGGATAGAGGTCGGCGCAGCTCTGCGGGAAGCCCGCCGGAGCCGAGTGGTCCAAGGCGGCGGCGACCGGCGCGAACGCGACGCCGAGGTCGTCCAGAAGTGCGCGCAGCAGCAGCGGGTTGCCCGCGCTCGCGCGCAGGCAGTCGTCCACCCAGGCGTCGGTGGCGCGCCCGCCGAGACGGGTGCGGACCATCGCCTCGGCGGCCGTGCGGCCGAGCGGGCCGAGGACGTGGCCGCGGACCAGCGTCGGCGAGAGGGCGTGGGCCAGCCCCGGCACGGGCGCGGCGATGTCGTACTGGCCGCGCTCGGTGACCACGATCAGCACCGGCAGCGTGTCCAACTGCCGGGCTGCCTCGGCGAGGAACCGCCGTGAGGCGGCGTCGGCGAGGTGGACGTCGTCGACGGCCAGCAGTAGCGGCGCCTCGGCCGCCCGGCTGCGCAGCAGTTGCCAGAGGCGATCGCCAACTGCTGTGTCATTGAATGAGTTCAACGTTGCGTCAGGGTGGGACTCCGGGGCCAGGAGGTGACGTAGTGCACCGAACTCGGTGCCGGAGCGCTCGGCGGAGCAGCGGGCGCGCAGCACCCGCATCCCCTCCGCGGCACCTTCCGCCGCGACCGCCTCCAGCAGCGCGCTGCGGCCGGTGCCGGTGGCGCCGCGCAGCAGCACCAGCCGACCGGACCCGGAGCGGGCACGCCGTGCCTCCGCGGCCGTCAGCCGCAGGGCGTCGCCCCGTTCGCTCAGGGGTCCGTCACCGGGGTGCTGCCTGCCGGTCGGGGTCATCGGATCCTCCTGGAGCGCCGGGGAGCCGTCCTGGACGTGGTGGTGCCTCTCGTGGGGTTGCTCGTGGTGCCTCTCGTGGCCCGCGTCGTGGCCTCTGCCGTGGTACGTCCCGGGGTGGTCGTCCCCGGCGTGTTCGTGGTTCATCTCGTGGTCGCCCACGATTGCGCAGGTGGGCCGGTTCACCGGACGCTTGCAGTCATCTGGGGCAACTTCGTCATTTCGGTCAGCAGGCCCGGATCGTGAGGATGGTGGGTCATGGTGGTGCGAATGGGTTCCGGATCGACTGACGTCGTCGGCACGATCCCGGTTGCGGTGTATGCGGATGATCCGGTCTCGCTCGCGGGCGTGCGCAGCCAGCTGCGCCAACAGCCGGGCGTCGAGATGGTCGAGACGGTCGCCGGCCGGGCGGGCGCGGTGGCGGTGCTGGTCGCGGAGACGCCGGATGAACCGACGCTCTCCTCGCTGCGGCGGCTGACGCGTGCCGACGGCACCCGTGCCGTCCTGGTGGCCACCACGGTCCGCGAGGCCGAGCTGCTCCAGGTGATCGAGTGCGGGGTCGGCGCCATAGTGTGGCGGCGGGAGGCCACCGGGCACCGGCTCCACCAGGCGGTGACGGCCGCGTCCCGGGGTGAGGGGGACCTTCCGGCGGATCTGCTGGGGCGCCTGATCGCCAAGGTGGGCACCATGCAGCGCGGGACCTCCGGATCCTCCGACACACCCGTGCACGGTCTGGCACCGCGCGAGGTCGATGTCGTCCGGTTGGTCGCCGAGGGATTGGACACCGCGGAAATCGCCAGCAAGCTCTCGTACTCCGAACGAACCGTCAAGAACGTGATGCACGGACTCACGACCCGGCTCCAACTCCGCAACCGTGCTCATGCCGTGGCCTATGCCCTGAGGGAAGGCTACATCTGACGGTTCGGGCACGCGCCGATGGCCTCCAGGGCATCACACAATGCCCCCACAAAGTTCCGGAAACGCCTATCAGGGCACGCCCCGGGAACGGCAGGATGGCCGTCGGGTGCGCCCGCGTCAGGGCGTGGCGACCGGGACGGGCGAGACCGGCACGTCAGACCGGTGCGCGGGACCAACCAGGCGACGAACGGCAAGTGAGGGCGCGGCAGTGATCCACGAGGTGGACGAGGTCCTCAAGCGACTGCTGACCGGAGGTGCCCTGGCGGGCAGCGGCGTCGAGATCGCCTTCGAGGCGCCGACCCGCGACTGGGCGGCCCGGCGCAACGCCCCCACGGTCGACTGTTACCTCTACGACATCCGCGAGGACACCCACCGGCGCGAGCGTGGCCACGTCTCGGTCAGGAACGAACAGGGCGTCACCGTCCGTCGGCGGCAGCCGCCGCGCTGGTTCCGGCTGTCCTACCTGGTCACCGCCTGGACCAAGCAACCGCAGGACGAGCACCGGATGCTCTCCGCGGTGCTGGCCACCCTGCTGCCGCACGAACTGCTGCCGCCCGAGAGGCTGGCCGGTTCGCTCGCGGCGCTCGGGCTGACCGTGCCGCTCTCGGTCGCCGCGCTGCACATGGAGGCCCGTTCCACCGCCGAGATCTGGTCCGCGCTCGGCGGCGAACTCAAGCCCTCCATCGACGTCGTGGTCACCGTCCCGATGCTCTCCTACCCGGAGTACGACGCCGGGCCGCCGGTCACCGAGCTGGGCGTGCGGGTGCGTGGCATCGAGGGCGACCTGGAGGACTCGCCCGACCGCCACTTCCCGGCGCGTCATCTGGCGGGGGCCGGCCACGAGGGCGGCGACCAGGGCGGCAGCGGCCCGGCGGCGGTGCCGGGGCCGCGTACCCGGAAGCCCGGCTCGGGCAGGCCGTCGGGCGCGGTGTCGGAGTGAACCCTTCCGCTCCGCTGCTCGCCCGGCTGGACTGGCTGTGGGAGCGGGTGGCGCGGCTGGTCGCGCTCCGCAGCGCCGACGACCCCACCGCCGACGACCCGCTGCGCGGGCTCTACCTCTCCCCGGACGCGGTCCGCCACTTGCTGCTGCGCGCCGACGCGGCGTCAGCCGGGCCCGTGGCGCTCCCGGATCCGTCCGAGCAACCCGAGGGGCACGACGAGCCCGCCGAGCCCGAGCAGGTCGCGCCACCGGCGGACGGTGACGACCGGTTGCACCTCCTGGCCGTCCGGCTCGGCCTGACCGTGCTCGATGTCCAGCTGCTGCTGGTCGCACTCGCGCCCGACCTGCAGCGCACCTTCGAGCCGCTCTACGGCTACCTCAACGACGACGTCAGCCGCCGCCGCGCCAGCGTCGGCCTCGCGCTGGAACTCTGTGGTCTGCCCGCGCACTCCGCCGAGGGGCGCGCCCGCTTCCACCCCGCGGCGCCGCTGTCCGCCCTTGGCCTGCTGCGCGTGGAGGAGCCCGAACGGCCTTTCCTCAGCCGCTCGTTGTGCGTCCCGGACCGGGTCGTCGCACATCTGCTCGGGGACGACACCCAGGACCCCGCACTCGACGGCCGGGTCCGGCGGCTGACCGCGCCGCTCGTCCGGTTGCAGCACGATGCGCTGACCCAGCGTCTCGGCAAGCGCCTGGCCGCCGGACCGCTGACGGTCCACCTGCGCGAGCGGCGCGAGGGGGACGGGCTCGCCTGCGCCGCCGCCGCGTTGGCTGCCGCCGGCGTGGAGGCGCTGCACTACGTCCCCCGCGTCTCCGCTCCGGTCGCCCCTGCCGGCGACTCCCGCGACCACGAGGCCCGCCACCACGACACCGACCACGAGATCGCCGTGCTGCTCCGCGAGGCCCGGCTGCGCGGCTGCGCTGTCGTGGTGGCCCCGCTGCCCGACCGGCCGGGGCCACTGATACGCGCGCTGGCCGTGTCCGACGTCCCGGTGCTGCTAGCCGGGATCCGGCCCTACGACCCGCAGTGGTGCGACGGCCACCGCGACCCGCTGGTGCTCGACGCACCCCGGCAGCGCTCCGGCGACCTGGACGCGTGGTCCGCCGCGCTCGGTGTCGCCGAGGCGGCAGACGGGGAGCTGGCCGACCTCGCCGACGTGGTCGCCCCCTACCGGCTCGGCGGCGAGCACATCCGCCGCGCCGCCCGTGCCGCGCAGGAGTTGGCCGCCTTCGAGGACGCGCCGCTCTCCGGCGCCCACCTGCGGCTCGCCGCCCGCCAGCAGTCCGCCTCCGGCCTGGAGCAGCACGCCCGCCGCATCCGACCCGCGGTGACCTGGGACGACCTGGTGCTGCCCGAGGCACCCCTGGCCCATCTGCACGAACTCGCCCTGCGCTCCCGGTACCGCGAGCGGGTGCTCGGCGACTGGCGGCTCAGCGCCGGAGGCGGCCGGGGCCGGGGTGTGCTGGCGCTCTTCGCGGGCGAGTCCGGCACCGGCAAGACGCTGTCGGCGGAGGTCGTCGCCGCCGAACTCGGCCTGGACCTCTACGTGGTGCAGCTCTCCTCGGTCGTCGACAAGTACATCGGCGAGACCGAGAAGAACCTGGAACGGATCTTCACCGAGGCCGACCGCACCGACGCCGTGCTGCTCTTCGACGAGGCCGACGCCGTCTTCGGCAAGCGCTCCGAGGTCAAGGACGCCCATGACCGCTATGCCAACCTGGAGAGCGCCTACCTGCTCCAGCGGCTGGAGTCCTTCGACGGCATCGCTCTGCTCACGACGAACCTGCGCGCCAACATCGACGACGCCTTCACCCGGCGCCTCGACCTGGTGGTCGACTTCCCGTTCCCCGACGCCGTGCAGCGGCTGGCGCTGTGGCGGCACAGCCTCGCCTCGGTGCCCTGCGTGCCCGGCATCGACCCGGAGCGCTGCGCCCGCGAGTTCGAGCTGGCCGGAGGATCGATCCGCAGCGCCGTGGTCACCGCCGCCTACGCCGCCGCCGGTCGCGGCGAGGCCGTCAACGACGCCGACCTGTTGGCGGGCGCGCAGCGCGAGTACCGCAAGGCCGGGCGTCTGGTCCTGGACGAGGGCAGCGCCTGGTGACGACAGGGCCTTGACGACGACAGCGCCTGGTGACGGAGGGATCCGTCACCAGGCGCTGTCCTCGTCCACCGAGCCGACGGCTCAGCCGTTCTGCTGGAACCACTTCTGGTTGGGGGTCCCGGCGCAGGTCCAGAGCTGGAGCCGGGTGCCGTTGCCGGTGCCCTGGTTCACCGCGTCCACGCACTTGCCGGCCATGATGCTCACCAGGTCGCCGCCCTGGGTGGTGTTGAGGGTCCACACCTGGGCCGGGCCGCCGTTGCAGTTGGCCAGCTGGACCGTGGTGCCGTTGGCCGAGTTGGCGTTGGCGACGTCCATGCACAGGCCCAGCGACTGGATGGTTCCCTGGTAGTTCGGCGCTTGGAAGCCGACGAACTTCCACTGCTGCCAGACGGCGTTGCTGCAGTCCCACAGCTCCAGTGGCTCGCCGTCCTTGCCGCCCTCAGCCACGCCGTTGGTGACCGTGATGCAGCGGTTGGAGCCGCGGCCGATCAGCTCGGGCGCGCCGCCGCCGGCCGCCGCCGTCGTCGGCGGCGCCGGGTTGCCACCGCCGCCACCACTGCTGCCGCCGTTCCCGCCTCCACTCCCACCGCCGTTGCCTCCACCATTGCCGGTCGGGACGACCTGCGCCGGGGTGGTCGGCGCCGGGTTGCCACCGTTCGGCGTGGGCGGCGCGGGCTGCTGCGACTGCGGGGGAGCGATACTCAGGCTGGGCGTGGGCACTTCACTGGAGGAGGCCTGCGCGACCAGCGGCGTGGCCTCGCTGCTGAACGCCGGCGGGTTGGTCATCCAGAGCGCGACGAAGGCGATGATGAGCCCGATGCTGAGGCTGAGGACGGTGAAGAGCCAGCGCGGCAGGAAGCCGCCCTGGACGTAGGTCCCGTCCACGTTCAGCGGGTTGACGCCCGAGCGGCGCACGACCAGCCGGTACGGCCGGTTCTGCTTGTGCCCGATCCAGATGATCTGACGGGGCTTCAGCCTCGCGTTGAGGAAGGCAGCCCGGCCCGGCTCGATCTGGACGTTGGCCGGGACGACCTCGTAGCCGATCTGGTCGCCGTTGTCGTCGCCCGTCACGGAGGCGGTCAGGGTGGTGTTGCCGAGGTTGTCGACGGCCAGCTTGGGCCGTCCCCGGAAGCGCCCCTTGACGGTGTGCGGGACGAGTTCGGCCCGCACCTCCATGAACGGCGTGACTGTGATGTTGCCCTCGGGGACCGTCGTCGCCTCGGGGTGCTCGGTTGGGGTGACCTGCACGGCGTAGGGGTGCGGCCCGGCGGCGGCGTCGGGGGTGCGGGGTGGTGCGACCGTGAGCTCGACCGTCCCCGTGGTGCCCGGGTAGAGCCGGAGGGTGGGTGGTTCGACGGTGATGTAGGGCGCCAAGTCGCCGACGACGGTGAAGCGGTACTCGTCGACGATGTCGCCGGTGTTGCGGATCCGCAGGCGTACGGTGGCGGTGCTACCCGCGTCGACCGTCGTGGACGCGGGCTCCAGGGAAGTCCATAGGCTCACCTTGGGAGCCTACCGAGGCAGTGGGCGCCGGGTCAGCAAGCCCCGGGGCAGGGTTGGCGCCCCAAAGTGCCTGTCGGGCTGCCCCCTTGGCCGCCTGGGCCGGGCTCAGGCGTCCTCGTTCGCCGCCGGGGCCGCCGGTGCCGCGGGGGCGAAGACGCCGTGCGGGTCGGTGATTCCCCCGGCGCCCTGTACGGCCAACAGCTTCAGGGCCTCGGGTTCGGGCAGTCGGACGACGACGGGCGTGGTGAGCGTGAGGTCGCGCACGGCGGTGTGCGCCTGACTGGAGCGGATCCGCGCGGTGTGACGGTGGGCGACGCGGACGGCGATCCGGAACTGCACGTCGAACTGGACCAGCACGGGCGCGTACTTGGGCTTGTGCAGCGGCATCGAGCCGGAGGCGTTCGCGGCCGTGTCCAGGCCTCCGCCTGCGAACGCGGCTGAGCCCGTCACCTCGTTGAGCCGGAACTCGTTGTCGTTCAGCAGCCCCAGGCCCCCGCCCCCACGCACCGCCCGGCGGTGATCCGCGGCCGCCTGGCTGTCGACGGCGGACGGCCGCATCCCGTCCAGGGCGCTCTGGGCGACCGCCTCGAAGGCCATGACCTCCGCCTTCTTGTCTCCCTTGCCCAGGATCTTCCCCTCCCGCAGCCGGGCGTGCAGTGCACAGCTCAGGTCCTGCCCCTCAAGTCCCGGGGCGTGGTTGACCGGCAGGTTGACGCCCGCGTGGGCGAGCAGCGGCAGGGCCGAGATCAGCCACTCGGTGGAGACCGCCTCCCGCTGGACGTAGCCGGCCGCGCTGCCCGCCCTGCCGACACCGAACTGTTCGCTCCCTCCGGCCGCACCGATCGCCTCGCCGATGGCGTCGCGCAGTTGCTCGGCCCCCCGGAACCCGTTGACCTGCGCCTCCAGGGGCAGCCGCGCCCCGGTGGAGCGCCAGGCCGCCAGCTGGCGCTCGTCGCCGCCGCCGGTGTCGCGCCGCAGGGCATGCCCCGGCGCGCCGTGCCGGACGGGCGCCAGCCGGTCGAGGGCCGCCAGGTCGAACTGGAGGATGCGGTGGACCAGCTGACCGGCCAACGGCACGGCGGCCACCCGGCCCGAGGGCGCGTGCAGTTCGAGGGTGGCCTGGATCGGCACCCGCATCCGGACCGAGGGAGCGGACCCCTCGGCGACCGTCTTGACGCCGAGTTGCGCGCGGCCCACGGTGGCTCGCCGGTTTCCGCTGGTCGTGGTGGCTCCCGTGGATCCGGCACCGGCGGCGCTCCTGACGTTGCCGCCGTGCGGTTTGCCGGCGCCCGCGAAGGCGAAGTCCGCACCCCAGGCGGTGCTCCGGTCGGCGGCGTCCGCGTTCTGGGCGACCGCCGAGGTGATGTACTCCATGGTCCGGTTGTCGCCGGCGACGTCGAGGGGGGTGCCCGGTCCGGTGCGCTGGACGCGGAACAGGGCTCGGTACGGGGTGCGGCGGCCGCGGAAGAGCTCGACGGGCACGCCGCCGTCCATGGCGCCGGCGAGCAGGCCCGTCGAGCCGTCCCGGTCCAGTACGCGCAGCAGCCGCTGGATGTTGTCGTTGCCGTCGGAGAGCTGGTGCTGCGGGAAGAGCTCGTCGGCGAGGCCCGGGTCCTGGCGGTGCACCCGCTCGCGCAGCCGCCCCAGTAGCGGGACGAAGTCGGGCAGTTCCTCGATCATGCCGAAGCCCAGTGGTAGCTCCTGGCGCAGCCGGGGGAGCGCGGCGACCGGGTCCACAGCGGGCGTCGCGGCGGCAGGGGCGGCCTCAGCGGCTGCTGCGGCCGCCGGGGCAGGCGGCTCGTACGGGTCGTGCAGGCCGGCAGCCCGCAGCTGCTCCTTGGTGAGCCAGACGGCGGCGGCACCGGGGAGGGTGCGCTCGCCCGCCGCCACCGAGGGGCCGCCGAGGCCGGAGGTGGCCTCGGCGGCCATCAGCACCGACAGGTCGCACTGGACCAGGTAGTGCTCGGTGCCCTTCGCGGTGTGGGCGTTGCGCTCGACCGTGCCGGCCAGGGTGAGGCCGTGGGAGCTGCCGTGGGCCGAGGAGCGCCCGCCGCCCACCGACTCACCCATCCGCCAGCTGGCGCCGTTCTCCATCCCGGTGACGTTGCCCCGGATGCCCCAGGTGACGCCGCCACCCTGCTGACCGGCTACCTGGTGCCCGCCGAGAATCAGGTTCTCCGTACCCGGCCCCTTGGCCTTGTGGACGACCCTCGGTGACGTGAGGGCGAAGCGGGTGCCGACCGCGCCGTTGAGCGCGGCCAGCCGCCGGGGATAGCGCAGGTTCTTCACCACCCAGCTGGAGCTGACGCCCTGCCGTAGGGCGGCGGTGACGGCCTGCGGGCTGAAGCGGTCCTCGATCGCGGAGCGCGGCGCCAGGCCCTCCGCCCCCAGCGCGCGGTCCTCCCGGCCCTGCCGGTTGCGGCCGGCGGCCTCACCGAGCAGTTGGAGGGCCAGCTCCCGGATCTGCTCCCCGCCGCCCAGGGTCTCCACGAAGACCCAGTCCCGGACGGCCCGCCCGCCGCCGGGCCACCCGGCGGCGGACAGCTCGTTGATGCCGGCGACCGGCACGGCACGGTCGCGCCGCGCGAGCCGCAGCCCGGTGCCGAAGTCCAGCTGCCGCTTCTGGTCGGCGTCCAGGGTGAACCCGGTGGGGGTGGTCAGCCGGACGTCCTGGTCGGTCAGGCGCAGCGCCTCGTGGTCGGAGAGCCCTCCGACGGAGGAGGCGATCTGCTCGACCTCGGGCTCGTCGCGGCCCGGGGAGCCGGGGGTGACGGCCCGTCCGGCGGTGCGTTGGCGGTTCGTCATGGTGACGTCCAGTCCGAACGTCAGCCTGGCGGCGAAGGCGCTGGTCTTCTTGTCGCCGTTGTTGAGCGAGTCGGTACGGGTGGTCGGACCGGCCTGGTTGCGCCGGGTGCTCTGCAGCACCCCGTCGCCGGTGACCGAGAAGGAGAGTGCGCCGGGGAGGATGCGGAGCTGGAAGAGCCCGCGCAGCCCGGCCGAGCGGGAGCTGGCCCGGCCGCTCTGGGCGCTGCTGGTGACGCCTGCGCTGCTGCGTACCAGCCAGTTGTCGGTGTCACCCAGGTAGTTGATCCCGGTGAGCGCGCCGACCACGCGGATCTGCACGTCGTGCGAGTGGAGCGCGGTCTTGCGGCGCAGCCGGACCCGGACGCCGCTGGAGAGCAACTGGTCCTTGTTGGCCCGCAGGTTGGTCTCGGAGAGCACGGTCAGCAGCTCCCGGTGGTTGGCCCGCTGTCGCTCGGCCTCCTCGGTGCCGGGCTCCTTCCGCCGCGCCGCCCCGCCCCCGTCGGCCCCGCCCCCGTTCGCCCCGAAGTCCGGCAGGTAGCCGGCCAGTCGGGGGTCGGTGGCGAAGAGCCGTTCCACGCCGGCGAGCAGTGGCCCGGTGTCCAGCTGACTGAGGGCCGTGCTCGATCCCATGGCCCCGAACGGCAGGTGCCGTTCGACCTCCCGCTCGCCGTCCGGGCCCATCTCCCGGGGGCGTTCGAACATCTGCTTGGCCGTCACCCCGGCGGGCAGTGGCAGGCCGAGCGCGGCGGCCTCGTCGGCCCGCAGGCTCAGCAGCACGTCGATGTCGTGCGAGGCGGTGCGGGCCGCGCCGGATCTGCGCTGCGCGGGGCTGAGCGGGCCGGTGCCCTGCACGGTGAGCCGCACCGTCGTGCGGTAGAGCGCCTTCTCGCCCTGCACCTCGGCACCCTGACGGGTGTTCACCGTCTGATCGGTGGAGGTGAGGCGCAGCGACCTGGCATCCACCACGGGCAGCAGTCCGATGCGGGCCCGGGGCCCCGTGCCGAGGGTGCCGGCGCCGAACGCCGGTCCCACGCCCAGGGTGCCGCCGAAGCCGGTACCGGCGGTGCTGGTCGTGCCGTGCTGGGCGACCTGGTGGGTGCGCAGCTGGGTCTTGCCGGAGCTCCAGGCGGGGGCCATGGCGGTGATCTCGCCGCGCATCCGGTAGGAACCCCTGGCCCGGCCGCCCCTGTCGGTCAGGTCCTCGCCGGAGATCCAGCCGCTGAGCAGCCGAGGCAGGTCCTCCAAGACGCTGGTGGCGTGGGTGGCTTCGAGGAGGCGGGCGCGGCCGGGGGCGCCGGGGGCCGTCAGGGAGGGGTGCAGGACGGAGCCGACGGTGTCGAAGAGGCCGCGGCCGCCCGCGTGGGTGGCGCCGGTGTCGGTGACGGCCAGCGGGGCCATGGAGTCGGCGAGCCGCACCCCCCGCGCCGCCGCCGGGTCCACCCGGGTCAGCGCCGTCGGGGCGGCGGTGCCCACCGGGACGAGGTGCTCGAACGGGAGCCGCATGGTCAGTGTGCCGCCGCGCCAGCGGGTCACCGGCGCCGCGCCGGTGACCCCGTCGATGCGCTGGACGCGCAGCTCGTAGCGGATCTGCCGCTGGACCTCCACCGATCCGCCGTCGCTGCGCAGCACCCGGGGTTCGGCCGCGGTCCTGGTGGTGCGGGTCTCCGCGGCGGAGCCGGCGCTGGCGCCGACCGTGAACGCGACACCGGCGTGCAGACCGGGCACCGGCGTGGGTGCTAGCCCCGTGCCCGAGACGGTGCCGCCGTACTGCGAGGTGCCCGCTGTGGTGCTGCTCACCGTGCCCTGCGTGTTGTGCTGGGCGTCCATCTTGGTCTTGTCGCCGGCGGCCACCGCTCCGGTCTTCGGGGAGCCCAGGGGCGGGAAGAGCGGGCGCCGATCGGCCGGGGCGCGGGAGATCCGCAAGGTGACGTCGAACCGGCCCCTGCCGCCCTTGACGGTGAAGGTGCGTCCGCGACCGTAGAAGGTCTCCGGACGCCCGGCGAGGTCCCCGGTGATCGCGGCGATGTCTTCGCTGCCACCGACCAGTTCGCGCATCTGGTCGCCCAGGCCCTGGTGCCCCGCCAGCGCGTAGGCGGTGGAGAGCCCCGCCGCCTGAAGGTTGAGCAGGTACGGGGGCAGGGTCAGCGCGGGCGCGGCGGCGTCCTGCGTCGCCGGAGCCGGGACGGCCGGAGCCGGGACGGCGTCCTGCGGAGCCGGAGCCGGAGCCGGAGCCGCGGCGGCGGCCCCGCGGCCCAGGCGGACGCGGGCCGCGGCCGCGTTGCCGGCTAACTGCTGAAGTTCCAGCATCGCCCGCTGTTCGCCCGTCGGCTCGGCGGTGGGCCGCAGAGCGCGGGCGGGGCGCTGCAGGGCGGCGTCGTCCGTCCGGCCGCTCGACCGGCCGCCCGCTGCGGTCTCCTGCCCCGGCGTACGCATCATGTGGGCACCTCTGCCATGAGTCGGTCTGCCATGAGCCGGCCTGAGGGGCTCACCCGCCGGACGGCGTCGTCGGATCGCCGGGAGCGTAACCAAACGACCCGGCGCGGAAACCGGCATATCGGGCGTGCGCCAACATGGCATGCGCCGATAACCTCTGCGCCACCGGCCCGCAGTCCGGGAGTCGCCGCAGCCGCCGACCGCTGCCGGGAGCTGCCCGTTGATGCATCGACCAGGGCATCAGCGGTGCCCTGGGGCAGGCCCCTGGAGGCGTTTCCGGAACGCCCACCAGCAAGGAGAGTTGGCGTAGTCCTGTCTTGTACTGCGAGGAGCGCTCAGCATGCCGTCGTACCTGTCGCCAGGCGTCTACGTGGAGGAGGTCGCCAGCGGCTCGCGCCCCATCGAGGGAGTGGGCACGTCGGTGGCCGCGTTCGTCGGTCTTGCGCCGAACGGCCCTGTCAACGAGCCGACGTTGGTGACCAACTGGTCGCAGTACGTCGCTTCCTTCGGTGAGTTCACCGACGGCTACTACCTGGCACACGCGGTCTACGGGTTCTTCAACAACGGCGGCAGCGCCGCCTACGTGGTGCGCGTCGGTGGCGTGGCCGGCGGCGTCTCGGGTGCGGCTGCCGCTGCCCCGGCCGCCCTCGCCGGTGGCACCGCCCGCGCCGCACTGCTGCCCGGTGAGGCCAAGGAGCTCGGCACCTTCAAGGTCTCCGCCATCGCCGCCGGCCAGGGCGGCCTCACGGTCGAGGTCGCCGACGCCGAGGGCGACGGTCCTGCCGATCGCTTCCGCCTGGTGGTCAAGGACGGCGAGAAGTCCGTCGAGACCTTCGACGTGTCGGCGAAGAAGGGTGGCCGCAACTACGTCGTCACCCAGGTCAAGGAACGCTCCAAGCTGATCTCCGTGGCGGAGGCCGCCCCTGCCGGGCAGCTGGCCCGTCCGGAGAACCAGACCGTCGCGCTGCCCGCGCCGTCCGCCGCCCCGGCGTCGGTTCCGGTCCCGGTGGACGAGGGCGAGCAGGTCGGCGTCCGCGAGTACGTGGGCGACTCGGCCGACCGCACCGGCTTCGGCGGCCTGGAGGCCGTGGACGAGATCTCCATGGTCTCCGTCCCCGACCTGATGGCCGCCTACCAGCGCGGCGCGATCGACCTGGAGTCCGTCAAGGCCGTCCAGCTCGCGCTGATCGCGCACTGCGAGCTGATGGGCGACCGGCTGGCGATCATCGACCCGCCGCCCGGCCTGAACGCGCGTCAGATCCTGGTCTGGCGCCAGGAGACGGCCGGCTACGACTCCAAGTACGCCGCCCTGTACTACCCCTGGGTCAAGGTCTTCGACCCGGCCAGCGCGCAGACCCGGATGATCCCGCCGAGCGGTCACGTGGCCGGCATCTGGGCCCGCAACGACGCCGAGCGCGGCGTCCACAAGGCCCCCGCCAACGAGGTCGTGCGCGGCGCGGTGGACCTGGAGATGCAGATCACCCGCGGCGAGCAGGACCTGCTCAACCCGCACGGCATCAACTGCATCCGGGCCTTCCCCGGCCGTGGCATCCGCATCTGGGGTGCGCGCACCCTCTCCTCGGACCCGGCGTGGCGCTACCTGAACGTCCGCCGGTACTTCAACTACCTTGAGGAGTCCATCCTCACCGGTACCCAGTGGGTGGTCTTCGAGCCGAACGACCAGGCCCTGTGGGCCCGGATCCGGCGCAACATCTCCGCCTTCCTGGTCACCGAGTGGCGCAGCGGCGCCCTGTTCGGCGCCACGCCGGACGACGCCTACTACGTCAAGTGCGACGCGGAGACCAACCCGGCGGAGTCCGTGGACCTCGGCCGGGTCATCTGCGAGATCGGCGTCTCCCCGGTGAAGCCGGCCGAGTTCGTGATCTTCCGGCTGGCGCAGTTCTCCAGCGGTGCAGGTGAGTTGGAGGAGTAGCCTCCTCTCCCCTTTCGCGAGCCACGACCAGTTCGAGCAGAAGTAAGGAACACCAGGCATGAGCCTTCAGCCCGGCGATTCGCTCACATCGCACAACTTCGGCCTCCAGATCGACGGCGTCATGGTCGAGTACCTGCAGGAGGTCAACGGCCTGGACATGAACCAGGACGTCATCGAGTTCCAGCAGGTCTCGGCCAACGGCCAGCCCGTCACCAAGAAGCTGCCCGGCATCAAGCGCGCGGGCGAGGCGACGGTCGTGCGCGGCATGACCCAGTCCACGGCCTTCAACGACTGGATCAACGCCTCCGTCCGCGGCGACATGGGCTCTGCCCGCAAGAACGCCAGCATCATCGTCATGGACTACATGAACAACCCGGTGAAGCGCTACCACCTGCGCAACGCCTGGTGCAGCAAGGTGTCGGCGAGCACGGTCAAGGCCGGCGAGGCGTCCGCGCTGACCGAGACCGTCACCATCACCTACGAAGAAATGATCATGGAGTAATGCGCCGCAGCTCCGCCACCAGGTCCGGCGGCCCTGCCGTCGCCGGACCCGATGCCGCCGAGTCCGCCGGTTCCGCTTTCGCGGTGCCGGCGGCCCCGGCCGCCGAACCCGCGCCCGTGCGGCGGCAGTTGCGCACGGAGTTCACCTTCGAGCTGCCGCGTGGCTACGTGGACGAGCAGGGCAACGTCCACCGCGAGGGCGTGATGCGCCTGGCGACCGCCAGGGACGAGCTCATCCCGCTGCGCGACGTGCGGGTCCAGGACAACCCCGCGTACCTGTCCGTCGTGCTGCTCGCCCGGGTGATCACCCGGCTGGGCACCGTCGCGCACATCCACGACGGCGTGGTGGAGAACATGTTCGCCTCCGACCTCGCCTTCCTCCAGGACTTCTACCGCCAGATCAACGCGGAGGGCCACACCCGGGCCGGGGTGACCTGCCCGCACTGCGAGCAGCCCTTCGAGGTGGAGCTCGGCGGGAGCCGCCTGGGGGAATCGTGACGTACGCGACCGAACGCATTGACGAAGAGATCGCGTACATCGCCTACCACTTCCATTGGAGCCTGGAGGACATCCTGGACCTCGAACACCGCGACCGTCGCCGGTACGCCGAGCAGATCGCCTCGCTCGTCACCCGCGCCGCGGCGGAACGGTAACGGGGGCGGAGCTCAGCCATGGGATTCCTAGACCGATTCCGGGGCGCGGCGCCGACTGCGGGTGCGGAGCCTGCGGGTACGGAGCCGACTGCGGTTCCGGCCCAGTCGACGCCCGCGTCCGCGCCGGAGGCTGCTGCCGCGCCGCGTGGGTGGGCGGCGCTGCCGCCGATCCAGCGCGCCAGCGCCGGGCCGTCGCAGCCGGCGGTGGCCGCGTCCGACTTCTCGCGGTCGCTGGCCACCTGGCAGAACCCCACCTTCATGGGGACGCTCTCGCACGCCGTCCTCGACGGTGCACCTACCGGCGTGGTCCGGGATGTGCTGACGCCGGTCGGGACCGGCTCGGGGGGCGGGCGTGAGTCGTTGGGCGCGCCCGCACTCGAACTGCCGGTGGCCTCGGCCGATCCGGTCGATCCCGTTGGCGGGTCGGTGGGTGAGGCAGGGGGCGGTGCTGCTCTGGGCCTCACCGTCCAGCGCGTCGTCTCCGCCGCTCGCCCGACCGGCCCGCGCGTCGCCCCGGCACGCCCGAGTCCGGCGCCTGCCACTCGTGCGGTTCCGCTGACCCGCGCCACCCCGCCCGTTCAGCGGCGGGTGCTTCCGGCGACGGCTCCTGCGCCCAGGCCCGTACCGGCTGCGGTGCTGGCCCGTGCTGCTGCTCGGACTTCCGCTCCGGCGGCTGCGCCTGTCCCGGTTGCGCCCTCGGAGCCGCCTGCCGCCGACTCGGACCCGGTACCGCTCCAGTCGACGCGGCCGACCTCGACGCACTCGGTGCCGGAGCGGCCAGTTTCGGAGCGGCCGGTGTCGGTTCGGCCCGAGTCGTCGCAGCTGCCGACGGCGACGGCCGCTCCGATCCAGCGGGTCACGCGCCCGGCTGCTGATGTCCGGGCGTCGACTTCGCCATCGCCGTCATCTCCCTTGCCGTCCGCTGCGGCCCCTGTCGCTGCTCCTCTCACGGCTCCCGTCCAGCGTGCGACGGCGCGGCCGACGAGCGAGACGCCCGGCGGTGCGGCGGTCCCAACTCCTCCTGCGGCGTCGTCCGATGCGCCTGCGCGCTCAGCGGCGCCAACCGCGCCTGGCACTCCGAGCCGGCGTGCGACGGCCCCAGGATCGGACCGTCCTACGATGGCGTCCTCCCCGGCTGCTTCCGCTGCGCCGGTTCAGCGTTCGGCGGCTGCTTCCTCGCCGCGTCCCGCGTCGCCCGGCGCGCCGCCGCGCACCGGCGCGACCGACGCGACGACGACCGCGCCTGTTGCTCCGATCCAGCGCGCGACGACGCCGAGTGCTGACGCAGCGTCAGCTTCGGTGTCGATCTCCGATGCTGTGCTTCCGGTCGCATCGAAGAAGCAGGCCCCGACGCCGGAGCCAGCTCCGACCCCGGTTCAGCGGGCCATGGAGCGTTCGGCGTCCTCGCCTGCGACTGCCGCGCCCGCCGCGCCCGCCGCGCCTGTGCAGCGGAGCGTCGGCGAGGCGCTGCGTCCCGATCCGAAGAGTGACGTTCCGGCCCCGCCGATGCGGCAAGAGGCGGGGAAGTCCGCGCCCGCGCCCTCGGCGTCGAATGCCGCCTCGCAGCCCGCCGGCGCGCCCGGTCCTGCCCCCGTACAGCGCTCAACGGCCGGGCCCTCGCGGCCGGTTGGTGGGGCGGCCAGGCCTTCGGCTCCTCTCGGTGCCACGCCTGTGCCCACGCAGGATCTGCCGGTCCAGCGACGCGTCAGTGGTCCCGCGGAGGTGCCTACTCCGCCGACCCCGGCTTCGAGCCTGGCTCCGGCTTCGACACCGACTTCGACTTTGGCTTCTGGCCCAGCCTCCGTGCAGCGCCGGGAAGCGGGGCTGGGGGAGCCCAGCCGACGTGAGGTTCAGGCGTCCGAAGGCCGTGCGACGTCCGCGTCTGACGCCACATCAGCGTCCGTGCAGCGGCGGCGTTCACTGCTCGGCGCGCCGATGACCGCGCCGCCCACGAGTACGACCCCCCTGACCGGCGGGCCGGTGCAACGGTCGACGGCGGTGAAGCCGACGAGCGGGGCGGGAGCTCCGGTTCCGGCCGCGCCGAGCAGGGCCGCGGCTGTTGCCCCGGCGTCGTCCCCGGTCGCGGCTGCCGGGCGGGCGGCATCGCAGACGTCTCCGGTGCAGCGGTCGATAGCTGATGCTCCATCAACGCTTTCGACTCCGATCACCACCGCGACCCCGACCGCGACGACCCCAACCCCGACCCTGCCGTCGGCGGATGCCACCCCGCGGGCCGTGGCCGTGCAGCGGTTGAGCGAAGGCAACGCCGTGGGCGGTCCTGCCTCTGCGCCCACTGGCCCGTTGGCGACCCCCTCCGGGGTGGCCACGGCCGACGCGTCGCCTGCGGTGACTCCCGACGTCCCGCGCGTGGCGCCCGTCCAGCGGTTGGCACAGGCGGTGGCGAGGGCTTCGGATGGCGGAGCGCTGCCGGTGCAGCGGCTGGCGATGGGCGGGCGAGCAGGCGCCGCCGCTCAACTGCCGATGCCCGCCAATGAGTCGACGGCAGAGGCTGTCGCCCCGGCTGCCACGCCATCTGCCGTCCGGCCGTTGACCCCGGCGCGTGCCGTAGAGCGGAGGTCGGACGTGCCCGGATCCGTCGCCGTGCAGCGGCTGAACGCGTCGAAGGCAGTGCCGCTGCGCAGCGAGCCGGAGCCGGAGTCGACGTCGAGGACAACGCCGGTGACGTCGGCGCGGAGTACGGAAGCCATCGCCGCACAACCTGCCGCTGTCCGCCGCCCCACCGCTCCGCAGCGACTGCACAGCGCGGCAGCCCCTGCGTCGAACGTGGTTCAGCGCGCAGCAGCAGCCCCCGCACCCGCGGTCCACACCCCGGCAGCCCACGTCGCGTCGCCCGCGCTGTCCAGGCCCGCGCCCGTCCGCCCGGTGTCGCTCGCGTCGCCCGTCACCGCTCCGCCGGTGCCGCAGTCCGTGTCGCGTGCACCGCAGTCCGCGCCGTCCGGACCGCCCGCACCGCCCGCACCGCTGCCCGTGCAGCGGACGCCGCAGGGGCCTCCGGCCCGGTCAGCGAACAACGCGCTGCTCTCGCTGATCTCCCCGCCCCGGACCGCCGCGCCGCGGGTCTCTCCCGTCACGGCCAAGGCCGACACGGCGTCCGGTTCCCGCACCAAGCGCGATCCGGCCCTGCCGCAGTCGTACACCGCGCCGCCCACCGTCGACCTCCCGCCCCCGTACACCTCGATCGATCCCCAGCAGATCACCGAGGCGTTCGATCCCCGTATGCTCAAGGAGAGCCAGGTGGACGAGTTGACGCACCGTCTGATCGGCCCGCTGACACGGCTGTTGCGCATGGAGTTGAGGTTCGACCGGGAGCGCTCCGGCCGACTCCGCGACAACCGCCGCTAGCCACAGAGCTCCCAGAGTCGCTGACAGACAGAGCCGCTGACCGCACCACCCGATCCGCCCGCAGGAAGGCAGCATTCGATGCCCCAGGAACAAGACCCAGGCTCAACCATCTTCTTCCACCTCACCATCGACGGTGAGAGCCTGGGCACCTTCAACACCTGCGAGGGCCTGGCCTCCTCGGTGGAGATCCACCAGCACCAGGAAGGCGGCAACAACGGCTTCGTCTGGCAGCTGCCGTCACGGGTGACGTTCTCCAACATCACGCTGACCCGTCCGCTGACGCCCGACACGTCCAAGGTCGCGGCCTGGATCAGCTCGATCACCACCGGCATCCAGCGGCCGACGGCGCAGATCGCCGCGCTGCGGGCGGACGGTTCGCTGGTCGCCCGGTGGGGCCTGATCGACGTGCTGCCGGTGAACTGGCGCGGGCCGTCGCTGAACCCGGAGAGCCCGGCGGTGGCCACCGAGATGCTGGAGATCACCCACCACGGCTTCACGGATGCGGGGGCGGCGTAGATGGCGGGCACCGGAGGAGCAGGCAAGAGCCTGGTCCGGGCGACGATCGCGATACACGAGCCGCCTCTCGGCGGCGGCACCTCGCCCGGCGGGGTGATCAGCAACTTCAGCTTCGACTTCAACCCTTCGCAGCTGCAGATCAGCCGCCGGGCCACCTGGAAGTCCACCACCACGCCCGGCCACCACGACGGCCCGGTCCCCGAGTACATGGGGCCGGATCCGCGCGAGCTGTCGGTCGAGATCTTCCTGGACCGTTCGCAGACCCCGGACAGCACCGACGTGCGCAAGAACGTCGAGTCGCTCTTCTCCTGCTGCGAGACGACGGCGTCCAGCATCGCGGCCAACAAGCCGTCCACGCCGTGGGTGATCTTCCAGTGGGGGGCCTTCTCCACGGCCCGCTTCAACGCGTACGTCACCTCGGTCGACGCGACCTACACCCTGTTCAGCACCACCGGGGTGCCGATCCGCGCCACCTGCCGGCTGCAGCTGCGCGAGGTGCCGGGGCAGACGCCGGGTCAGAACCCCACCTCCGGCGCGCTCACCGCCCGGCGGGTGCACCGGGTGGTCGCCGGCGACTCGCTGCAGTCCCTGGCCTGGCGCGAGTACGGGGACGCCACCGCCTGGCGGGCCATCGCCGAGGCCAACGGCATCGACGACCCCGCCCAGCTGAGCCCCGGCGCCGCGCTGATGCTGCCCGCTGCGGAAGAGGTGGGCCGCTGATGCCCGAGTTCAGTTACTCCAACGTCCTCCACGTCGAGATCGGCGGCACCAAGCTGACCGACGCCGTGGCCCGCCATCTGGTCGCGGGTTGGATCGACTTCGCCGCCGGGGTGCCCGGCGCGTTCGAGCTGACCTTCCGCGACCACGAGCGGCTGGTGCTGAGCCAGACCGGCGCCAAGCTGGGCAGCAAGGTGGTGCTGGCGCCGGTCTCCGACGGCCAGGGCGCCGCGTCGCCGCTGCTCACCGGCGAGATCACCGCCATGGAGAGCGACTACGACAACACCGGCAGCTTCACCGTGATCCGCGGCTACGACCTCGGCCACCGGATGCTGCGGCAGCGCCGGGTGCAGGCGTACCGCAACATGACCGCCTCCGACATCGCCCGGCGGCTCTGCGCCAAGGACAGCGTGCCGGTCGGCAGCATCCACGCCACCACCACGGTCTACGACTTCATCACCCAGGCCAACGTCACCGACTGGGACTTCCTCAGCCGCCTGGCGGACGAGAACGACATGGTGATGTCGCTCAGCGCGCGCGGCACCTTCCAGTTCGTCAAGCGGGAGTCCGCCGCCGGTGCTCCCTCCCCGAACAGCGACACCAGCCCGCTGACCCTCAAGGCGTTCAAGGACATCCTGCGCTGCCGGGCCGCCGTGACCTCCGCCGACCAGGTCTCCGAGGCCGTGGCCCGGGGCTGGGACGTGACGGCGAAGAAGGACCTGGTCAGCCAGGAGCCCGCGGTCGACAACCCGGCCATCGTCATCGGCACCACCCCGGCCGCCGCCGTCGCCGCCTTCGGCGAGGCCACGCGCGTCGAGACCGACATCCCGTTCGACACCCAGGCGGAGGTGAAGAACGCCGCAGGCTCGCTGGCCGACGACATCACCGCCTCCTTCGCTGAGCTGGAGGTGACCGTCCGGGGCAACCCCAAGCTGCGGCCGGGCGTTCCCATCGCGCTCGGTGCGGTGGGGGAGCCCTTCGAGGGCAAGTACACCGTGACCGGCGCCCGCCACAGCTTCGGCGACAGCCGCCACTACGAGGTCCAACTGACCGTCAGCGGCCGCCAGTGGCGGTCCCTCTACGGTCTCGCCTCGGGCGGCAGCGGCGGCGCGCCCCGGCTGCCCGGCGTGGCCAACGCGGTGGTCACCGACATCAAGGACCCGCTCAAGCAGGGCCGGGTCAAGCTGCGTTTCCCCTGGCTGGACGACACCTACGTCAGCGACTGGACCCGCAGCATGCAGTTCGGCGGCGTGAACGGCGGCGGGCTGATCGGCTTCGACGTCGAGGACGAAGTGCTGGTCGCCTTCGACCGCGGCGCGCTGGACCACCCCTACGTCATCGGCGGCCTCTACAACGGCAAGGACCAGCCCGGCCGGAACGACGTCCAGCCCTACGACGGCACCAGCGGCAAGAGCGTCCGGCGCACCCTGGCCGACCGCAGCGGCAACCGGCTCGACCTGCTCGACCAGCGCCTCGGGACCAAGCGCGGCGTGCGGCTGAAGACCGGCGACGACCAGCTGACGATCAACCTGGACCGCACCCAGACCGAGATCACCGTCGACAGCACGGGCAGCGTCAGCATCAAGGGCGGCACCTCGGTCTCCGTCAAGGCGGGCGCGAGCCTGTCGCTGGAGGCGGGCGCCGACCTGACGGTCAAGGCCGGGGGCGTGGTCAGCATCGAGTCGATGGGCGCGGTCAGCGTCCGGGGCACGGCGGTCGCGGTGAACGCGCTCGGCGCACTGGAGTTGAACGCGATCGGCGCGGCCGTGCTCGCCGGCGAGGCGTCGCTGGCGCTCACCTCGCCGCTGAACGTGGACATCGCCGGCGTCAACGTCGCCATGGTCGGCGTGGTCACCGCCAACGGATTGCCGGTGGTCTGATGGTGAACAGGACCTGGGGGCAGGCGATCTGATGGCAGAACAGTTTGTCGGCAGCGGTTGGGCGTTCCCGATGCGGATCAGCCCCACCGGTGGCATCGCCCTGGTCAGCGGGGAACGCGAGATCGAGGAGGCGATGCGGCTGGTCCTGGCCACCGCGCCGGGGGAGCGGCCGATGCGGCCCGAATTCGGCTGCGCCATCCACGACATGGTCTTCGCCCCCGTCAACGAGGCCACCGCGGGCCGGATCCAGCACGAGGTCTTCGTCACGCTGGACCGCTGGGAGCCGCGCATCGAGGTCGAGGACGTCGAGGTGACCGCCGGGGACGACCAGGCGGTGCTCTACATCGACGTCCGCTACTCGATCCGCGGCACCAACAACCCGCGCAGCCTGGTCTTCCCCTTCTACGTCATCCCCGACCACGACGAACCGGCCGGCGACTCCCCGGAACCGCGCACGCCGCGCCCGTCCACCGAAAGCGACCGCTGATGGCACTGCCCTCTCCCAACCTCGACGACCGCCGCTTCCAGCAGTTCGTCGACGACGCCAAGCGCTACATCCAGCAGCGCGCCCCGGAGTGGACCGACCACAACGTGTCCGATCCCGGCGTCACCCTCGTCGAGACGGTCGCCCACATGGCGGACCAGATCGTCTACCGGCTCAACCGCGTGCCGGAGAAGAACCACCTGGCCTTCCTCGACCTGATCGGCATCACCCTGTTCCCGCCCTCCGCGGCGCGCGCCCAGGTCACCTTCTGGCTCTCCGCGCCGCTGGACGAGCCGGTGCGACTGCCGATCGGCACCGAGACCGCCACCGCCCGCACCGAGAGCGAGGAGGCGGTGGTCTTCGCCACCGAGCGCGAACTCACCGTCGTCCCCTGCGCCTTGGCGTACCTGGTGGTGCAGCAGCAGGGCGAGCCGACCGTCGACCGCACCTCGGACCTGGCCGAGCACAAGGACGTGATGTGCTTCACCGAGTCGCCCCGGCCCGGCGACAGCATGATGATCGGGCTCAGCAACGCCGTCCCGCACTGCGCGGTGGCGCTCACCCTGGACAGCCGCGTCGACGGTGTCGGCGTCGACCCCCGGCAGCCCCCGCTGGTCTGGGAGGCCTGGACGGAGGACGGCTGGACCGAGTGCGAGGTCGACCGCGACGGCACCGGTGGCCTCAACCGCCCCGGCGAGGTCGTGCTTCACATCCCCGGAGGCCATGTGAAGTCCCGGACCGGGCGTCAGGAGGCCGGCTGGATCCGCTGCCGGGTCGTCGAGCCCCAGCCCAACCAGCCCTTCTACACCACCTCGCCGACCGTGCGTCAGGCCGAGGCCTTCACCATCGGCGGCACCACCGGCTCCGTGCACGCCGAGACGGTCCGCGACGAGCAGCTGGGCGAGTCCACCGGCCTGCCCGGACAGCGGCTGCGGCTCGCCCACGCCCCCGTCGTCGGCGACATCCCGCCGCTGCACCTGCAGGTCGGTGACGTCGACGGCTGGGCCGACTGGGAGGCCGTCGCCCACTTCGCCGCCTCCGGCCCCGACGACCGCCACTTCACCCTCGACGCCGCTACCGGCGAGATCGCCTTCGGCACCGCCGTCCGCGAGAGCGACGGCGGCCTGCGCCAGTACGGCGCGGTGCCGCCCAAGGGCGCGGCCATCCGGGCCTGGCGGTACCGCACCGGTGGCGGACGGTCCGGCAACGTCGCGCGCGGCGCGATCCAGGTGCTGCGCAGCTCGGTGCCCTATGTCTCCGAGGTGGTCAACCGCGAGGCCGCCACCGGCGGCGTCGACGGCGAGACGGTCGAGGAGGCGAAGACCCGCGCCCCCATCACGCTGCGAGCCCAGGACCGTGCGGTGACCCTGCGCGACTACGAGGAGCTGGCCCGCCGCGCCGCACCGGAGACCGCCCGCATCACCTGCCTGGAGGGCGAGCCCGACCAGCACGGCGCCCACGCGGTCCGGGTCCTGGTCGTCCCGCACGCGGTGCCTGACCTCGGCGGTCGGCTCCGCTTCGAGCAACTCGTCCCGGCGGACGCGCTGTTGGAGCGGATCACGCACTACCTGGACGAGCGGCGGCTGATCGGCACCCGGCTGGCCGTCGGCCCGCCCTACTACCAGGGCGTCACCGTCGTCGCCACGCTGCACGCCTTCCGCGGCGCCGACACCGACCGGGTCCGGCGGCAGGTCCACGACGCGCTCTACCGCCACCTCGACCCGCTGGTGGGCGGCGCGCTGGGGACCGGCTGGCCCTTCGGCCGCCCGGTGCAGTCCGGTGAGATCTTCGCCGTGCTGCAGCGGGTGCCCGGCGTCGAGCTCGTCGACCAGGTGCTGCTCCACCCGGCCGATCCGCTGACCGGCAAGCGCGGCGACGCCACCGACCGGATCGACCTCGAGGCGCCGTCCCTGGTCTTCTCCTTCGACCACCGGGTTCGCGTCATCGGCGGCATGGGCGCGGGGGAGCAGTCGTGAGAGGTTCCGTCGACGGGCTCGGCTCCTCCGCGCCGCTCGGCGCGATGCTGCCCGCCGTCTTCGCCGAGGACGAGCTGGCGCAGCGCTTCGTCGCCGGGCTCGACGAGGTGCTGGCCCCGCTGCACAACGTCCTCGACTGCCTGGAGGCCTACTTCAGCCCGGCGTTGGCCCCGGAGGACTTCGTCCGCTGGCTGGCCGAGTGGGTCGGCGCCGAGGTCGACGGCACCGAGGAGGAGGCGCTGCTGCGCGCGGCCGTCGCCGCCGCCGCGCGCCTGCACCGCATCCGCGGCACCCGCCGCGGCCTCGCCGAGGCGGTACGCCTCGCGTTCGGCCGGGAGCCGGTGATCACCGAGAGCGGCGGAGCGGAGTGGAGCGCCCGCCCGCTCGGCCCCGTCCCGGGTGAGCGCCGCCCCCGGCTGCACGTCACCCTGGCGCTGCCCAGCCCCACCCCGATCGACCAGCACCGGCTGGAGGCCCTGGTCTCCGCCGCGCGCCCCGCACACATGCCTTACACGGTCCAGGTGACCGCGCTGGAAAGGAACTGACAGGTGACCAGCCAGAACGCCGACGCGGCCGGGACCGGGCCGCAGGCCTGCCCCGAGTGCGGCACTCCGCCCACCCCGGGCCAGTCCTTCTGCGACGGCTGCGGCGCCGTCCTCACCTGGACGTCGAGCAGTTCGTCGCGGAGCAGTAGCAGTAGCCGTAGTAACAGCAGCAGCAAGAGCAGTGACGCCGCGTCCGGTGCGGGCGCGACTCCTGCCGCGCCGGCCGAGGCGCCTGCGAAGCCCGACAGCACCGCCTCGGCTCCGGCCGAAGCTGCCCCCGAACGCTCTGGTGACGTACCGTCATCTGCCGCCGAGACTACGGTTCCTGCGGCGCGCGAGGCGTCCCCCGACGAGACGCCGACCGAGCCCCTGCCGCCCGCGACTGCTGCCGCACCGGCAGCCGCCGCGTCCACCGCATCCGCCGCGTCCACCGCATCCGACGGCGAGGACGCGGCGACCGCGCGGGCCCGCGCCCTGCTGGTGCCCGTGGCCGACGCGCAGCAGCAGGAGGTCGCACCCTCCATCGCCCCAGTGCTGCCGGGACGCCCGGTCGCCGCGCGGCCGACCGTGCAGGCCCCCGGGGCCGAACTCGGCGACGAGGGCGGCGTGCCGTGTCCCTGGTGCGGCACCGCCAACCGGCCGGACCGGCACTTCTGCCGCCGCTGCGCCATGACGATGGAGGGGCGTCCGGAGGACCCGCCCAAGCTCGCCTGGTGGCGCCGCCTGCCGGGTTTCGGCCCGCGCCGCAACCCGTGGGCCGGGGAACGCCCGCGCCTGCGGAGCAACTGGAGCCAGGTCATCCGCTGGGTGGTCGCGGCGGCCGTGGTCGCCGCCGTCATCACGCTCGCGGTCAACGGCGGCTCGATGGCGCAGGCGGTCGGCGACCACTTCGCCTCGCGTTCCCTCATCCCGCCGGACACGTCGAAGATCAGCGCGTCCAACTCCTACCCGCAGCACGGGCCGGAGTTGGCGTTCGACGAGCACAACAACACCTGGTGGGGCCCCGGTTTCACGGGTGACGACGCGGGCCGGTGGATCCAGGCCGGGTTCGACCAGCCGGAGAACCTGCTCGACGTGATCATCTCCCCGGGTGTGTCCACCAACGCGTCCGACCTCGACAGCTCCGCGCTCCCGCAGACCCTGCAGGCGACCGTCACCGACTCGAACGGCAAGGTCCAGACGACCCTGCTGACCCTGAACCCGAACGTCGGCCCGCAGACCCTCCCGCTGCGCTACGACAACGTCGTCTCGGTGCGTTTCACCATCGAGTCGGCCTACAACGCCTCTCCCACCAAGCAGGTCGCGATCGCCGAGATCGAGTTCTTCGGCCGCTCGCACGGCGGCGGCTCGTAAGCACTTCTCCAGGCGGTATGCAGGGCACGGGACTTGTGGAAGTCCCGTGCCCTTGTACTTTGCTGATGGAACGTCAGAAACTGGCGGTCGTCACCGGCCGTAGCCACGGACGGACCGGCAGCGTGCCGACCGCTTTCAGCGGCGACCGCTGCGCGCCGGGGAGCAGACGGGCTGTCAGCCACGACCACAGGGCCGGTGCGAGGAGCGGGAACCGCTCCGGCGCGCAGTGGGTCGCATCCCGGAGGGCCCAGACCGTGGTGTCCGGTCGCCCGGCGAGGCCGGTGAGGTCGCCGAGGGGGATGTACTGGTCGCGCTCGCCGTTGACGGCCAGCAGGGGACTGCCGCCGGGCCGGTCGAGCAGCTCCCGGAGCGAGAACCGGGCGACCAGGTCGGGCACCGCCTTGGGCTCCGCCAGTGCGGTCATGCCGAGGGCGTTGCCGATGATGCCGGCCATGCCGTACGGCAGCTTCAGCACGTCGACGGGCTCGTCCGCCGCGCCCGTCGGCGCGCCGATCGCGACGGCCGCGTCGACCTCGCCGAGCAGGGCGAGCCGAGCCGCCCACAGGCCGCTGAAGCTGAACGCCATGATCCCGACCGGGAATCCGTAGCGGGCCCGCAGCAGCGCGATGACCTCGGCGTACACGCGGTCGGAGTCCGGCGCCAGCGGAATGCGCGACTCGCCCGTGCCGGGCATGTCGAGCGTGACCACCAGCAGACCCGTGGCGAGGGCCGTCGTCACCGCGAGCCGGTGCAGGTCCATCTTCCAGGTGTCGGCCCCGCCCGACAGCACCAGGATCCCCGGCCGTGGGGCGACCCGCCGCCGGTAGAGGTGCAGCGGCGTCGGGACGTCGTCGACCTGCCGGTGGAAGCGCACGGGAAACCGGTGCGACGCGGCGAGGTAGCACTCCAACTGCCGCTCGTGGGCCTGGATCCGGGCGGGCGTGGCGAGCGTGGGGAACCTCGCGGCACCCCAGTACAGCGACGCCTGCACCAGCCTCCCGCGTGCCGCGGCGCGCTCGGCCTCGCGTCCCCACACCGGCGTCCAGCCGGTTTCCCCCGTGCCCCACATGTCGTCGATCGCGTCCCGCGCCCGGGCGATCGTGGCTTTCGGAATCCCGCACGCCGCGAACTGGGCGGCCCGCTCGATGACCACCGCCTGCGGGTCGACATCGTAGGTGAACATACCGACAGCATGGGAGTGATCGCCGGTGCCCGGCAAGCGCTTTGAGCTCTGACGCGACGTCAGATCAGATCCTGCCGCAGGTCCGTTCTCACGGCAGCGCGCCCGCCTTACGGAGCAGCACCGCGCGTTCCCGGGTGTTGCCGCAGAGGCGGGCGGCGAGTTCGAGCTCGGCGCGGGCCTCGGTGGTGCGGCCCAGACGGGTCAGCAGTTCGCCGCGGACGGTCGGCAGCAGGTGCAACCCCGCGAGGCGTCCGGAGGCGGCCAGGTCGTCGACCAGGTCGAGCGCCTCCTGCGGGCCCGTCGCCATGGCGACGGCGACGGCCCGGTTGAGCTCCACCATCGGTGACGGCGCGACCCGGCCGAGTGCCTCGTAGAGCAGCACGATCCGGTCCCAGTCCGTCTGCGCCACCGAGGGCGCCGACGCGTGGCAGCCGGCGATGGCGGCCTGCAGCCCGTACGGTCCGAGACCCCGCCCGGCGGCCCGGGCCCGCGCGAGCGCCGCGATCCCGCGGCGGATCGCCGCGCGGTCCCACAGCCGGCGGTCCTGGTCCTCCAGCAGGACCGCCTCCCCGTCCGGCCCGGTGCGCGCGGGGAAGCGCGCGGCGGTGAGCTCGAACAGCGCGAGCTCGCCGTGCACCTCCGGTTCGTCGGGGAGCAGCGCGGCCAGCATGCGGGAGAGCCGGGTGGCCTCCCTGGCCAGATCCGGGCGGAGCAGGGCGTCGCCGCTGGTCGCGGTCGACCCTTCGCTGAAGATGACGTAGAGCACGCTCAGCAACCCGCCGAGCCTTTCCCGCCGTTCCTCGGCGGGAGGCAGTGCGAACGGCACGCCGGCGGCGGCGATGGTCTTCTTCGCCCGGGTGATCCGCGCCTGCACGGTCGGCACCGGCGTAAGGAAGGCCCGCGCGATCTCCTCGCTCGTCAGACCGCCCACGGCGCGGAGCGTCAACGCCACCCGCGCCTCCGGCGAGAGCACCGGGTGACAGGCGACGAACATCAACGCCAGCACGTCGTCGTCGACCCGGTCCGGGTCGAACGGCAGGTCGTCCGGCCGCTCCGGCGGCTGCACCGCGCCCGAACTCGCCTCGCCCTCGGCGAGGGGGTTGGCCAGCAGCGCGTACCGCTCGTCGCGTGCGGAGCGGCGGCGGAAGCTGTCGACGGCACGCCGCCGGGCGGCGGTCAGCAGCCAGCCCACCGGGTTGGCGGGCACGCCGTCGCGGGCCCAGCCGACCAGGGCCTCGGCGACCGCCTCCTGTGCGACGTCCTCGGCCAGCTCGAACTGCCCGGTGTACCGGGCCAGCGCGCCGACGATCCGCGCCGACTCCATCCGCCACACCGCCTCGACGGCCCGCCGCGCTGCCTCCGCGCGGGGCGCCTCCCCGCGCGGCGGGCCGTCGAGCGGGCCGTCCGCAGCTGCGGCCATCAGAGCTGGCCGGTCCGCTCGCGCCAGGCCCGCTCCTTGACGATCCACTCGTTGTCCTGCGGGAACTCGTCGATCGCCGGAACCCGGCGGATCTCGCACCGCGACCCGGCGATGGCCGGCATCCGCCGGGCCCACTCCACCGCCTCCTCCTTCGAGGCCACGTCGATCAGGTAGAAGCCGCCGAACAGCTCCTTCGTCTCCCCGTAGGGACCGTCGGTGACGATCGGCGTCTCGCCGCTGTAGTCGACGACGACGCCCTGGCCCGGATCGTCCAGCCCCTCGGCGGCGAGCAGCACGCCGGCCCGGATCAGCTCCTCGTTGAAGCGGCCCACGGTCTCCAGCATCTGCTCGAACGGCGTCTCCATCATCTTCGCGAGGGACTCGTCGGTGTTGCGCATGATCAGCATGTACTTCGCCATTCCGGCCTCCTGGGCATCGGGGGTCGCCTTCCGACCCTCTCTACCCCAGGTCGAACGGCGTCGCAGCGGATCGACACAGCCGACGGAGAATTTTCTCCCCGATCGCGATCATGTCCGCGTTCACGTCCGCGATCACGTCCGCGACCGCGTTGGCGATCACAGCCCGAACAGCCGCGCCGCGTTGTCGTGGCACACGGCCCGCAGCCACTCCTGGCCGAGGCCCAGCCGTTCCAGGGCGTGGAGCTGGTGGACGTACGGGTAGGGGATGTTGGGGAAGTCGGAGCCGAGCAGGACGCGCTCGCCGAGATCGGCCAGCCGCGGCAGCGCCCGGCGCGGAAAGGGCATGAATCCCTCGGCGAAGTCGGTGAACGCCATCGTGGTGTCCAGCCGGACCTGCCCGTACCGCTCGGCGAGGCCGAGGAAGTCCTCGTACTCGGGCATGCCGAGGTGCGCGACGACCAGCCGCAGCTCCGGATGGCGCGCCAGCACCCGCGCGATCGGCTCAGGGCCGGTGTGCTTGCCGGGCGCGGGCCCGGAGCCGCAGTGGATCACCACGGGGATCCGGGCCTCGGCGAGCAGCCCCCAGGCGGGTCGCAGCAGCTCGTCGGCCGGGTCGTACGCCCCCACCTGCACGTGTGCCTTGAAGACGCGCGCACCCGCGTCGACGGCCTCGCGGACGTACGCCTCGACACCCGGCTCGGGGAAGAGCGTCGCGGTGTGCAGGCATCCGGGGGTGCGCTCGGCGAAGTCGGCGGCCCAGTCGTTCAGCCAGCGGGCCATGCCGGGCTTGTGCGGGTAGAGCATCGAGGTGAACGCCCGCACGCCGAACGCCCGGAGAACGGCGCTCCGCTCCGCCTCCTCCTGCCGGTAGGTGATCGGCCACTCCATGCCGCCGATCAGCGGCCCCTGAGTGTCGAAGTAGTCCCAGACCTTGTGCAGGACGCGTTCGGGCATGAAGTGGGTGTGCACGTCGACCAGTCCGGGCAACCCGAGGCCACGCCAGAACCGGCGGACCTCGTCGGCCTCGGCCTCGGCCGCGGGGCCCGCCTGCGCCGGCGGCGACGTGTGGTGATCGTTCATGGCGCTCACGATCGCCCGCGGACCCCCCGCGCGTCCACCCGGCCGGCCGTGCTGTGCCGTCGAACGGGCGCCGGTCAGCCGTCAGCGGTCAGCGGTTCTTGAAGTCCTCGATGGCCGTCCGGACGATCTGCCCCAGCACCTCGCCGCCCACGTGGCCGGCGTCCTCGCCGATGTGGAGGCGGACGTCGGGCCAGCACTTCGCCAACTCCCAGGCGGTCTGCGGCGGGCAGCCCATGTCGTGGCGGCCGTGGATCAGGACGGTCGGGATCCCGGCCAGCTTGTGGGCGTTGCGCAGGAGTTGGTCCTCCTCCAGCCAGGCGCCGTTGCTGAAGTAGTGCGCGCAGATCCGGACGAACGCGATCTGCGCGTCGACCTCGCGGTCGCTGTACATGCCGGGCACGCCGTTGGGCTCGTTGGAGATGACGGCGTCCTCCCAGGCGAGCCAGTCGGCGGCGGCCTTGGCGCGGACCGCGCGGTCCGGGTTCTCCATCAGCCGGGCGTAGGCGGCGAGCAGGTCGCCGTCCCGCTCGTCCTCGGGGACGCCGTCACGGAACCGGTCCCAGGCTTCGGGCTGGAAGAGCCCGGCGCCCCGGTAGAGCCAGTCGGTCTCGGACCGGCGCGTGGTGGTGATCGCCTGGATGACCATCTCGCTGACCCGCTCCGGGTGTTGCTGCGCGTAGGCCAGGATCAGGGTCGAGCCCCAGGACGCGCCGTTGAGCAACCACCGCTCGACGCCGAGGTGTTGGCGCAGGCGCTCCATGTCGTCGATGAGGTGCTGCGTGGTGTTGAGGCTCATGTCCGCCGCCGGGTCGCTGGCGTGCGGGGTACTGCGGCCGCAGTTGCGCTGGTCGAAGCGGATGACGCGGTAGTACTCGGGGTCCCAGGCCCGCGTGGGCCGCCGCGCCGCCCCGCTGCCGGGGCCGCCGTGGACGTTCAGGGCCGGCTTGCCGTCCGGGTTGCCCAGTTGCTCGTAGTAGATGCGGTTGCCGTCCCCGGTGTCGAGGTAGCCGCTGTCGTAGGGATCGGTCGGAGGATAGAAATCAACCATGACCGTCCATCCTAGGGAGCGTGTGATGGTTGCTCCTACTGGTTTTTGACCATGGGTCAACAACCATGCACGGGTCAGGTCTTGGCGGGCCCTCGCTTCGGAGGCTCCTTCTTGCCGGGTTCCCTTCCCCGGGGTTCCGTCTGCCTGCGACTCCGCGCGGGATCACGCCGCCGGAAGTGGCTCTCCACGTGCTGCTCCGGCCGCCTGCGCTCCTGCAGGGCGATCGCGTCGAGGACGTGCTCGTCGGCGCGGGTCAGCGGCGGCTGTACCAGCGAGCGCGGCCAGAGCCGCCGCATCGCGACGACGTTCACCTCGGCCGCGTAGAGCGACAGTTGCGCGCCGAGGTAGAGCCACCACAGCAGGCCGAGGACGGTGCCGAAGACCCCGTACACCTGCGTGGTGTGCCGCAGCTCGTGTGCGACCAGCACGCCGCCGAAGGCCTGCAGCGCGGTCCAGCAGGGACCGGCCAGCAGGCAGCCGGGAAGCAGCCGCCGCCACGGGACCTCGTGCGGGGTGAGCCGTCGGAAGCAGGCGAGGTAGAGGCCGGCGTTGAGCACCGCCGAGCCCAGCAGGCCCAGTACCGTGACGACGGGGGCCGGCCCGACCAGCCCGCTCAGCAGCCCGGTGCCGGTGGAGACCAGCAGCAGACCGAGGCCCAGCATGAGGATGAGCACCAGCGAGCGGGCCAGCCTCGGGAGGTAGCCCGGCCGCCGGACGTTCGGCACGTTCCACACCTGCGCCATCGCGAACTGCAGGCTCTGCGCCAGGCCGAGCGAGCCGTAGAGCAGGCCGAGGCAGCCGAAGGTCACCGCGATCAGACTGCCCTGGAGACTGTGCACGTTCGCGCGCAGTTGGTCGCCGATCACCGGGAAGTCGGCCAGGGCCGAGTTCAGCACGTCGGCGCGGAGGGAGGGGCTCCCGCGCAGCGCGAAGCCGAGCGCCGTCGTCAGCAGCAGGAGCAGCGGGAAGAGCGCCGCGAACGCGTAGTAGGTGATCAGCGCGGCCAGCTGCCCGCAGCGGTCGTCCCCGAACTTGCGCACGACGCCGATGACGAAGCCGAGCGCGCGCCGACGCTGCTGCCAGGCGTCGAGCCGGCGGATTCCACGTTCCACGGCGTTCATGGCTGCCTCCGGTGCCGTTCCGGCCCCGACGGACGGGGTGCCTCGGGCATCTGCCCGCGCCAGCGCCCGGTACACCCGCGCTTTCGAGGGCGGCGCTCGCCGCCAGCCCCTCCCTCAGCCCGTCCCTCAGCCCCGCCCCGTCTCGCCGCTGCGCACCGGGCTCTCCTGCCCCTCCGGCTGACGGTGGGCGAAGTCCTTGGTGCGGATCAGCAGCGCCGAGGCCACCCCGCCGGCCAGCGCGAGGACGGCAGTGATGACGAACAGCGTGTCGAGCGCGCCGGTGAAGCTCGACCTGACCGCCGACTGGAGCGTGGCCTGCAGGGGCGGCGGGAGGGCGGCGGTACCCGCCGCGCCCGGTCCCTGGCCCTGGCGGACGGCGGCGATGATCTGATCCGTCCGGGGCGCCAACGGCGTCGTCGCGAGCGCTGTGGTGAGCTTGTGCTGCAGCTCGGTGGCGAAGACCGAGCCGAGGGCGGCGATGCTGGTGGCCAGCCCGACCTGCCGGAAGGTCGAGTTGATCCCGGAGGCCATGCCCGCCCGCTCCGGCTCGACCACGCCGATGGCGGTGGAGGCCAGCGGCGGGTTGACGAATCCCGCGCCGAGGCCGGAGACGATGAAGCCGGGGATCAGGTCCGTCCAGGTGCTGCTGCCGTTCAGGCCGGCCATCAGCAGCAGACCGACGCCCACGCCGATCAGCCCGGGGCCGATCAGCCACCGGGCGGGGACGCGCTCGCTCAGCCTGCCCGCCAGCGTCGCCGCCACCAGCATCGCCCCGCTGTTGACCAGCAGACGCGTCCCGGTGGCCAGCGCCGAGTAGCCCAGCACGTCCTGGAGGTACAGCACGATGTAGAGCAGCATCGCGAAGAGCGAGCCGTTCATCGCGAAGGCCGCGCACAGGCCGCCGACGAAGGTGGGCTTGCGGAACAGGCTCATGTCGAACATCGGGTGGGCGACTCTGAGTTCGGTGAGGACGAAGGCGACCAGCAGCGCACCACCCAGGGCCAGCGCCGTGATCGCCCCGGCGTCGCCCCAACCGGACTCACCGGCCCGGATCAGGCCGTAGACCAGGCCCACCAGGCCCGCCGTCAGCAGGGCGAAACCCGCCAGGTCCAGCCTGCCGGGGTGCGGTGCGCGCGACTCGTCCAGCCGCCACCGGGTCACCGCCCAGGCGGCGACGCCGATGGGGACGTTGACCAGGAAGATCCCGCGCCAGCTGATACCCGTGGTGATCAGGCCGCCGAGGATCGGCCCCAGCGAGACGGCGAGTCCGGTGATCGCGCCCCACACCCCGAACGCGATCCCGCGGTCCCGGCCCCGGAAGCTGTGGCCGAGTAGCGCCAACGAGGTGGCGAACATGATCGCCCCGCCGACGCCCTGCCCGGCACGCGAAAGGATCAGCATCACCGGTGACTGCGCCAGCCCGCACAGCAGCGACCCGGCGGTGAAGATCACCAGCCCGATCCCGAACAGCCGCCTGCGCCCGTAGCGGTCGGCCAGCACCCCGGAGGTCAGCAGGAACGAGGCGAGCGCGAGCGCGTAGGCGTCGACCACCCACTGCACGTCGCTGAAGCCCGCGTGCAGCGCGCGCTGGATGTCGGGCAGCGCGACCACGACGATGGTGACGTCGAGCAGCAGCATGAACGTGCCGACGCAGACCGCCAGCAGGGTCCACCACTTCTTCTCCATACGCTTCGCCTCCCGGCGCCGCTTCCCCGGATCCGACTCCCCTCCAGCGTTGCCCGCAGCGGGGCTTCTGTCGCGTCGGGAGTGTTCGGAGCGTCCGGAAGCCCTATGCGGCCCCGGGGTGGCCGCGGTGGTGGTGCCACTCGGGGGCCAGCACGGCCATGTGGTGGTCGTCGACCCAGGCGTCGCCGAAGCGCAGCGCCTGGCGTGAGGTGCCCTCCAGGACGAAGCCGACCTTCTCGTAGGCGCGGCGTGCCCTCGGGTTGTGGTCGAAGACGGACAGCGAGATGCGGTGGAGGCGCAGCCGCTCGAAGCCGTGACCGACGATCAGCCGGGTGGCCTCGGTGCCGAGGCCGCGGTCGCGGCCCCTGGAGCCCAGCAGGATGCGGAAGTTGCAGCTCTGGTTGGCGGGATCCCATTCGTTGAGCACGACCTCGCCGACGCAGCGGCCGCCGGCCCGGTCGACCACGGCCAGGTCGAGCCGGTCGGTCTGCTCGTGCCGGGTGCCGTACCAGGCACGCATGCCCTGCTCCGACTCCTCGCTCCAGGGTCGGCGCTCGGTCTCCGGCAGGCCGTCGGTGAAGCGGATCACCTCCGGGTCGGAGAGGAAGTCGCGGATCACATCGGCGTCCTCGTCGAGCCGGAACGGCCGGAGCACGACCCTGTCGCCGGTGAGGACGGGCTTGTGGGAGAAGTCGGCGTGTGCGTCGTCGCTCATGCCGGGAGTGTGGAGGGCGCGGCGCGGGGTGGGCAAGGCGATATCGGCCGGTGCCGGTCAGCCGTTTCGGTCACCGCTGCCGGTCACGGCTCCGGGCAGAACCACTGGGAGGGGTGCCACCCCGGCCCTTTCCCTGGCCTGACCTGCGGCTATATGGTTCTCAGGCTGGTCTTGAGCGGCTGGCTAGCCCCGGCATGTTCCCCCCGTGCATGCCGGGGCTTCTGCGCGCCGCCATTCCTTCCGCGCCGCCATTCCTGCGCGCCGTCAGTCCTCGGCGTCGCGCGCGGAGCCGTAGCGGTGGGCCAGGCGCGGGTCGGTCTCCCACCACGGGCGTGAGGTCTCCGGCAGCTCCGGGACCTGTGTGGCTGCGACCTTGTCGGCTGCGGACGCGACCGCGGCCGCGGTCCCGACGGGGGGCGCCGACGCGGACGCCGACGCGGCCTCCTGCTCGATCCGGTCGAGTTCCTCGTCCACGACCCGGGTGCGGAGGCGTTCCTCCTTCACCACGCGGATGATCAGGGCGACCATGAACGGCACGCCCGCGATGTCGCCGAGCCCCCACAGCACCGCGCCGCCCCACTTCTGGTCCTGCAGCGGGGACCAGCCCCACGGGCGGTGCAGGGAGTCCCAGTAGTGGGAGGCCACCAGGTGCCCGCCGAAGACCAGGACGAAGCCGAGCGCGGCGTCGAAGATGACCTCCGCGATCGTGATCAGCACGCCCAGCAGCGGGTGGTAGTGGTGCGGCACGGGGTCGATCTGCAGCCGCGGCCAGAAGTACGCGAGCCCGAACGCGACGAAGCCGAGATGGAACGCGGTGTTCCAGACCGACGAGGTCAGCGAGTTCTCGTACCAGGACGTGAAGTAGAACAGCCACGGTGGCACGATCAGCAGCACGGTCGACACCAGCGGGAACATCAGCACCCGCGACACCCGACCGGCCAGCGCCGCCTCCAGGTGGGCTCGCAGCCGCTCGGGCGCCGCCTGGACCAGCAGGCTGACCGGCGCGCCGAGCGCCAGCAGCAGCGGGACGACCATGAGCAGCAGCACCGCCTGCAGCGCCCGGTCGGTGAACAGGAACCGCTCGTAGACGCCCAGGCCGGAGCAGCAGACGACGATCCACAGCGCCAGCCCGCCGAAGAACGCGGCGATGCGCTGCAGCGGCCAGAGCCCGCCGCCGCTACGGCGGACACGAATGACGCCGACGAGGTACCCGACGGCGGCCACCAGGGTGATGGCCACGACCGTGGGTTCGAGCTGCCAGCTGCCGACGACCCGGGACAGGGTCCAGGCGGGCGGGCCGGCATAGCCGAGGGCGACGTTCATGTCGCCTCCGTTCGAGGGAGGTGGGCGGGCAGTGCTTCGTTCCGGGCGGTGCTTTGGTTCCGTGCAGTACTTCGGTACGTTCAGGCAGTCTGCCGGAACGGCGCCTCGGCGGTGGTCAGGTCGGGGGTCCGGTCGGCGAAGTCGCGGATCCTGACGACCCGGCCGTCCCTGCGCCGGAAAGCCGGAAAAGCCGGTGGAGCAGGTCAGGACGGACCGCGTCGGCGGTCTCCGGCGGTTCGGGCCGGGTGGCCCGAAGGCCGAGGACCACGCTATCCGGGTGGGTGAACAGCTCCTCGACCAGGGTGCGGAAGCCGCGTGCGCGGCGGTCGGAGTACCACGCCGGGGCCGGGGCGGAGCCGGTGATCGTGGCCACGGCGCGCCGCCGCGTCCAGCAGACGGCCTCGGCCTGACTGCCTCGACCTGACGCAGCCCGCATACTCCGGCGCGCGCCCGGGCAGCCTGACGTTCGGAGGCGAACTGTCGGTCGACTGGGGGCAGGGGTGGCGAGCACGCCGGGGTTGGCGGCCCACGCGGTAATCACGGACGACGCGGGGCGCGTGCTGTTGATCCAGCGGGTTGACCCCGCCGGCGGCGAGGCGGCCTGGGACCTGCCCGGCGGGATGCTGGGCGACGAGGGGCCGGTGGACGGGCTACTGCGCTGCCTGCGCGAGGAGTCGGGTCTGAGGGACGTCGAGGTCGGCCGCCTGCTCGCGGTCGACACCGTCCCGGCGTCGGTGCACGGCCGGACCGTGGTCGACCACGTCCACGCCGGGTACGTCCAGGCCGTGCACATCCACGCCGCTCACCCGGTGGATCCGGGCGCGACGGCGGGCTACTTCGCGCCCGAGAAGGCAGCGGAGCTGGTCCCCGGGCGACTCGCCCGCCGCCTCCTGGCAGCGTTGGCCGCGCAGCGGGGCGCGCACACCGCCGTGCTGGAGGACGGCGTCCCGCGACCGTTGGGCCAGGGCGACTACTACGCGACGCTGCCCGCGCCGATGATGGCTGCGACGGTCGTGGTCACCCGCACCGATGGGCGCGTGCTGATTCTGCAGCCGAGTTACAAGCAGCACGCCGAACTGCCGGGCGGGATGGTCGAGGCGCACGAGTCGCCCGCTGACGGCGCGGCCCGTGAGCTGTGGGAGGAGCTGGGCCTGGAGTGGGAGGTCGGCCGGGTGCTGGCCGTCGACACCTCCTCGGCCCGGCAGTCCAAGCACGGGCGCGCGCTGTCCACGTTCGTCTTCGCGCTCAAGCCGCTCACGCCCGAGCAGTCCGAGGCCATGGTCCTGGGGGACGAGGTCAGTTCGGTGCGCTGGCTCACCCGCGAGCAGGCGCGCGAGGCGTTGCCCTGGCGACTGGCCGCCCGGATGGACGCGGCGCTCGACGCGCGGGCGTCCGGCACGACGGTCCATCTCAGCCGCGGACGCCCGGACCTGCCCGCGCCGACGGGGCCCGAGGCCGATCAGGGCAGGGCCTAACCCGCGGCGGACGCCAGGCCGATGCGGTTCCACGCGTTGGTCGCGGCGATCGTCCAGACCAGGCGGGCCAGCACCGACGGGTCGAAGTGCCGTGCGGCGTCGGCGCGGAGCGCGTCCGGGATCGGGCCGCTGTCCTCGCGGGTGAGGTGGTCCGCGACGGCGAGTGCGGCGCGCTCCTTGGCGGAGAAATGCGTGGCGTCCGACCAGCGGAGGAGGGCGTCGAGCTTGTCCGGGTCCTGCCCGGCGGCCAGCGCCGCGTCGCGGTGGAGCGTGGTGCAGTAGCCGCAGCCGTTCCGCTGCGAGACGTGCAGCCTGAGGAGTTCGGCCAGCGCGACCGTCTCCCTGGGCAGACCGGTGTCGGCCAGCTCGGTGAGGGAGACCATCGCCTGGGCCAGGTCCGGCGCGGAACCGACGGGGTCGAGAACGGGCATGGTGCGCTCCGGTGTTGAGGGGACGAGGGAAGGAGCGGCCAACGGCTTGAAGCTGACCGGCAGTTCGGGCGTGAGGCCGAGGTCCGCGCCGGTGAGCGGCACGGGCGCGTGGATCAGGATGTTGTAGTGGTTGGGGAAGTGGCAGGCGTCAAAACCCAGCACCGTGCCGACGGTCCGCCCGCCGATCCGGACGGTGTCGCCGCGGTCGATGACGCCCGCGTTGTCCAGCTCCACGAACCCGAGGAACCCGACGCGGTCGATCCGGGCCCCGGGTCCGGTCTCCTGGTGGTCGGTGGTGACCAACTCGTGGACCTCGCCCGCGCGGACGCAGCGTGCGGCGTGCGGCTCCAGGGCCATGCCGCGGTCGTCCCTGCGGTGCAGCAGCACCTTCACCAGCCGCCCGTGGACGGCGCGCTTGGGCCCGTTCTCCCGCTGCGACGCCGACGCGGATGCGGACAGGGCCGGTGCTTCGAGGACGGTCATCGTGCGCCCACCGCCTCGCCCGTCCACCCCGCGAGGGCGGGCGCGCGGTCGGGCGCGCCGTCGAGGGCCCGGTCGGACACCCGGTCGGACGCCCGGTAGGCGGCCTCGACCAGGCGCAGCGCCGCCGGACCGCCGTCGTCCACGCGGAACGGCGACCGCAGCCGGGCGAGGAATTCGGCCAGGATCGCCTCGTACTCGTGCCAGAGGGAGGCCTTGAAGCCGTGGTGACCGGCCAGCATGTCGGCGTGGCGGACCGTGCCGTCGGTGAGGGTGACCGTGATGTCCTTGACCTCGCCGGGGTAGGACCAGTCGAGCTCGACCCGGGCGCTCGAACGTTCTCGGGCGCCGCCTGACGCGGTCGACAGCTCGACGACGGCCCGGCGGTCGACGCCGATCGCGTCGTAGCCGACGGTCGCGCTGCTGACGGCCAGTCGGGCCGGCGCGCCGGGCGAGGAGGGCTCGGCGGAGTCGCCGAGCAGCAGGCGGACCAGGTCGAACGCGTTCGGCCCGTTGTCGGCGACACAGCCGCCGCCGCAGCGGGCCGGGTCCAGGTACCAACTGTCGTTGCCCGTGTGCTCCTCGATCTGCTCGAAGTAGCGCACCACCACCGAGGCGATCTCGTCCCGGCACGGCTCCAACTGCCGGGCCAGCTGGCGGACGCGGGCGTTGTAGCGCCGGTGGAAGGCGGTGAACAGCGGCACCCGGGCCGCCTCGGCCGCGGCCGTCAGCCCGGCCGCCTCGGCGGAGGTGAGCGCGAGCGGCTTCTCCACACAGACCGGAACCCCGGCGCGCAGCGCGTCGCCGCAGACGGCGGTGTGGGCGTCGTTGGGGACGGTGACGATCACGCCGTCGAGCCGCTCGTGCGCCAGCAGCTCCCGATGGTCGGTGTAGCAGGGGACCCGGCCCTGCCAGGGTGCGAGGGCGGCGGGGTTGCGGTCGCAGACCGCGACCAGCCCGGCGGCGGGTGAGCGTTCCAGCGCCGCGAGGTAGAACTTCGAGATCACGCCGAGGCCGACGACGGCAAAGGACTGACTCTCCATCAGTTCGCCTCCCTCCTGCGCACCACTGGTGCCTTCACGTCGAACCGCTGTGCCACATCCTGGAGTTCACCGAGCAGCGCTGCCGAGACCGGGACGCCGTCGGCGCGGTGACGCTGCGCGCGCTCGGCCTCCGTCCATCCCGGGTAGCGGACCGGCGCGGCCGGATCCGCCGGAGGGCAGTCGAGCACGGTGCCGAACAGGCTTGCGGCATCGGCGGCCACGTCACCCGCCGGACGGAGCACGCCGGGGGCGACGGCCGCGACGAAGAAGCCGATGTCGTCGTCCCGGCCGGACGGCCTGCCGTCGGCCTCCAGCGCCTCCGGCTCCGGGCCGCGACCGGAGCCGCTGACCAGGGCGGCCAGCACCTCCACGGCCAGACCCAGCCCGAAGCCCTTGTAGCCGCCGGTCTCCGCATCGCCACCCAGCCAGCGCAGATGTGCCTCGCCCCGGTCGAAGGCGGCAGCGTCGGTGACAGTCCGTCCGTTGTCGTCGGCCAGCCAGCCCGCCGGGACCGGCTGCCCTGCCCTGGCCGCGACGCGGACCCGGCCGGTCGGGGCGACCGTGGTGCTCATGTCGAGGACGAACGGGTGGTGCTCGCCCGCAGGCGCGGCGATGCTGAGCGGGTTGGTGCCCAGCAGCGTGCGCAGTCCGCCCGGCGGGCGCGCGATGCGCTGACGCCCGCAGTTGGAGGCGACGATGCCGACCATGCCACGGTGTGCGGCGCGGGCCGCGTGGTAGCCCGCGCAGCCGAGGTGGGTGGCCCCGTGGACCGAGACCAGCCCGATCCCGAACCGCGCGGCCCGCTCGACGGCGAGGTCCATCGCGGCGGCGGCCGACCACAGCCCGAGCGCGCCCCGCGCGTCCTGGCGGACGGCCGCGCCCGCGTCGGTGGTGACGAGCGGCTCGGCGGAGGCGTCGACGCGGCCCTGCTCGAAGAGCGGCAGGTAGAGCCGGGTGAGATTGGTCAGCCCGTGCGAGGACATGCCGGTGAGGTCGCCGTAGCAGAGTGCCTCGGCTGCGGTGGCGGCTCGGTCCCGGGCCACTCCGCAGCGGCGGAAGACGTCGGTGGTGAACCGCAGCAGGTCGTCATGGTCGACGAGCGGACTGTCCTGACGCTGAGTCAGTTGATGGGGGAGGGGCGAGCTCGACAGCGGCATGCGGGATGGTGCTCCTTGCGGATGGTGCAGGCGGTGCCTGATCGGTGAACGGCTTGGCGGTGAACTGCTCTGCGGTGAATTGCTCTGCGGTGAACTGCTCTGCGGCGCGGAAGTGCGTGAGCAGGCGGGCGACGGTGTCGGCGAAGCCGTCCAGGTCGGACAGGTCGGCGAACTCGCCGTCGGCGTGGGCGTGGTTGGCATCGAGGCTGCCGGGGCCGAGCACCACGGTGTGGGCGTCGGGCAGGCCCGCCGTCCAGATCGCGTCGCAGGTGAAGGCCGGTTCCTCGGCGGGCCAGAGCGGCACGTCGGCGCGGGCCAGCAGCGGGAGGAGCCACGCCGGAGCGCCGTGCGCGCCGTGCTCGGCGTGCTCGCCGTACGTGCTGTCCAGTGCGGGCAGGCCGCGCTTGAGCCAGGTGACGCGGGTGACGGTCGGCGCGTCGGCGGCGGTCCGGGCCAGGCGGCTGCTGTCCCGGTGCGCGTCGGTGAAGGCCCGCAGCCCGCTCCGGACCGCGTCCAGGAACCGGCGCTCCAGACGACGCCCGACGGCCGCGCTGCGGTAGGAGAGGTTGACCAGCAGACTGCCGCGCCCGTAGACGCGGTTGTGCAGGGTGCCCGTGTGCAGCCCGGCCACGCAGATCTGGCCGTCGGCCGGGTCGAGCGCGGCGTCGAGGGTGACGGCCAGATGGTGCGCCAGAAAGCCCAGCAGGACCGTCGCGTTGTGGCCCGAGCCCGGACGGTCGTCGACGGCGTCCTCACCGGTGACCTCGATCCGAGCGGTCATCGACGCGGTGCTGCGCAGCAGCGCCCGGCCGCCGGTCGGCTCGCAGAACAGGTTGAGCCGGCCGTAGTGCCCGGCCTCGACCAGCGGACGGGTGCCGAACGTGCCGAGCGCGCCGCCCTCCTCGCCGGATACCGCCTGGATCAGGATCCGGGTGTCACGCGGCAGGTCCGGCTGCGCCGCCACGGCCGCGCGCACCCCCGCGAGCAGCGCGACGGCCGGGCCCTTGGCGTCGATCGCGCCGCGCCCGTGGAAGCGGTGCCCGTCGAAGGAGACAGGCTGCTGCCCGGCGACCGTGTCCAGATGGACGTTGGCCATCACGGTCCGCTCGCGCGCAGCGTCGTCGGGGCCGAGAGAGAGAACCAGGCTCGGTTGGACCGTGAGGAATTCGGGCTGCTCGGCAGCTGCCTGACAGACCGTCAACGGGGTGTCGAGACGCTGTAGGCACCGCGCGTCAGGCGCCGCGTGGTGCACCACCGTGAAGCCGAGCTCGGCCGCCGCTGCGGCATAACGGTGTTGGGCGAACCACAGCTCGGGCGGTGGTGCGTCCGGCCCCTGCTCCAGCGGGCCGACCGTCGGGAGGGAGAGCAGGTCGAGCAGCAGCGTGTGGTCGTCGGGAGTGAGGCGCGGCGTCGCCTGGCGACCGGTCATCGCGCGGCCTCGGCGGGGCGCTGCCCGACCGGACGCGGCAGCACGGAGTCGTCGAGAAGCCGCCGCAGCGCCAGACCGCAGCGGACGAAGGCTGCGTGGCACTCCTCCGGCGCGTCCCCGTGGTTCTCGTGCGGGCGGACGGCCACGTGCGGTTCGAGGGAGAAGGCGCCCGTGTACCCGTGGTCGAGCAGCAGACGCAGCCCCTCGGCCACGCGCAACTCGCCTGCGCCCGGCTCGCGGTAGGCAGGACGACCGTCCACGCCCAGCACCGCGTCCTTGACGTGCACGTGGTGGATGTTCCGCGTCCACGGGAGGATGCGGCGGAGCAGGGCGTGGTTGTCGTAGCCGTAGGCCGGGCCGTTGCCGGTGTCGAGGAGGAGCCCGAAGCCCGTGCCGCCGGTGACGTCGAGCAGCCGGACCATGCGTTCCGCGTCGGTCCCGGCCCAGCCGGAGCAGTTCTCGTGGAGCAACACCAACCCGGCGTCGGCGGCGCGGTGGGCCAGCACGGCCATGCGGCCCAGGACTTCCGCCTCCCAGGCGGACGGGTCCAGCGGGGCGCGGGAGTCGTTCGGGTAGGACATGACGCGCACGTAACGGGTGCCGAGCCGGGCACAGCGGCGAGCGAGGACGTCGAGCTCGTCCAGGTCGGCCGTGAAGTCGCCGGTCACCGGGCGGGCCCAGCCGCCGATCCGGGCGTCCACCGCGACCACGTCGACGCCCGCGTCAGCGAGCGCGCAGGCCGCGCGGTCGAAGGCGGCTTCGGGCAGGTCGGCCAGCGGGATGCCGTCGACGGTGCGCAGCTCCAGCGTGCGCCAGCCGAGTTCGGCGATCGCGGCGAGCTGGCCGTCGATGCCGAGGGCGGCCTCGTCACCGATCCCGGTCAGCGTCGGGCCTGCTGACCGACAGTCACTTCGCATCCGTCAGCACCTCTTCGATGAGCCGGAGTTCGGCGGTCAGGCCGTTGTCGCAGCGGCGCTTGGCGTCGGCGAGCAGTTCCACCGCGCGAACCTGGCGGGTGAAAGCCTCGGCGGGCGGGCCCTCGCCGTCGAAGTCGGCGTACGCGCGCAGCAGGAAGGCGGTGAGCGCGTCGTCGCGGAAGATCTGCTTGGGTGGGCTCACCGATCCCGGTGTGACCAGCCGGAGTTGGGCGTGGTCGTCGGCGGAGTCGGCCGGGTAGTGGCCGATGACGGTGCCGTGGTCGAACTGCAGCGTAATCCGCCGCTCGCGGACCGGAGAGGTCAGGTCGGAGCGGATCTCGCTGCGCACACCGCCGTGGTGGTGCAGCTGCACCGACCCGCTGCCCAGACGCGGCAGGCGGCGACCGTGCAACACCAGATCGGTGCAGGAGGCGGAGGCGACCTTGGCGTCCCCCGCCAGGTGCAGCAGCACGCCCAGGCCGTGCGGGATCTCGACGTCGAAGGCGGTCGGATGGCCGAGCGTGGTGAGCGAGCGGTGGAACCGCGGCTTGTTCTGCACCACCGAGATCTGCCGCAGCGTGCCCAACTTCGCATCGGTGACCAGGCGGGCCAGACGTTCCGTCAGGGTGCTGGCCGACCACGGTTCGACCACCGCGACCTGCACTCCGGCGCGGCCCACCAGGCGTACCAGCTCGGCGAGTTCGTCCGTGCCCGTGGCGGCTGGCTTCTCCAGCAGCAGCTTGCGGAAGCCGAGTCCGAGCAGGTCGCGGACCACCTCCGGCCGCCCGAGCGGCGGGGTGCAGACATGGACCACCGTGTTGTCGGGCGCCACCAACCGCCGTGCCGCGTTCAGCGACTCGGCCACGCGCAGCGCGCCGTCGAGGGAGGTCTCGCTGTCACCGTCGGGCGGGACGGACGGATCGACGCCGATGACCGGGCCGGGGGCGAAGAGGTGCGGCTGCTGTGCCCGGGCCTTGGCCAGGACGGGGAGATGCAGACCCGCGCCGGCTCGGCCCAGTCCCACGACCAGTGTTCGGAGCATGTGCCTGAGCCTGGTGGGGAAAACGGCCCAAGTCAAAGATTCATTGGCGTGGTGTACCTGATCGGGTGAATCGGCCCAGTGCGACCCAGGTTTCCCTCAGTTCGTGAACGGATGTGGTTTAGCTTCGGGATGTTTTCCGCAGCCGGTGACACGGTAAGGCAATCGTGAAAGGCGGACATGGACCCTCTCAGCTGCTCCGATCGGCGCGAACCCCCGCCCGGCGTACCGTTCTTCACCCAGGCGGAGACCTTCGCCGGACTGCGCGAGGTCATCGACGGGCATCTCGCCGAGCTGCTGGCCCAAGGAAAGTTCTCACACGGCGCCAAGGTAGGTGAGTTCGAGCACGCACTGGCGGCCTACACCGGTGCCCGCCATGTGATCGGCGTCAACAGCGGTACCGACGCGCTGGTGTTGCTGCTGCGCGCGGCCGGGCTGCGACCGGGGGAGGGCGAGGAGGTGGTCGTCCCCGCCTTCAGCTTCGTCGCCTCGGCCTCCTCCGTGGTACTGGCCGGCGGGCGGCCGGTCTTCGCCGACATCGACCCGGTCAGCTACGCGATGGACCCGGCCTCGGTGGAGCGGGTACTCACCCCGAGCTGCCGGTTCCTGATGCCGGTCCACCTGTTCTGCCAACTCGCCGACATGGCTCGGCTCGGCGAGTTGGCGCGGCTGAACGACCTGGTCGTCGTCGAGGACAGCGCCGAGGCGATCGGCATGCGCCGCGACGGTGTGCACGCCGGTCTTCTCGGCGCGGGCGGCATGCTGTCCTTCTTCCCGACCAAGACCTTGGGCGCGATCGGTGACGCCGGAGCGGTGCTGACCGACGACGACGAGATCGCCCGCACCGTCGACGCGCTGCGCCACCACGGCCGCTTCGGCCGCACGCTCGGCGACTTCCGCACCATCAACACCAGCAGCGGCGTGCCCGGTTACAACAGCAAGATGGACGACATCCAGGCGTCCGTGCTGCTGGCCAAGCTGACCCGGCTCGACGCCGACATCGCCCGCCGCGCCGAACTCGCCGCCGCCTACACCGAACGGCTCGACGGGGCGCCCGGCGTGCTGCGTCTGCCGAAGCCGGTCGGCGCGCGCGGCGGTGCCAAGGCCGACCCGGTCTTCTACGTCTACCTGATCGAGGTGGAGCACCGCGACGAACTGGCCGCCCATCTGGCCGCGCACGGCGTGGAGACCGAGACCTACTACCCGACTCCGCTCCATCTCCAGCCCTGCTTCGCCGAGTTGGGCCACCGTCCCGGCGACTTCCCACACGCCGAGGCGGCCTGTGCGCGCGCCCTCGCGCTGCCGCTCTACCCGGACCTGACCTTCGACGCCGTCGACCGCGTCTGCGACCTGATCCGCACCTTCCGCCCCAGCACGTCCCGTCCCGCCACGCCCTACTCCGACACCTCCCGCCCCGGCATGTCCCACTCCGACACGTCCCGTCCCGCCACGCCCTACCCCGGCACTCGCGAGGGAGCCCGCGCATGAGGCTGCACTTCTTCCCTCCGGACCTCTTCGAGGCCGACCGGGAGCACCTGGTCCGCCTGGTCCACGAGATCGGGACCGCCCGCCCCGAGGGCGCGAGCCAGCGCTTCATCCTGGGCGAGCACACCGCCCGGTTCGAGGAGGCGCTGCGCGAACAGCTCGGCGCCGCCGACGTGGTCGCCTGCGGCAGCGGCACCAGCGCGCTGACCCTGGTGCTGGCCGCGATGGACGTCGGCCCCGGCGACGAGGTGGTGGTCCCCGCACTGGGCTGCGCGCCACTGGCCAGCTCCGTCGTCGCGCTCGGCGCGGTGCCGGTCTTCGCGGACGTCGACCCGTGGACGATGGTCGTCGACCCCGACGTCATGGAGCGCCGGATCACCCCGCGCACCAAGGCGCTGATGCCCGCGCACATGTTCTCGGTGATGGCCGACATGCCGCGCTTCGCCGCGCTCGCCGACGCGTACGGCCTGCGGTTGGTGGAGGACTCCGCGGTGGCCCAGGGCGGCGTCCGGCGGGGCGTCCCGGCGGGGCTCGCCGGGGAGGCGGGCGTCTACTCCTTCGTCCAGGTCAAGACCTTCGGCACGGCGGGCGAGGGTGGCGTGGTGGTGACGCGCGACGCCGAACTGGGCCGCACCGTGCGGATGCTGCGCAACCACGGTCAGGACGGCCGGACCCGTTTCCTGCACCACCGGATCGGCTGGAACAGCCGCTTCGACGAGATCCAGGCCGCGTTCCTGCTGCACCGCCTGCCCGGGTTCCCGGCCCGCCTGGAGCGGCGCGCCCGGATCGCCGAGCACTACACCGAGCGGTTCGCCGACCTGGCCGACCACGGTGTGCTGGCCCCGCCCCCCGGCCGGGACGGGCGCTGCTACTACGTCTACACCGTCCAGGCCGAACGCCGCGACGCGCTGGCGGCGCACCTCGCGCAACGCGGCATCGACTCGCACGTCTACTACCCGCGCACGCTGCCCCGCCAGCCCGCCTTCGCCCGTTACGCGGGCGTCGGTGTGGACCCGGCGGCGGAGTGGCCCGCCGCCGAGCGTGCGGGGGACCGGATGCTCTCGCTCCCGGTCCACCCACAGCTTTCCGACGCCGAGGTGGAGTACCTCGCCGACGCGGTCCGCGAGTTCGCCCTGGCGGGATGACCCGCTGCTGAGCGCAGGCACCCCCGCTGCTGAGCGGAGGCGCCCCCGCTACGGGCGGACGGCAGCGGGAGGCGCCGTGCCGCTGGCGTGGTGCGCCGACGCGGACGGTGACGGCGTCGTGCACGCGGCCGGTGTGGCCGGGCTCAGGTGTGATCCGGCCCAGAAGCCGACGACCAGACCCGCGCCCAGCAGCCACTTGTGCCGGGTGCGCTTCCAGTCGGACGGCGCCCCGGCCTTCATCAGCCGGAGCTCGGTCAGCTCGTGCGGGGACGGTCGGGTGTCGGTGAAGAGGCCCATGACGGACTTCCTTCCAGGGGAGTGAGAAGTGGGTCCTTGGAGGTTGGCGCAGCCCACCGACATCGGCAGCCGGGTTTTCGGTTCCCTCGACAGGTCTCGGCCATGAGCACCGCCGTTCACGTCGCTGGTCGTACGGCCCGGAACGGACAAACCGCCCGTCCGTGCCGCCGTTCCGGGTTGGCCGAAACTGATCCCCTCGCCGTCAACTCTTGTCACGGACGGTGAACTTGACGCACGCTGGTCAAATGACGGCCGGAACGGCGGGAATCGCGGGGACGTACCACGAGGTCTTCTGGAGCACGCTCGGCGGCATCGCCGCCGTGGTCGCCGCCGGACAGGTGCTGGGAACGGCCGTCGCCCTGCGGGCCTACTGGACCGCCGTCCGCGGACTGCCCGGGTGGTGGCTCTACCGGGCGCTGACCCGGACGGTCGAGATCGTCGTGCCGCCGCTGGAGAAGTACAGCAGCGAGCTGGCCGAGGCGCACCGCAACTACCCGGGCAACCTGCAGCGGCGGGACTTCCAGCGTGACATCCCCGGGGGCCTGCGGGTCCGCTTCGCGGTGGTCTGGCTGCTGGGCAGCTGCTGGTACGTGGCGCAGGGGCTGGTGATGATCCAGTGCCTCAACTCCCTTGCCGACAAGGCCGACGACCTGTCCCCGCACGTCGCCATCTGGCTGGAGGTCTCGGTCGTGGTGACCGCGCCGGTGGTGCTGAGCCTCACCGACACGGTCGGCGGCCGGCTCAAACAGCTCAGCATGGAGCCACACCGTCCGCCCCAGCGCCTCTCCCGCGCCGTGGCCCAGGCCACCCGCCACGACGGCGCGGCCGCCCACGACCCGTCGCCGCCGCACCGGCCGCCCGTCCCACCGGACTGAACCCGTATTGCGCCGCCTTGCGCGGCGTTGCGTCGCTGTGTCGTTCGGCGGTCGAACGCTGCGCGCACCGTCCCTGCTGACGGAGGATGACCGAGGATCACGGAAGATCATCGAAGATCACCCGTCCGGGAGGAGCACCTGTGCCGACGACGTCCGAGCCGCTGCGGAAGCTGGGCTTCCTGACCATCGGCCTCTTCGACCCGGCCGACCCGGGCCCCGGCCATGCGTCGACCCTGGAACTGATCGAACTCGGCGAGCAGCTGGGCTTCGACACCGCCTGGGTACGGCACCGGCACCTCCAGCACGGGATCTCCTCGCCCGTCGCCGTGCTGGCCGCCGCCACGCAGCGGACCCGCCGGATCGAGCTCGGCACCGCGGTGATCCCGCTCGGCTGGGAGAACCCGCTGCGCCTGGCGGAGGACCTGGCCACCGTCGACATCCTCTCCGGCGGACGGCTCAACCCCGGCGTCAGCGTCGGCCCGCCGATGCACTGGGACGACGTCAAGCAGGCCCTATACCCGGACACCGCCGACGCCGAGGACTTCGGGTACGACCGGGTCCGCCGCCTGCTCGGCTTCGTCCGCGGCGAGGCCGCGACGGACTTCCGCGGCGTCGAGGGCATCGAGGTCTTCTCCGACCGCGTCCAGCCGCAGTCCCCGGGCCTGGGACGGCGGTTGTGGTACGGCGGCGCGAGCCTGCGCTCGGCCCGCTGGGCGGGCGAGCAGGGGATGAACCTGCTCACCAGCAGCGTGGTCAAAGCCGAACCGGCTGAACCGGCCGAACTAGCCGAACAGGCCGAGCAGGAGGACGGCGGGACGGACTTCGCCGCGATCCAGCTCGCCCAGATCCTGGAGTTCCGCGCCCACCACCCCGACCGCGAGCGGGCCCGGGTCTCGCAGGGCTTGGTGGTCATCCCGACCGACAGCGCCTCCGCCGAGCAGCAGGCCAAGTACCGCGCCTACGCGGCGTCCCGCCTGCCGCGCACGACCGCGCCGCAGGGACCCGGCCGCCTGCTGTTCGCCCCGGACCTGGTCGGCACCTCGGCCGAGCTCGCCGAGCGGCTCCACGCCCACGCCGCGTTCCAGCAGGTCGACGAGGTCGCCTTCGCCCTGCCGTTCACCTTCGCTCACGAGGACTACGTGCAGATCCTCACTGACATCGCCACCCGTCTCGGCCCGGCACTCGGTTGGCGGCCTGCCGGCTGAGGCTGCGGGTCCACCGGGCGTGTGTCCGGGGGGTGTACCTGGGGGCTCGCGGGACCTGGGATGATCGATGCATGGTCGATCGAATCATCGCTGCGTGTGACGGTGCCGCCAAGGGAAACCCCGGGCCGGCCGCCTGGGCCTACGTCGTCGCGGACGCGACCGGCGTCCCCCAGCGCTGGCGCGCCGGAGCGCTCGGGCACAGCACCAACAACATCGGCGAGCTCACCGCGCTGGAGCAACTGCTGGAGGCCACCGACCCGGCGGTCCCGCTGGAGGTCCGGCTCGACTCGACCTACACCCGCGACGCGGTCACCAAGTGGCTGAACAACTGGAAGCGCAACGGGTGGAAGACGGCGGGAGGCAAGCCCGTCGCCAACCGCGAGCTGATCCAGCACATCGACGAGCTGCTGACCGGCCGGGACGTCACCTTCGTCTACGTCCCCGCGCACCAGGTCGACGGCGACCCGCTCAACGCCATCGCCGACAAGGCGGCCAGCGACGCCGCCCGCGACCAGCGCGACGCCTCCGGCACGGGCGACGACCTCCCCGTCCCCGCCCCGGTCACCGCCGAGGGCCGCGCCCGCCTCAGCCGCCCGGTGCGCGGCGGCGCGAAGTCCGCCTCCCCCGACTCCACCGGCGCCCCGGCGAAGTCCTCCTCTGGCTCCGGCTCCGCCCGCACCCTCGCCGCCCGCTACCCGGGCACCTGCCCCTGCTCCCGCCCCTACGCCAAGGGCGACAAGATCACCAAGGTCGGCTCCAGCTGGGGCCACCCGGAGTGCGCGGGATCGTTCGCCTGATCCGTCACGCTCCCGGCTCCGGCTCCGGCGCTGCCGACGGCTCCGACGGAGCTCCCAGCTCTTCGAACAGGGTCAGCTGGAGCGAGGCCGGGGCGTTCAGGCGGGAGTTGAGGGAGTGCCACGGGGTGCGGGTGGGCTCGGCGAGGACCTGGGCGCCCGCTTCGGCGAGGCGGGCGGTCATCGCGGGGGCGTCGTCGACCCGGAAGGCGACGCGGATGTGGCCCGCGACGCGGCGGCCGACCTCGACGTCGTCGATGTAGTCGGCGTGGCCCGGGTCGGCGATCTCCAGGGTCGCCCGCCCGGCCTCCAGAATGGTCACCCGGCCGTCGGGGGAGGAGAACGCGCCGCGCTCGGGCAGGCCGAGGACGTCGCGGTAGAAGCGCAGCGCAGCGTCGTAGTCGTCGGCGGTCACCACCAGGCGGAGTTCGCGGACGGGAGCATGCGACTGTTCGGACTGGGACACGGCGACCTCTCGGATCGGAGCGGATCAGGTTCGTGCGGATCGGGTTCTGGGGGATCAGGTTCGTGCGGATCGGGTTCTGGGGGATCAGGTTCGTGGGGATCAGGTTCGCGGGGATCTGTTCGCGCAGGTCAACGCGACGGCGATCGTCGGCATTCCCGGCGGCCGAGCATTCCGACGCGTGCCTGACGACCCGTCACCCACGGTGACCGTCCCACCGCTGCGCACTGCGGCGATCGGCGGGTGGGGCAACCCGATCGAGTGAGCCGACGGCGTGGATATCATCCGACAAGCGTCGGGCCTGGCTTGCTGGCGGAATGACGGTCACCCCTGTGCCCCTCCCGCTGTTGCCGACGTCCCGCGCGTCCCAGGGCCGCGCCCGCCGGCCGAGCCGGCGGACGGTGCTCGCCGCCGGCGTCGGCGGCGCGGCGACCGCGCTCGTGCTCGGCGCGGCGGCGCCCGCCGAGCCCAGCGTGTCGGCGGACGCGATCGCCGCCGCTGCCGTCCGCGAGGAGTACCTGCACGGCTGGCGCGGGTACCAGGACGTCGCCTGGGGGCACGACGAGGCGCGGCCGATCAGCCGCACCACCCACGACTTCTTCGCGCCCGGCCACACCTTCGGGCTCTCCATCGTCGAGGCGCTGGACACGCTCTTCCTGATGGGCGAGGACGCCGACGTGATCAGCTGCTGCGACTGGATCGAGCAGCACCTCGACCCGGCGCAGAACGCCGACGTGCAGATCTTCGAGGCGATCATCCGCCTCGTCGGCGGACTGCTGGCGGGCTATCAGGCAACGCAGCGGCCCGCCCTGCTGGACCGCGCCCGCGAGCTCGCCGACCGGCTGCTGCCCGCCTTCACCGCCTCGCCGACCGGCATGCCCTACACCCACGTCAACCTGCGTACGGGCGCGGTGCGCGGCAAGGTCGCCGCGCTCGCCGAGATCGGCAGCAACGCCATGGAGTTCGGCCTGCTCAGCCGCCTCACCGGTGACGCGCGCTACTACGACGCCTCGCTCCGCGCCTACCGGGCCGTCATCTCCCGCCGCAGCGCGCTCGACCTGCTCGGCACGTCGATCGACGTCGAGACCGGCCGCTGGGTCGACTGCACCACCGTCGCGCCGAACGCGCCCGTGGACTCGTTCTACGAGTACCTCTGGACCAGCGGGGCGCTGCTCGCCGACACCCAACTGAAGAGCTGGTACCGGATGTTGACCGCGGCGATCCTGCGCCACCAGTCGGTCCGCGTCGGCGGCCGGCTCTGGTTCCGGTCGGTCGACTTCCACACCGGACGCCCCAGCGGCCCGACCACGCAGCTGGAGCTCGGCGCCTTCTACGCGGGACTGCTGGGCAAGGGCGGCGCGGTCCGCGAGGGCTCGGAGTACTTCGACTCGTGGACGGCCGTGCTGGAGCGCCATCCCGTGCTGCCCGAGTCGATCGACTACACCACGTTGGCCCCTGTCGACCGCTCCGGCCAGCTGCGGCCCGAGTACGCCAACTCCGCCTTCGACCTGTGGCGGATCACCGGCGACGAGCACTACAAGCAGTGCGCCTACCGCTGGTTCCTCGCCATGCGCGACCGCCAGCGCGTCCCCGGTGGCTACACCAACCTCCGCGATGTGACCGCGCCCGCCGGATCGGCGCGCTCCTACGACGACCTGACGCCGGGCTACTGGTTCGCGGAGAACCTCAAGTACCTGTGGCTGATGTTCTCGGCGACCCCGCGCTTCGACTACCGGGCCGGCATGCTCTCGACCGAGGGCAAGGCGCTGGCGGGCCTGCGCCCGCAGTGGCTGTAGCGCGCAGCGGTCAGTGCCCGCCGTGGGCCTGGTGGGCCTGGTGGGCCTCGTGCATCGCGTGCTCGCCGTGCCCGGCGTCCGGGGAGCCGCCCATCATCGCGAGCATCTGCCGCCCGCCCGTGCGCAGGAAGCGGACCACCAGGGCCGCCGCCAGCACCAGGAAGACGATGTTCAGCACGGTCGTGTAGTTCCAGCTGACGCCCTCCATGGGGATCCGCGCCCGCTGCTGGTCCGGCACCAACCCCAGCCCGCCGAAGACGAGTTCGACCACATAGCCGGCCACCACCATCGCCACGTAGAAGGTCCCCAGCAGGTACAGCGTCATCCCGGTGCCGTAGTAGCGGCGGTGGATGACGAGGATCGGCAGGATCAGCAGGTCCGCGAAGATGAAGGCGACCACGCCGCCGAAGCTGATCCCGCCCTTCCAGAGCACCACCGCCAGCGGCACGTTGCCGATCGAGCAGACGAACGACACCACCGCGACCAGCGGACCGACCAGCGGTCCCCAGATCTTCGACGCCAAGGGATGGCCCGAGAAGAAGAAGTGGTTCCAGAAGGAGTCCGGCACCCAGGCCCCGATCGCGCCCGCGATCAACAGCCCGATCACCAGGTCGCGCAGGATCGCCGCCCACTCCATCACGAAGACATGGGAGACCGACGTCAACCCCTCGCCCGAGAACAGCCGTTGCCGGAACGACCCGCTGCGGCGCACCGACATGTCCATCGCCGCGTGCCCCTCCATCGACCCGGCCAGCCCACGGTCCGCCTGTTCGCGTGCGCCGCGCAGCAGCCGCTCGCGCAAGGTGAGACGGAACAGCACGGCCAGCACCACGATCATGATCGGCCCGCCCGCGAACTCGGCCAGCGTGAACTGCCAGCCCATCAACAGCGCCAGGATCACTCCGAGTTCCACGACCAGATTGGTCGACGCGATCTCGAACGCCATCGCCGCCGTGAAGTCGGCGCCCTTGCGGAACAACGACCGGGCCAACGCCACCGCCGCGTACGAGCAGGACGAGGACGCCGCGCCCAGCGCGGAGGCGACCGCCAGCGTGCGCGGACGGTCGTCGCCCAGCAGCCGGACGACGGTCTCCTTGCGCACCACGGCCTGGACGATCGCGGAGAGCAGGAACCCGAGGATCAGCGCCCAGGTGATCTCCCAGGTCATCGACCCGACCAGGGCGAGCGCATGGGCGAGGGCATGAACGGCGCGCGATGCGGTCATGCTGCGACTGTACCCCCCAGGGGTATGTGGCACGGGGATTGACATGTGCTCACTCTGCGCGTATCACAAGTTACGTATCGTCACTTCGCAGTGACGTGGAGTGAAGTGTGGCAAGGGGGTAGCGATGGCGACAGACGCATCCGTTCCGGCAGGCGGGACGACCGAGCAGGATGCCACCACGGTCAAGCGGCTCCGCGTCGGCGTGGGCCTGATCGGCCTCTCGCTGCCGATCGTGCTGCCGCTCGGCAACAGCCTGTTCTCGGCCCATCTGGGCCTGCTGGACTCACTCAGCGGCTCGTACTACACCCACATGCGCAACGTCTTCGTGGGCGGTCTGTGGGCCATCGGGGTGGTGCTGATCTGCTACCGGCACAGCCCGCGCGAGGACCGCTGGAGCTCGATCGCCGGGTTCTTCGCGATCGTCGTCTCGCTCTGCCCGACCTGGCCGCCGTCCTCGCTCGTGCCGCACCCGACCACGGCCACGGACGTCGTGGGCGCGATCCACACCGTCTCCGCGGCGATCGTCTTCTCCTCGCTCGCCTTCTTCTGCCTCCAACTCTTCCGCGACGACGGCGAGCCGGACGGGGAGCGGCGCAAGCGGCTCTACCTGGTCTGCGGCGTGGTCATCCTGGCCGGCATCGTCACGATCCTGGCCACGGCGCTGCTGCACTGGGGTGGGGTGGGCGGACTGACGCCGGTCTTCGCGGGGGAGTCGGTCAGCGTCTTCGCCTTCGGCCTGGCCTGGTTCGTCAAGAGCGACGCCATCGCGGATCTCGCCCACCTGGCGGGTCGCCCGGCGCTTGCCGCTTCCTGGGCATAGCGTCACCGTGTGCGCAGAATCGTGCTCTTCATGTCGATGTCCCTCGACGGCTACTCCGAGCGGCTCGACCGCGACATCAGCTGGCACCGGGTGGACGAGGACCTGCACCGCTACTTGAACGAGCGGCTCCGCCCCACCGCCGCGTTCCTGAGCGGACGGGTCACCCACGAACTGATGGCCGCGTACTGGCCCACCGCCGACGCCGACCCGGACGCAAGCCCGGCGGTGGCGGACTTCGCGGAGATCTGGCGGACCAAGCCCAAGACCGCCTTCTCCTGCACCCTCACCGCCGACCGGCTCGACTGGAACACCACCGTCCGCCACGAGGTCGACCCCGCCGCGACCCGCGCCCTCCAGACCGCGCCGGGCGACGGCGAGTTGGGCGAGGGCGACCTGGTCGTCAGCGGCGCGGTCCTGGCCCGGACCTTCCGGGAGCTGGACCTGATCGACGCCTACCACATCTGCGTCCACCCGGTGATCCTCGGCCGCGGCCGCCCCCTCTTCCAGGAGCTCACCGCGACCCAGGACCTCCGCCTCCTCGACGCCCGCACCTTCGGCAGCGGCGTCGTCGTGTTGCAGTACGCCCGCGACCGCCGCGCCTGACGGGATCTCAGCCCCGCGATCGCCGTCATCGTCGTTACGTCTGGCTTTGACCCCTCTGATCGTAACAGTTACTGTTACTTCCAGAGGAGGCGAGGACCGATGAGCGCCAACAGCAGGATGACCATCGCCGCGCATGCCCTGACCTGGATCGGGCTGTACCAGCGTTACGGCAACGAGGTCGCCACCTCGGAGCAGATCGCCAAGAGCGTGAACACGAACCCCGTGGTCATCCGCCGACTCCTCGCCCAGCTGCAGAAGGCCGGGCTGTGCCAATCCCGGCGGGGCGCGGGCGCGGGCTGGATGCTCAGTCGCGACCTGGCCTCCATCACCCTGCTCGACGTCTACGACGTCGTCGGCCCCAGCCCGCTGTTCGGCATGCACCCCGCGACCCCGGACCCGCAATGCGTGGTGGGATCCGGGATCCAGCCGGCAATGCGCTCCATCTACGACGGGATCGAGGACGCCGTGCGCAACGAACTGGCCAAGGTGACACTGGAGACCGTGCTGCGCGACGTGCTCGCCGCCCCCTAGCGAACGCGGAACGCCGCGACCCATCCGCGAGGCCCGTGCCTCGACCTTCCGTCCCCGATGATGTAACAACTTTGGTTACCTCATCCTGAAAGCCGTGTACCGACCGAGAGGCCGAACCCCCTCGGCGAAGAAAGGGCAGAACATGAGTGAGAACACGCGCAGCGTGGTGGAGGAGCTCCTGAAGCGCGTCGGAGCAGGCGACATCGAAGGGGTTGTGGAGCTGTTCGCGCGCGACGCCGTCTGGGAGATCCCCGGTGACCCGGCCATCGTCCCCTGGGTGGGGCGTCGCTCGGTCGAGAACATCCCGGAGTTCTTCGAGACGATCGGTGCGTACACCGACCGCGAACTGTTCGACGTCGAGCGCGTTGTCGTCGACGGCCCGAACGCGGTCCTGATCGGACGGGCGCGGGTCGTCGTCCGATCGACGGGCAAAGTGATCGACACGCCCTTCGCCATCGACATTGTCGTCAACCACGAGGGCCGCATCAGCCGCTACTACATGTTCGAGGACTCCTGGCGCGTTGCGCAGGGCGTGATCCGCTAGCGAATACCGGGGGAGGGCCCGACCCTGGTCGATCTTCAATCTCGAAGACCAGCAGGAGACCGCGAGCGACCACGCACCGTGACATCCGCAGCCAGCGATCGGAGCCAGCCGGCCGTGGGCTGTGAACCTGCGTTTGTCGTCGGGGCGGAGGTTCCCGGGGGTCAAGTCAGCACCCACCGGCGCCGGGTTCAGCGGAATATCGCGGTCCACCATACGCTTATGCTTGACATGTCACGTAATCTGCGGCGGAGGACGGCGATGAACCAGCTTGAAGGCAAGACGGCCCTGGTGACCGGCGGCACGTCCGGGATCGGGCTCGCGACGGCCCAGCGCTTCGCTGAGGAGGGCGCCCAGGTGTTCGTCACCGGCCGCCGCCAAGCCGAGCTCGATCAGGCGGTCACTGCGATCGGTCACGGCGCGGTCGGCGTCCGCGGCGACGTGTCCGACCTGAGCGATCTCGATGCGGTCTACGCGAAGATCTCTCAACGCGGTCGCGGTTTGGATGTCCTGTTCGCCAATGCCGGTGGTGGGTCGTTCGCGACGCTCGAGGATCTGGACGCCGCGCACTTCGACCAGATCTTCGCCGTCAATGTCCGGGGCACGGTGTTCACCGTGCAGAAGGCTCTGCCGCTGCTGAACGAGGGTGCCTCGGTCATCCTGTCCGGCTCGACTGCCGCCACCAGCGGCACTCCCGCCTTCGGCGTCTACGCCGCGACCAAGGCGGCTATCCGGTCGTTCGGACGGACGTGGGCGGTGGAGCTGGCCGGCCGAAGCGTGCGGGTCAACGTGATCGTGCCCGGCCCAACCGAGACCGCCGGCTTGCGCGGCCTGGCCGGCGACGCAGCCCGGGCCGACGGGCTCATGGCTCAACTGGGTAGCGGAGTGCCGTTGGGACGAGTGGCCCGCCCCCGCGAGATCGCCAACGCCGTGCTGTTTCTCGCCTCCGACCAGAGCAGCTTCGTCACCGGCAGCGAACTCTTCGCCGACGGCGGAGAAGAACAGCAGTAGTCGCACCCCCGGGACGCCCGCGCGCGCTCCGCACCACTCCTACGCGGTTCTGACACGACGTCCCAGAAGGAGGACCTCATGTCAAAGGCAGTCCTGCTCACCGATTTCGGACCCCCCACCGTCAGACCGCTCGCGGACGCCGCGGACGTTCACGCGCTGCTGCAGGACGGGACCCTGCGCAGGAAAGCCGTGCTCGCGGTCTCGTGACCGCTGGCCCCCTCGTCCCTGCCATCGCCACACGGTTGGCGATCAGCCCCCCATTGCGCCCGCGCCAAGGTCGACGCGGACGCAGTCCCAAAGCCGATTCACTCCGGCACGTCCGGACCTCACCGCCGCACCGCCCGCGTGCAGTAACCGCAGACAGGAGAGAACATCCCATGGCACACACACTGCTCACCACGCCGTTCGGAGCAGAGTCGACCGCGCTGGAAGTCGTCAACGGCGTCGACCTGACGGGCAAGCACGCCATCGTCACCGGCGGCTCATCCGGGCTCGGCGTCGAGACGGCACGCGCACTGGCCTCAGTCGGCGCGGACGTCACCCTCGCGGTACGCGACACCGCAGCCGGCGAGAAAGCCAAGAGCGACATCACGGCGACCACGGGCAACCAGAACCTGCACGTCGCACGGCTCGACCTCGCCGACCAGGAGTCCGTCCGGCAGTTCGTGGCCGCATGGCAGGGGCCACTGCACATCCTGGTCAACAACGCCGGCGTCATGGCCATGCCCCTGAACCGCACGGCACAGGGCTGGGAGATGCAGTTCGCCACGAACCACCTCGGGCACTTCGCACTTGCCGTAGGACTGCACGACGCCCTCGCCAGGGCACATGGAGCGCGCATCGTGGCCGTCAGTTCTGTCGGCCACATCGGCGGCAACGTCGACTTCGGCGACATCATGTTCGACCGCCGTCCCTACAACGAGTGGGTCGCCTACGGCCAGTCGAAGACAGCCAACGTTCTCTTTGCCGTCGAGGCGACGAAGCGGTGGGCCGGCGACGGCATCCTCGCCAACGCACTCAACCCCGGCCGTATCCCTTCCACGGGCCTCATGCGGCACATTCCGCAGGTCGACGCCTCCACCGACAGCACCGGCGTCTCCTGGAAGAACGAGGAGCAAGGTGCGGCCACGCCGGCCCTACTGGCCGCCTCTCCCCTCCTCGACGGCATTGGAGGCCGCTACTTCGAGGATTGCAACGAAGCCGGCCCCAACGAGCCCGGTATTCGCCGCGGAGTCGCCGCGTACGCGCTCGACGAGGACAACGCCGCATGCTTGTGGCAGGTCTCACTCGACCTTATCCGCACCTGATCCTCCGTCTCTTCGCACTCCGCAACCCTGACGAAATCGCAGGACCAACAGCGCTGATCCCGGGTGGCTGCTCCGGCATCGACGTGGAGTGCGACAAATCTCGCGTGGGACTGCCAGCCGAGGCCAGAACTCACCCTGCAACCCGAAGGACCGCCCATGAACAGCCCCGTCGCCGACCTGATGCGCCGCAACCTTCTCGACGTCTTCAACGAACCGGACCCCGAGCGCCGCAACGCGGCCATCGCGCAGACCTACGCCCAGGACGTCGTGTGGCACGAACCCGACCGCGTCCTCCGAGGCCGCGAGGCACTCGCCCAGCGCGCCACAGAACTGCGTGCGCAGACGCCGGACTGGGTCTTCCGGCCCGACGGACCCGTCTCCGTCAACGACGACCTCGGCCACCTCGGCTTCCAGTTCGGCCCCGCCGGTCAACCGCCCGTCGCGACCGGAATGGACATCGCCCGCTGCAAGGACGGTGTCATCGTAGAGCTCTACACCTTCGTCGGCGGGAGCAGCCAACCGTCCTAGTGCGACGGGCCCGAGCGCTTCGCCCCCAGACACGGGCGCACACAGTTCCTCCACGGCGGCGGCACGGGCGTAGCGGCGCACAGAAGTGCTGTGACCGGGAAGGCTCATCGCTGTAGCTCGGACGTGGGTGCCGGTCACATCCACCGTTCGGGCGGCACTGTCGCGAACTCGGAGACGGTTCAGCAGCGCATGCGTGAAATCCGCGTCCGCGGTGTACGGGAACAGGCCGCTGCGCATCTCCGCGAGCTGACGCAGCGTGATCCGGTCACCGCACGGCACGCCGTGGATGTGGGCGCAGATCGGGTCGTCGAGCCGGATCCTGCCCTCGTCGACGAGCTCGAGCAGCGCGGTGACCGTGAACGTCTTGGTCTCGCTGCCGATCCGCATGAACAGGTCGGTGGCCATCGGTGCGCCGGTGGCGGTGTCGGAGACACCCGTCGCGCGGGTGTAGCTTCCCCTGCGGAGCCTTCCGGTCTGTCGATGTCACTCGCAGAGTCTGACCAGGACCACGGGTCCGTTGGGCCGGGTGGACTCCCGGGGAGGGAGGCCACCCGGCCTGGACGTTGCATGGGACCGGACGGTCAGAAGCCGCTGTCGCCGGGACCGCGGTTGATGGTGTAGTTGCCGGGGTTGTTGAGTCCGCCGGAGGCGGCGCCGCTGACGGTGACGTAGTTGGCCGTCATGCTGCCGGTGACGTCGGAGATGTCGATGCCGTAGGTGCCGGCGCCGCTGACGGTCAGATGATCCAGGGTGAGGTTGCTGATCTGCTTGGCGTAGCTGAGCAGCACGCCCTGGTAGGTGGCGTTGGTGATGGTGTTGCCGGTGACGTCCACGGGTTGGGTGATGTCGTCCTGGTTGGCGTAGATCCAGAGGGCGCCCAGGGACGAGCCCCAGTTGGAGTTGTACGAGCCCGCGCGGATCATCGCGTTGCCGCTGACCGTGGTCGGGCCGCTGAAGCCGGCGCCGAAGGCGGTGCTGACGGTGATGCCGGAGCCGAAGGCGACCGTGTCGGAGACGAGGTTGTTCGCGACCGTGTTGTTCGCGCCGCCGTAGACGCCGATGCCGTTGGCCTGGATCGGGCTGCTGACGGTGTTGTTCGTCAGCGAGCAGCCGGTGACATTCCCGCCTTCGGTGTCGAGTGCGAGCTCGTCGTCGCCGGTGTTGCGCACGACCGTCTGGTCGACCCGGGAGTTGGTGGTGCCGCCGTTGAAGTGGACGCCGTCGGCGAAGACGTCACGGACCCGGTCACCGACCACGTAGAGGCCGTTGGCGGAGTCGGTCCAGATGCCGACCTTGGTGTGCTCGATCCAGACGTCGTAGATCAGCGAGCCGGGGCCGAAGTTGCCTTCGATGCCGGCGGCGCCGGAGTTGTTGTTGCGGAAGGTCTGGTCGCCGTCGACGGTGAGGTCGGCGACCTGGCTGCTGCCGCCGGTGGCGAAGAGGCCGCCGGAGCCGTTGGGGGCGGTGGACTGCAGGGTGGTCCACCACTCGCCCGCGCCGCGGATCGAGACGTTGGCGAAGCTTATCTGTCCGGAGATCAGGTAGGTTCCGGCCGGGAACCACAGGCCGGTGCCGGTCCCGGACAGGGACGCGAGGGCGCTGTTGATCGCGCTGGTGTCGTCCGCCCCGGAGTTGGGCGTCACGCCGTAGTTGGTGACCGGCACGTAGCCGGTCGCGGGCATGGTGGCGGCGGGGTCGACCTGTTCGGCGTCCAGGACGTCGATGGTGTAGGAGGAGGCGGTGTCGGCGGCGTCCTTCTGCAGCTTGAGTACGGTGCCTGCGGGCCAGTTGCCGATCAGGGCGCGGGTCTCGTCGTAGAAGTGGTGGGCGGGCCCGTTGCTCGGGGTGTGGGTGTCGGTGTAGCCGCCGCCGTAGAGCCAGGAGTACTGCGTGGTCAGGCTCAGGTCCTGGACCTTGGTGCCGTTGGCGTAGAGCGCGAGCGGTGCGGTGGCCGTGGAGCCGTCGGAGTTGTCCGGGATCGAGTAGCGCAGCACGATCGCGTTGGCGGGCCGGGTCAGCGTGAACTGGACGTACTGGCCGGTCGCGGTGAGCTGGACGGCCTGGCGGCCGGTCGCCTCGGCCTGGAGGCTGGGGTAGGTCGTGCTGTAGGGCAGCACGGTGCCGTTGGTCTGTGCGGTGGCGGCCTGGTACTCGGTGTACGGGACGGTCGCGCCCTGCGCGGCCAGCGGGTTGCCGCCGGTGACGGCGACGCTGTTGACGGCCACGTTGCCGCTGTCGCCGCTGTCGGTCTGATAGGCGATCAGGTTGAGGCCGGAGCGCAGCGCCACGGTCTGGGAGGAGGTCAGCCAGCCGGACCCGGCCGGCAGGCTGAGCTGTCCGTTCTTGACGCCGTTCAGGTAGAGCGAGATGGTCTGCGTCGAGCCGGACGTGTTGGCGTACGAGAGTGTCACGGGGTAGTTGCCGGCGCTCGGTACGTCGGCGGTGAAGTCGACGACGGAGCCGGTGGCGGTGAAGCCGGTCAGGTAGCCGCTGCCGGTGTAGCCGGACAGGGTGGTGGCCAGTGCCGGGCCGCCGGTCCAGAAGGCGCTCGCCGCCTGGTAGACCTGCGCCGAACCGCCACCGCCCGTAGAGGTGGGCGTGGGCGTGGGCGTGGGCGTGGGTGTCGGCGTCGGTGTGGGTGTGGGCGTCGGGCTGGGGGAGGAGGCGCTGCCGACGGTGATGTTGTCGAGGTTGACGTTGCCGCTGTCGGTGGTGTCGAACTTGTAGCCGATGGTGTCGCTGCCCGCGGCCAGGGTGAGTGTGTCCGTGACCGTGGTCCAGGTGTTCCAGTCGGCTGTCACCGGCAGTTGGTCCTGCTGGATCTTGGTGCCGTTGACGTAGACCGACAGCGTCATGGTCGAGCCGGTGCCGTTGGCGTACCGCAGCGACACCGGAGTGGCCCCGGCCGCCCCGGCGTTGACGGTGAAGACGGTGTCGGCGGTGCCCTTGTTCGCGTCGGTGTAGCCCTCGACGAAGCCGGTGCCGGTGTAGCCGGTGTGGTCGGTGCCGACGACGGCGCCGCCGGAGAGGGCGGCGTTCTCGGCCTCGTACTGGCCGGGCGGGGCCACCGGAGCCGACGCCAGGGTGATGTTGTCGAGGTTGACGTTGCCGCTGTCGGTGGTGTCGAACTTGTAGCCGATGGTGTCGCTGCCCGCGGTGAGGGTCACCGGGGTCTGCACGGTGCCCCAGGTGTTCCAGTCGGCGGTGGCGGGCAGTGAGATCTGGCTGGTCTTGGTGCCGTTGACGTAGACGGAGAGGGTCATCGTCGCCGTGGTGCCGTTGGCGTAGCGCAGCGTGGAGATGTACGCGCCCGCTGTCGCGGCGTTGACCGTGAAGACGGTGTCGGCGGCGCCCTTGTTCGCGTCGGTGTAGCCCTCGACGAAGCCGGTGCCGGTGTAGCCGGTGTGGTCGGTGCCGACGACCGCGCCGCCGGAGAGGGCGGCGTTCTCGGCCTCGTAGACCGTGGAATCGGCGTGCGCGGCGGGGGCGCTGCCCAGGCCGACCGCGAGGGTGAACAGCAGGGAGAGGAGGGCGAGCACGGCCACAGGGAGAATGCGGCCGTGCCGAAGCCCCGAGGATGAGGCGGGCATGTCGCTCCAGGGGTGGGAGGAGCCGGGGACGACGGCACGGTAGCCCCGCCGACACCACCGCACAATGAATCGCGCACTCGCCGCAAATTCCGGAGGAATTCACGTCAGGTCAGCAGTCAGAGCTTGCAAGCGACTGCTACCTGCGGCAACGCCCTGGAGCGCCGACCCTCGGTCCGTGTACGCCCTGAAAATCGGAGGCGGAATTCGTCCGTTCCTTGCCGCGGATTACGTCGCCTCGCCGCGCCAGGGTCCGGTCGACCCGCGGACCACGAGCTCCGGTTCGTGGAGCAGTTCCTTGGGGGTGGGCGCGCTGCCCTCGATCTGGTTGACCAGGAGCTGGACCGCGGCGCGGGCCATCGCGTCGATCGGCTGACGCAGCGTCGTCAGCGGCGGGTCGGTGTAGTTCATGAACGCCGAGTCGTCGAAGCCGACGGCGGAGAAGTCGCGGGGCACCTCCAGCCCGGCCCGGCGGGCGGCGCGGATCGCGCCGAGGGCGAGGATGTCGCTGCCGCAGATGATCCCCGTGGCCCCGGCCCGGATCAGCTCGCCCGCGGCGGCCTGGCCGCCCTCGAAGGAGAAGAGCGCGTGGCCGACCAGGCCGGTGAGGTCGAGCCCCGCGCGTGCGGCCAGTGCGGCGAAGGCGCGGGCCTTGCGCTCGGAGGGCGTGTGGTCGGCGGGGCCGATCAACAGGCCGATCCGGCGGTGTCCGAGCGCGTGCAGGTGGTTGAAGGCCTGTCCGACGGCGGCGCCGTCGTCGGTGGAGACCTGCGGGAAGCCGGCCCAGTCGACGGCGGCGTTGAGCAGGACCACCGGCACGCCGCGGTCCAGCAGGTTCCGGTGCTCCTCGGAGCTGAGGCCGCCGCAGAAGACCACGCCGGAGACCTGCTGGTCCAGCAGCATGGTGACGTACTCGGCCTCGGTCAGCCCGCCGGCCGAGCGGGTGCACAGCACGGGGGTGAAGCCGAGCTGGACCAGCGCCCCGCCCACCATCTCGGCCAGCGCCGGGAAGATCGGGTTCTGCAGCTCCGGCAGCACCAGGCCGACCAACCGGGCGCGTACGCCTCGCAGTTGGGTGGGGCGCTCGTAGCCGAGCACGTCCAGCGCGGTCAGCACGGCCTGGCGGGTGGCGTCGGAGACGCCCGGCTTGCCGTTGAGCACCCGGCTGACCGTCGCTTCGCTGACGCCGACCTTGTCGGCCACTTCCGCGAGTCTGCGAGTCATGCGGGCACTATGTCATACCGACCGTCAGATCCCTACAGTCGCTTGCGCTGATCCTGCGTCAACTTGCGTCCAGACGTCTGGTTCTTGCGCATATAAGTTTCGGTATTGCATGCCGTCGTGGTCGCCCGTAGCTTGTGCTGCACACCGGGCCGAGACCGCCGCCCTGCACCCGGGGCGCGGCCCTGACCTGCCACTTCCCTGCACGGCCCCGCCCTCGGGCGATCTCCTCCGCATCCTATCCTCACCTTCAGGGACCGAAGATGACCGGTATCAGAGCAGCCAGCAGAGTCCGCACCGCCGCAGCAGTCGCCCTGGCGACCGGTCTGGCCCTGACCGCTTCCGCCTGCGCCAGCTCCAGTTCGGGCTCGGGCGCCGCGAGCGGCAAGGTCACCATCACCGTCGGCTGCGAGCCGCCCACCACCCAGGCGCAGCCGCGTGCCAACTGGCTCGCCGACGTCGCCACGTTCGAGAAGGCCAACCCGAACATCACCGTCAACGGGGACGACGCCAACCCCTGCGACGACCCGGCCACCTTCAACGCCAAACTGGCCGGCGGCAAGATGGACGACGTCTTCTACGCCTACTTCACCGACGGCGCCAACGTGGTGGCGTCCGGTCAGGCCGCCGACATCCAGCAGTACGCGGGCCAGATCCACGGCCTTTCCGACATCCAGCCCGCGTTGACCGACATCTACCGGCAGGGCGGCACCAGCTCCGGCGACCTCTACGGCATCCCCAAGGGCAACTACAGCCTCGGCCTGGTCTACAACAAGGCCCTGTTCCAGAAGGCCGGGCTCGACCCGAACAAGCCGCCGACCACCTGGGACCAGGTCGAGACCGACGCCATCGCGATCAGCAGACTCGGCAACGGCACCGTCGGCTACGCCGACTACAGCGCCGCCAACACCGGAGGCTGGCACTTCACCGCCGAGCTCTACTCACGCGGCGGCACCATGGTCACCCCCGACGGCAAGTCGGCGAACTTCGACAACGCCGACGGCCTCGCGGTGCTCCAGTTCCTGCACAAGCTGCGCTTCACCGACAACGTCATGGGCACCAAGCAGGGGCTCCAGTACAACGACCTGCTGCAGATGATGGCCACGGGCAAGCTCGGCATGTACGTGGGTGACCCGATCACCCTGACCACCATCCACGACCAGTACAACGTGCCCTACGACCAGATGGCCGTCGGCCCGATGCCGGGCCAGCAGGCCACCCTGGTCGGCGGCGACGGCTACATGTTCAACAAGAAGGACACCGCGGCCCAGATCGAGGCCGGCATCAAGTGGATCAACTACGAGTTCCTCACCTCCGGAGTGGGACAGAACTTCAACTACCCGCGCCGCGCCGAGCAGAAGGAGCCCGTCGGCCTGCCCGAGCCGGACCTGTGGACCGGGGCGACGGCCGCGGCCGACGCCGCGGCCATGGCCAAGTACGCCAACATTCCCACCCAGAACTTCGCCACCTACGTCGCCGCGCTGCCGAACATGAAGCTCATCGTCGAGCCGCCGCAGGCCCAGGCGATCTACGCCCAGGGCGACAAGGCGATGGACGCGGTGCTCACCAACCCCAACGCGAACCTGCAGCAGCTGCTGGACACCTTCCGCGACGCCACCGACAGCGTCCTGGCCAACGCCCAGCAGTGACACCGTCACCGGCCCCACGACGACGGTGACGGCGACGACGAGACGAGAGCCCCACCCATGGCGACGATCAACCTGACCCGGGCGGTGGCCCGCGACCTGCGGGCGACCGAGCACTCCCGGCGCGGCTCCCTGGGCCGCAAGCTGCGACGCAACGCCAGTGCGTACCTCTTCCTGGCCGGCGCGATCCTGTGCTTCGCGGTCTTCTCCTGGTGGCCCATGATCCGCGAGGTGATCATGAGCTTCCAGTACACCAACTTCGCGGGCGACACCAAGTGGGTGGGGCTGCACAACTACCATCGGGTGCTGGCCGACCCGGACTTCTGGAGCGCCTGGCGCACCACCGGGCTGTTCACCCTCTTCGCCCTCGTCGTCGGCTACGCCGTGCCGTTCGCCCTGGCCGTCGTGCTCAACGAACTGCGGCACGCCCGCTCGTACTTCCGGCTGCTGGTCTACCTCCCGGTGATGATGCCGCCGGTGGCCGCCGCGTTCCTGTGGAAGTGGTTCTTCACCCCCGACGACTCGGGCCTGTTCAACGCCGTGCTGCACGCGGTCGGCCTGCCGAGCGTCCAGTGGCTCCAGTCCTCGCACGCGCTGGCCGTGCTCTGCCTGGTGCTCTTCTCCACTTGGATCAACATGGGCGGCACCGTCCTGGTCTACCTCGCCGCGCTGCAGGGGATCCCCGGCGAGCTCTACGAGGCCGCCGAACTGGACGGCGCCGGACTGCTGCGCCGTGTCTGGCACGTGACGGTGCCGCAGACCCGGCTGATCCTCTCGATGATGCTGCTGCTCCAGATCGTCGGGACGATGCAGGTCTTCCTGGAGCCCTACGTGATCACCGGGTCTGCCAACGACACCACTTCGGTGGTCTACCTGATCTACCAGTACGCCTTCAACTACAACAACTACGGCAGCGCCGCCGCGCTCGGCGTGCTCCTGCTGCTCGTCCTGATCGCGTTCGCGGGCGGCTACCTGTGGCTCAGCCGCCGCGCCGAGGAGGAGTAGGCCCGATGTCCGCCTTCGACACGCCGACCCGCACCCTGGTCTCGCAGGCCCAACTCGCCCGCCCGCTCGGCCGCGCCGTCTACTGGACCGTCTTCTGGGCCCTGGTCGCGCTCTTCGCGCTGGCCTTCCTCTTCCCGATGTACTGGATGGTCAGCGGCGGCCTGAAGTCCCCGCAGCAGATCATCCAGACCCCGCCGTCGCTGCTGCCCGCATCGCCGGCCGTCAGCAACTACGCCACCGCCTGGCGGGACCTGGACCTGGGCCGGCTGATCCTCAACACCACCGTCTACGCCTTCGGTGCGCTCGCCTTCCAACTGGTCTTCGACGTGGCCGCCGCCTACGCGCTGTCCAAGCTGCGGCCGGTCTTCGGCAACGTGGTCCTGTTCGCGATGCTCGCGACCCTGATGATCCCGACCACGGTCATCGTGCTGCCCGCCTACCTGACCGCCAACGACATCCCCTTCCTCCACTGGAGCCTGCTCAACACGCCCTGGGCGATCTGGCTGCCGTCGGTGGCCAATGCCTTCAACATCTTCCTGCTCAAGCGGTTCTTCGACTCGATCCCGACCGAGTTGCTGGCCGCCGCCGCGATCGACGGCGCCGGACCGCTGCGGACCCTGTGGTCCGTGGTGCTGCCGATGTCCAGGCCGATCCTAGGAGTCGTCTCCATCTTCGCGGTGGTCGCGGTCTGGAAGGACTTCCTCTGGCCGCTCCTGGTGCTCACCGACACCTCGGCGCAGACCGTCAACGTCGGCATCAACCAACTCCACGTCGGCATACCCGAGAACGTCTTCGTGGCGGCGCTCGCCATCGCCAGCGTGCCGACGATCGTGTTCTTCCTCTTCTTCCAGCGCAACATCATGGCCGGACTCACCGCCGGTTCGATGAAGGGCTGACCGCCCCGCGCGCCTCTGCCCCGTGCACTCAAGCGCCCACCCCCGGAGCCGAATCCATGACCTCCCGCAGCGCCGCGCGTCCGCGGCGCAGAACCGACCTGCCCGCGCTCGCCGCGATCCTGCTTGCCTTCCCGCTGGCGGTCCTCCCCGCGACCGGAGCGAACGCCGCGACGGCTGCTGCCTCCGACGCCGCCGTGCACACCTCGACCACCGCCATGTCCGGTCGGCAGGCGGGGGCCGACGTGCCGTTCACCGAGCAGAACGCGGCGACCAGCCCGTACGCCCGCACCAACGGCACGGTCCTCGGCTCCGACTACCGCTACGGCACCCTCGCTTCCGAGGCCACCGGCCGCACCGCCGTCCAACTCGTCGGCCAGGGCCGCTACGTCAGCTTCACGCTGACCCGTCCCGCCAACGCCGTGGACTTCCACTACGCCCTGCCCGACTCGCTGCACGGCGGCGGCATCGACGCGCCCCTGGAGCTGTACGTCGACGGCAAGGCCACGACCGCGCTGCCGCTCACCTCCCAGTTCAGCTGGCTCTACGGCACCTACCCCTTCAGCAACAACCCCAGCGTCGGCCGGCCCGACGGCCAGGTCCCGCACGACTTCTACAACGACGTCCGCTACCGCTTCGACCGCACCCTCCCCGCGGGCACAGTGGTCAGGCTCCAGGTGGACCCCGGCGACAACGCCCCCTGGTACGTCGTCAACACCGCCGACTTCGAGGAGGTCGCGCCGCCGACCGCCCGACCCGCCGGGTACCTGGACGCCACCGCCGCGCCGTACGGCGTCGACAACACCGGCGCCACCGACACCACCACCGCGCTGCAGAACGCCATCGACGCCGCCTCGGCCTCCGGCCAGGGCCTCTACCTGCCGCCGGGCACCTACACGCTCAGTCGGCCGCTGAACGTGGACAACGTCGCCATCGCCGGGGCGGGGGAGTGGGACACCGTCCTGACCGGCCACAACGTCTCCTTCGCCGGGAAGCAGAACCCGCCCAGCACGCACGTCGACATCTCCGGCCTGGCGATCTTCGGCAACGTCGACGTCCGCGACGACAGCAACAGCGCCGACACCGGCTTCAACGGCGGCTTCAGCGACTCGCGGATCTCCCACGTCTGGATCCAGAACGAGAAGGTGGGCGCCTGGATCATCGGCCCCAGCACCGGCCTGACCCTCGATCATCTGCGGATCCAGGACACCACCGCCGACGGGATCAACCTCAACGCCGCCGACGGCCCGGTCACCCACGCCCTGGTCACTCAGAACTTCCTGCGCAACACCCAGGACGACGGTCTCGCCCTGTGGGCCGAGAACTACGGCGACACCGACGACGCACTGGTCCACAACACCGTCGACTCGCCCGGCCTGGCCAACAACGTCGGCGTCTACGGCTCCGGCGCGCACGACGTCATCAGCGGCAACCTGCTCCAGGACACCGTCACCCGAGGCGGCGGCATCGGCATCGGGCAGCGCTTCGGCTCCGTCCCGATGAGCGGACCGCTGCTGGTCACCGGCAACACCCTGGTGCGCACCGGACAGTGGGACCCGGGCTGGGACTACGGCGTCGGCGCGATCTGGTTCGACCCGCAGCAGGGCGACATGACGGCCCCGGTCGAGATCCGGGACAACGACATCCTCGACAGCCCGTACTCCGCCCTCATGTTCCAGAACTCCAACGCCTACGTCGGATCGGCCGTCACCACCCCGCCCGGCGCCGGATACACCGTCAGCAACGTGACCGTCGACGACAACCGCGTCCGCGGCGTCGGCAGCTACGTCTTCCAGGACCAGGCACCGGGCTCGGTCACCGTCTCCGGCACGCACGCGAGCGGCGTCGGCATCGCCGGAGTGTTCAGCTGCGGCGCCGGCTTCCAGCTCAAGGACGCGGGCGGCAACGCCGGTTGGCGGGACAGTACCGTCTGTGGCCTGCCCGCCCGCTCACCGCTGTGGGCCTACCCGGGAACCACCACCTTCGAGGCGGCCACCGTCGGGCAGGCCACACCCGCGCAGAAGGTGGTCGTGATGAACACCGCGGCCACGGCGGCGGCACTCGGCCAGGTCACCGCCAGTGCGGGCTTCACCGTCAGTGCCGATGCCCAGCACCCCTGCGGAACGGCCCTCGACGCCGCCTCCCCGACGGACCCCGCAGCGTGGTGCGTGCTGGACGTCGTCTTCACCGCGCAGAGCCAGGGCATCACCCGGGGCACACTCACCGTCCCCGGCGGAGCGGGCGGCGGCGCGCCGACCAGCGTCCAACTCGTCGGCAGCACCGACCCGATCGGCGGCGACGGCGGCGTCGCGCCGCCCAGCAACCTGGCGCTGAACGCCACGCTCAGCGCCAGCAGCGCCCTGCCCGGCTTCCCGGCCTCCAACGCCAACGACGGCAATGACGGCTCCTACTGGGAGAGCCAGGACGGCACCGGCTTCCCGCAGACCCTCACCGCCGACCTCGGCACCACCCAGCAGGAACGCACCATCACGCTGACCCTGCCCGCCGGTTGGGGAACGCGCACCGAGACGATCGAAGTCCTCGGTTCGAACGACGGCAGCACCTGGTCCACGCTCCTGCCCTCCACCGGGTACGTCTTCGACCCGAACGCGGGCAACACCGTCACCATCACGCTCCCGGCGGGGACGGACGAGCGCTTCCTCCAGCTCTCGATCACCGGCAACACCGGCTGGCCCGCGGCCCAGCTGTCCGAGTTCGAGATCTTCGACTGATCGCCCCCTGAGCCGGTGCCCGGGACGCGGACCCTGACCCCGCGTCCCGGGCGCCCCGCCCGGAGAACGACCGACACACGCACGCCACCGACGCAAGGAGCACCTCTTCATGACGGTCCGTACACGCATTGCTGGCGATCGCGACGACCGGTGGTGGCGCACCGCCGTGATCTACCAGGTCTATGTCCGCTCCTTCGCCGATGCCGACGGCGACGGCATCGGAGACCTGGCCGGCGTCCGCGCCAAGCTGCCCTACCTCGCCGGGCTCGGCGTCGACGCGCTGTGGTTCAACCCCTGGTACGCCTCGCCGATGGCCGACGCGGGCTACGACGTCGCCGACTACCGCCGGATCGATCCGGCCTTCGGCACGCTGGCGGAGGCCGAGGCGCTGATCACCGAGGCGCACGAGCTGGGCCTGAAGATCATCGTCGACGTCGTCCCCAACCACGTCTCCGACCAGCACGCCTGGTTCAAGGAGGCGCTGGAGGCGGGACCGGGGTCGGCGGCACGGGAACTGTTCTGGTTCCGGCCGGGTCGCGGCGAGGACGGCGAACTGCCGCCCAACGACTGGAGGTCGGAGTTCGGCGGCCCGGCCTGGACGCGGGTGCCCGACGGGGAGTGGTACCTGCACCTCTTCGCCGCCGAGCAGCCCGACCTCCACTGGAACAACGCCAAGGTGCGTGAGGAACTGGAGTCCGTGCTGCGGTTCTGGTTCGACCGGGGTGTCGACGGCGTCCGGATCGACTCCGCCACCATGCCCGCCAAGGACCCGGCCCTGCCCTCCTTCGGCCCGACCCACGCCCAGTCCGCACCGCCGACCCCCCACCCTTTCGTCGACCGGGACGAGGTGCACGGCATCTACCGCGCCTGGCGGACCGTCGCCGACTCCTACGACGAACCCAGAGCGCTGATCGGGGAGGTGTGGCTCGCGGACCCGCACCGCTTCGCCGCCTACCTGCGCCCCGACGAGATGCACGCGGCGTTCAACTTCGACTACCTCAACTGCCCCTGGGACGCCCAGCGGCTGCGCTCCGTCGTCGACGCGACCCTCGCCGCCCACGCGCCCGTCGGGGCGCCGGCGACCTGGGTCCTCTCCAACCACGACGTCACCCGGCACGTCACCCGCTACGGCCGCGCCGACACCGCGATGGGCCGCAGCCCCGCCCAGCACGGCGCCCCCACCGACCTCGCCCTCGGTACCCGGCGGGCCCGCGCGGCCCTGCTGCTCAACCTGGCCCTGCCCGGCTCCTGCTACCTGTACCAGGGCGAGGAGCTGGGACTCTGGGAGGTCGACGAGATCCCGGACGAGGCCCGTCAGGACCCGTTCTTCTTCCGCAGCGGCGGCGCGGACATCGGCCGTGACGGCTGCCGGGTGCCGCTGCCCTGGTCCGGTGGCCGACCCCCGTTCGGGTTCAGCCCCGACGGTGCGCAGGCGGCCCCATGGCTGCCCCAGCCCGACGCGTGGTCGGCGCTGACCGTCGAGGCGCTGGACGCGGATCCCGCGTCCGTGCTCGGGCTCTACCGGCGCGCGCTCGCCGCGCGCCGGGCCGAACCGGCTTTGCAGGGTGAGGAGTTCGCCTGGCTGGGCGAGCCGGAGGTGACGGGGGTGCTCAACTTCCGCCGGGGCGAGGGGTTCCGGTGCCTGGTGAACCTGTCCGCGCAGGACATCCCCCTGCCGGAAGGGGAGTCTGCGCTCCTGGCCAGTGGCCCACTGGAGGGCGAGGGCGAGGGCGAGGGCCGGGGGGTGGCGCTGCCGCCCGACACGGCGGTGTGGCTGCGCGGCTGACGCGGCCTCCCGGCCGGACCCGGGTCGTTCAGACCCGGGCCAGCCGGGCCTCCGCCGGGGCCGGCGGCGCGGTGGACCCGCGAACCACCAGCTCGGGTTCGTGCAGCAGCTCCTTCGGCGTCGGTGCGCCGCCGCCGATCTGGTTGACCAACAGGGTCACTGCGGCGCGGGCCATCGCGTCGATCGGCTGCCGGAGCGTGGTCAGCGGCGGATCGGTGTAGTTCATGAACGGGGAGTCGTCGTAACCGATCACGGAGACGTCCTGCGGCACCTCCAGCCCGCGGCGGCGCGCGGCGCGCACCGCGCCCAGGGCCAGGATGTCGCTGCCGCAGATCACCGCTGTCGCGCCGTCGGCCAGCAGGTCCGCGGCAGCGGCCTGGCCGCCCTCGAAGGAGAAGAGCGCGTGGCCGATCCGCCCCCGGTGATCGGTGCCGGTCCGGTGGCACAGGCGGGCGAACGACTCGGCCTTGCGGCGCGAGGGCATGTGGTCGGCCGGTCCGACCAGCAGGCTGATCCGGCGATGACCCAGTGCCCACAGATGGTTGAAGGCCTGCTCCACCGCGGCCGAGTCGTCGGTGGACACCTGCGGGAACCCCAGCCTGCTCCCGCTCACCGGATCCCTGATCAGGGCGGGCGGCAGGGCCGCGTAGTCGACGGCCGCGTTCAGCAGCACCACCGGCACACCGCGCCCCAGCAGTTGCTGGTACTCCTCGGCGCTCAACCCACCGCTGAACACCACACCGGAGACCTGCTGGTCGAGCAGCATCGTCACGTACTCGGCCTCGGTCAAACCGCCCGCCGTCCGGGTGCAGAGCACGGGGGTGAATCCCAGCTGCACCAGCGCCCCGCCGACCACCTCGGCCAGTGCCGGGAAGATCGGATTCTGCAGCTCGGGCACCACCAGCCCGACCAACCGGGCCCGCACGCCGCGCAGCTGTGTGGGACGCTCGTAGCCGAGCACATCCAGGGCGGTGAGCACGGATCGGCGGGTGGCGTCGGACACGCCGGGCTTGCCGTTGAGCACCCGGCTCACCGTCGCCTCACTGACGCCGACCTTCCTGGCCACTTCCGCGAGTCTGCGAGTCATGAGCAGATCGTCGCCGATCATCGGTGTCTTGCACAGATTTCGGCGATGGTTACTCCAAAAAACCTGGTTCTTGCGTGCAGTATGCGCTGGACATGCAAGATCCGAACAAGGCCGGTCATCTGGGCGAGGGTTCAGAAGGTGGCGACCCCACTCGCCCAGGTCACTGGCCGGTCCGGCCGACCCGTTCCAGCCGCTCGCCCAGGAGGCCGCGTCAGTCACGCTGACATGCGAGGCGATCGCCGGGGGGCACCTATCGGCGACGATTTGCCGCGGTGAGCGCCGTGGTCCCGAAGTCCCACTCGGCGGCGACAGCGTTCTCGCGCGGGCTGCTCTTGTCATACCTGATCGGTAGGGTCACGATCATGACGTTGGATCACGGCCTGAACGGCCATATCACCGCGGGGACAGTACTCACGCGCGGTGGCGAGGCGGAGACCTGCGCCGACCCCAGTGCTGTGATGACGCTCTTCGCTGATTCGGCCCAGACCGCGGGCGCGTTCACAAGCTACCGCTCGACCTTCGTCGAGGGTGCCATCGGCGCGCCTGCCCACTTCCACACGCGCGCCTGGGAATTGTTCTTCGTACTGAGCGGCTCGCTCCAGGTGCTGCTCGACGCTGAAGTGACCATCCTGCACCAGGGTGACTTCCTCGCTGTGCCGCCGGGCACCCCGCACGCCTTCCGCGCCGCCCCGGGCTCGGGCGCCGACGTGCTGTGCGTCTTCACGCCAGGCATGGACCGCTTCGACTACTTGCGTCTGCTGGGACAGGTCACCCGCGGTGAGGAGCCCCCGAGCCGGCTCGCCGAGACTTCGGAGCGCTTCGACAATCACTACGTCGACAGCCCAGTCTGGCGCGCAACGCTGGAGGCCTCGGCGTGATCACCCCAGAGACCCGTATCCGGGTCGCCCGCCCCTCCCGGAACCTTGCGGCGGCCGAGCGCTTCTACGTCGAGGGCCTCGGTCTCGACGTTCTGTGGCGCACAACCGAGCGTGTCTCCGGCGAGCATGATCTGGTGATGCTCGGATTCCCGGGCGGCTCCTGGCACTTCGAGCTCACTCACGACCCCGAGCGGCCGCTGGAGCCCACGCCCACAGCGGACGACCTCTTCGTCCTCTATCTCGGTGCCTCGGTCGACGATGCCCTCGTCGACCGCCTGGTCGCCGCAGGCGGAACCCGCACCGCGGCGCACAACCCCTACTGGGACCAGTACGGCGTCACCGTCGTCGATCCGGACGGCTACCGCCTGGTCCTCTGCTCGCGCTCGTGGAACACCTGAAGTTCGCTGCCGTTGACAGGCCGAAACCAGGACGGCCGCTCACTCTCGATGTCGAGGGTGAGGGGCCGTCAGCTGCTCATGGGCCTGATGCCAAGTCAGGTTTCCCGGATGCCGGTGCCAACGGGTGCACAAGCGGACGAGAAACGGATCTAGGAGTTCGAAGTACAGCTCGAACCGCTCACTCGCGCGCCGTCGTCAGAGCTCGAAGGTCACCGTGACCGGCGCGTGGTCCGACCAGCGCTCCGGGTGCGTGGCTGCCCGCTCCACCACGGCTGACACGGCCTTCGCCGCGATCCCCGGGGTTGTGACAACATAATCGATCCGCCACCCGGCGTCGCCGTCGAAGGCGCGACCGCGGTAGGACCACCACGAGTACGGTCCGGCCACGTCCGGGTGGAGCTTGCGGACCGTGTCGACGTAGCCGACCTCGTCGAAGACGCGCGACAGCCAGGCGCGCTCCTCGGGCAGGAAGCCCGCCTTCTGCTGGTTGGCCTTCCAGTTCTTCAGGTCGGCCTCCTGGTGTGCGATGTTCCAGTCGCCGCAGACGACGACCTCGCGGCCCTGCGACGCGGCCCGCTCGCGCAGCGCCTTCAGGTGGTCGAGGAACTCGCCCATGAACCGCTCCTTCTCGTCCTGCCGCTCGGTGCCGACCTCGCCGGAGGGCAGGTAGAGGCTGGCCACGGTCAGGCCGGGCAGGTCGATCTCGGCGTAGCGGCCGGAGCCGTCGAACTCGTCGGAGCCGAAGCCGATCCGGCGCGCCTGCGGTTCGTGCCGGGAGAGCAGTGCCACGCCCGCGCGGCCCTTGGCCGTGGTGGAGGGCGCCCACAGCACGTGCCAGCCGGCCGGTTCGACGACGTGCGCGGCCAGCTGCTTCGGCTCGGCGCGCACCTCCTGCAGGCAGACGACGTCGGCCTCGGTGGCCTCGAGCCACTCGACGTAGCCCTTGCCGGACGCGGCCCGCAGGCCGTTCACATTGACGGTGGTGACGGTGGTCGTGGTCCTGGTCGTGGAGCGCATGGGTCCCTGCTGGTCGTGGGCTGGTCGTGGGCCGGGCGTTTGTGTCGTCCGGCGTCGGTCGGGCCGCCGACCATTCTGCACCCCGCCGCACGCCGGTCGGTTGGGTGCGTCCGGCCGGTCGGTTCAGCGCGCGCTGACGAAGAGGCTCTGCGCGGAACGTCCGATCACCGACTTCTCGTCCAGCAGCAGAGTGTCGGCCAGGCCGATGCCGCCCTGGTCCAGCGACGTGCGGGCGTCCAGGCCGACCCACTCGCCGACCGGCGGACGCCGCAGGTGCACGCTCAGGTCCGCGTTGACGTAGCTGTGGCGGCGGATGTCCAGCTCGCCGGAGATGCCGTTGCCGGAGTCAGCGGCGATCAGCACCCGGCACAGGCCCGACGGCTCCTCGTCCGGCACCAGCGGCACCCGCATCCGGAACCAGGCCGCCGCCGGACCGGGCCTGGCCAGCCCGCCGTGGGCGAACCGCAGCTCCATCGAGGTGTGGTAGCCCTCGTCCCACGGCACCGGGAAGACCTCCGGCTCGGAGTCCTCCGGGCCCGCGACCGGGAGCGGCTGTTCGACCTCGGGCAGCGTCCGGGCCGCGTCGACGCGCATCCGCATGGCGACGGCGCGCATCGCCGTCTTGCCCTCGGCGGTGCGCAGTTCGGCCTCGATCCGCTCGACGTTGCGGCCCGACTCCGCCTCGCGCAGGGCCACCGTCACCTCGCCGACCGGCACGGGACGGAGGATCTCGAAGGTCATCCGGACCACGCGGAAGCCCTCGCGGGCGCCGGGACGGTCCTCGACGGCACGGCCGAGCAGTGCGGCGGGCGGCCCCGCGTGCTGGGCGTCCGGGCTCCACGGGCCTCGGGTGAGCGCGGTGGCGGCGAACCGGTCGTCGGCCAGGGGCAGGAAGAAGGCGGGAGCAGTCACTACTACAAGGTAACCAAGGCCTCGGTTCGGGGGCTCCCTTTTGCCCGCGCCCACGGTCCGCCATGCTGTCCCAGGAAAGCTGTCCGGGGAGTCAGGCAAACACGGCAGCAGTAGCGCAACAGCACAGGCAAAGGGGAGGGCGACGCGATGCTCACGCGGACCCGACTGTTCGGCGGCAGGACCAGGGTGACGTTCCGTCTGGACGGCGCGGCACCCGACGGGATCGTCAGTGTGGTCGGCGACTTCAACGGCTGGCAGCCCGGGGTGGCCGAGCTGGTGCCGCGCCGGGACGGGACGCGCACCGTCAGCGTCTCCTTCCCGCCCGGCGAGCACCGGTTCCGCTACCTGGCGACCGGCGGCGTCTGGTTCGACGACGAGAACGCCGACCGGATCGACCCGCAGGGCAGCCTGATCCGGCTGGACTGACACAGCGGGCTGGACTGACGCGGCGGGCTGGACTGACGCGACATCGGCCAGGCGGGCCGGGAGCTCCGGCCCGCCTGCCGCACCGACCTCAGTCGCTGATCGCGCCGCCGGTGGCAGGCGTGCGGCCGTGCCGCATCAGCAGCGCGACGACCAGGCCGGCCGCGCCGCACACCGCGGCCAGCAGCAGGCCGTCGTGGTAGCCGCCCCAGCCGTTGAGCCCCGGAATGGTGTTGAAGCCGTTCCCGGTCAACTTCTCCGGGATTCCCGGGATCTGCACCTCCACCTTGAGCGGGTTGGCGTTGAGGAACGCGGTCAGCGCGCCCGTCCCGACGGCCGTGGCGATGCTGTTGACGACGCCCAGCATGCCCGCGCTGATGCCCTGCTGGCGCGCCGGAACCGCCTCGATCAGCAGGTTCGGACAAGCGGCGTAGAAGGCGCCGAAGCCGATGCCGAAGACCGCCGCGAAGAGCCCGTACTGCCACTTCGAGTGCGGCAGGTACGCGTACAGCACCGTGGAGACGGTGAAGGCGGCCATGGCGATGACCAGCGGCAGTCGCGGCCCGGTCTTGCGGGCGATCTCGCCGAGGCCCGCGCCGGAGAGCATCCCGAACCCGCCGGAGTAGATCGCCGAGTACACCCCGTACATCAGCAGCGTCGCGCCCAGCCCGTACGCCAGCGTGGAGTTGAAGACGGTGTGGAAGAGCGGCGCCATGGCCGGCGGCAGCTTCTGACCACTGGTCCCGGCCAGCGCCTGCTGCAGGATCTGGCCGTGCAGCTGCTGCGCGGTCGGGGTCTGGGTCATGTACGGGATGCTGTAGCCCTGGATCCCGATGACCATGCTGCCGAGCGTCGCCGCGCCCAGCACCATCAGCACCTTGGGGGAGAGGAGCAGCTTCATGTCGATGATGGGGTCCTTGACCACCCGCTCGACCGCCAGGAACACGCCCAGCAGGACCAGCCCGCCCACCAGGTAGGCGAGCGCGCTCCACCGGCCCCAGCCCCAGACCGCGCCGTTGGAGAGGTAGACCAGCACCAGTCCGACGCCGACGCCCAGCAGCAGCGCGCCCGCCACGTCCAGACGCTGGCTGCTGCGCAGCGTGCTCTCCGGCACCACCCAGACCATCAGCGGGATCATCACGCCCACGAAGATCAGCAGGAACCAGAAGAGCGCCCGCCACCCGAAGGCGTCGAGCAGCCAGCCGCCCAGCAGCGGCGCGACCAGCGCCGACATGCCGAGCCCGGTGGCCACCACGCCGATGGCCGCCGGTATGTAGCGTCTGGGGAGGATGTCGCGGAAGAGCCCGTAGGCGACGGTCGGCGCGGAGATGGCGACCGCCTCCAGCGCCCGGCCGACCAGGAAGAGCCACCAGGTGGCCGTCAGCGCGCAGATGAGGGTGCCGACGGCGAAGGAGACGCCGGAGACCAGCATCATCCGCCGTTTGCCCCACAGGTCCGACATCTTCCCGAAGAGCGGCGTGGTGGCCCCGCCGACCAGTCCGAAGATGATGACCATCCAGCTGATGTTGGCCCCGACGCCCGGGAAGGAGGGCGCGATCTGCCGGGCCGCCGAGGCGACCATCGTGTACTGCAGCGCGGCGATCTCGGCGAAGAGCACGACCACCGCGATGACCGCGAAGATGCGCCAACGCGGGGCGCCCTCAAGGCGGTTGGTGGCGTCGTCGCCGCCGGTCGCGGCCGGGTCCGGTTCGGGTGCGGATGCTGGTTCGACGTGGTCCGGTGCGGAGGTCACGGCGGCTCCTCGGTGCCTGGGGTGCGGAGACCCCGGACGGGTCGTCCGCAGGGTGGGAGACGGGGGTGGGGTGATGTATCTAACAGGTCGTCAGAAAGAAGGGAAGGCATGCGTCGCCGCAGCGTGGCGCGGGATTCCGGTGGATCCGGGTGTTCGTGTGCGGCGGTCTTCTGGTTGAATGGGGCCATGGACCTGGACATCGACGGCGGCGCGCAGCGCGCAGGGGCGGCTCTGCCCGTCCTTGAGCCGTTCTGGCCGTCGCGCCAGCAGTTCCACTTCGACCAGACCTGTTGCCGCTGTACCGGCGCGCAGGCCTGATCCTTCCGGGCTGACCAGGCCTTTCTCCCGGCGCGCAGAAGCAGCACCACGCCCGCGTCCGTCGTCACCCGTCCTCAGTCACGGGTGGCCCACCACGCGCGAATCGAGTCTGCGATGACTGTCTCTGTCCTGACCCCTGTCTCCTCCGCCGGTGCGGCTGCTGCTGCCGCTTCCGCCGCTGCTACGGCTTCCTCCATTGCCGGGCCGCGGCTGCGCTCCGTCCGCCCCGACGAGTCGGCGGCCTCACCGGCAGCGGCGGCCAAGCCGGGTGTCTACCGGCTGCCCGAGCACGTCCTGGCGGGGCTGCGGCTCGGCGAGCAGGAGACCCCGCTGGTCGGCTACCTGCTGCTGGTCCCGGCGGGCACCACCCCGGAACCCGTGCCGGCGCCGGCGCCCGTGTCCGGGCCCACTACCGTGCCGGTGACCGTCACCGTGCCGGTGCCTGCCACCGTGCGTGCGCCCGCCACCGTGCCCACGCGGGAGCCGTCCCTCTCGTCCCGTTCCTCCCACGGCCTGCTGGTCGACCGGGAGTTGCGCACCGCCCACCTCGACGGGGAGCAACTGGAGCTCACCTACCTGGAGTTCGAGCTGCTCTCGCACCTCACCGCCCACCCCCACCGCGTCCACAGCCGCGACCGGCTGGTCGAGGCGGTCTGGGGCTACTACGGACACGTCGGCGACGGTCGCACCGTCGACGTCCACGTGGCGCGGCTGCGGCGAAAGCTCGGACCCGACTACCGCGCACAGATCGTGACGGTCCGTCGGGTCGGCTACAAGTACGTCCCCACGTCCCGCTGAACGCGGGCCGGAGGGGGCGCGCCGGGCGGCTCAGCTCTCGCTGATCCGTCCGGCCTCGACCGAGATCCGGCGGGTGGTGGCGACCGCGTCCAGCATCCGGCGGTCGTGGGTGACCAGCAGCAGCGTGCCGTTGTAGGAGGCCAGCGCCGACTCCAGCTGCTCGATGGCGACCAGGTCCAGATGGTTCGTCGGCTCGTCCAGCACCAGCAGGTTCACCCCGCGGCCCTGGAGCAGCGCCAGGGCCGCCCGGGTCCGCTCCCCGGGCGAGAGCGTCGCGGCCGGACGCATCACGTGCGCGGCCTTGAGCCCGAACTTCGCCAGCAGCGTCCGCACGTCGGCGGGCGACAGCTCCGGCACGGCCGCGCCGAAGGCCTCCAGCAGCGGCACGTCGCCGTGGAACAGCTTGCGCGCCTGGTCCACCTCGCCGACGACCACGCCCGGCCCGAGCGAGGCCTGGCCCGCGTCCAGCGGCAGCCGTCCGAGCAGCGCGGCCAACAGCGTCGACTTGCCGGAGCCGTTGGCGCCGGTGATCGTGACCCGGTCCGCCCAGTCGATCTGCAGGTCCACCGGCCCGAACCGGAAGTCCCCGCGCTTGACCTCGGCCCCGCGCAGCGTCGCCACCACCGAGCCGGAACGCGGCGCTGCCGCGATCTCCATGCGCAGCTCCCACTCCTTGCGCGGCTCCTCGACCACGTCCAGCCGCTCGATCAGCCGCTGCGTCTGCCGCGCCTTGGCGGCCTGCTTCTCGGTGGACTCGGTACGGAACGCCTTGCCGACCTTGTCGTTGTCCGAGTTCTTGCGGCGCGCGTTCTTGACGCCCTTCTCCATCCAGGAGCGCTGCATCCGGGCGCGTGACTCCAGGTCGGCCACCGTTCCCGCGTACTCGTCGTATTCGTCCCTCGCATGCCGCCGGGCGCGCTCGCGCTCCTCCAGGTAGGAGGCGTAGCCGCCGCCGTAGCGGCGCACCTGCTGCTGGTGCAGGTCCAGCTCCAGCACGCTGGTCACGGTGCGGGTGAGGAACTCGCGGTCGTGGCTGACCAGGACGGTCCCGGCGCGCAGGCCGGTGACGAAGGCCTCCAGCCGCTCCAGACCGTCCAGGTCCAGGTCGTTGGTCGGCTCGTCGAGCAGGAAGACGTCGTAGCGGCTGAGCAGCAGCGAGGCCAGCCCGGCGCGGGCGGCCTGGCCGCCGGAGAGCGAGGCCATCTCCTGCTGCAGACCCACCGTCAGACCGAGGCTCGCCGCGACCTCCTCGGCCCGCTCGTCCAGGTCCGCGCCGCCCAGGTCCAGCCAGCGGTCCAGCGTCAGCGCGTACGCGTCGTCCGCGCCGGGAGCGCCGTCGACCAGGCCCTGCGTCGCCGCGTCCAGCGCGGCCTGCGCGGCGGCGACGCCGGTACGGCGGGCAAGGAACTCCTGCACCGTCTCACCGGGACGCCGCTCCGGCTCCTGCGGCAGGTAGCCGACGGTGGCGGTCGGCGGGCTGAGGCTCACGGTCCCGTGTTCGGGTGCGGCCCCGAGCTCGGGAACGGCTCCGAACTCCGGAACGGACGCGGAGGCCAGGGTCCGCAGCAGCGTGGACTTCCCGGCTCCGTTGACACCGACCAGCCCGACCACGTCGCCCGGGGCGACGACCAGGTCCAGTCCGGCGAAGAGTGAGCGCTCGCCGTGACCGGCGGCGAGTTCCTTGGCGACGAGTGTGGCAGTCATCAGAACAGTGATCCTACTGGCCCAGGCACAGCTGTCAGGGAACAGTGCGCTCCGGTCGACCGTTGGCCGAAGGTGCGGGCCTTTGAAGCGGGGGCGTCGCGGGGACTCGACTGTGCACGCGAAACGGTGCACGGCGCAACGGTGCACACGGAACGGTGCACGAAGGAAAGGGCCAGGCATGGGACTCAACCGGGCAGGGAAGATCGCGGCCGGGGTCGGTGCCGCCGGTGCGGCGGCCGTGGCGTGGGCGGCACGGGAGATCCCGCTGGCGTTCGGCGGCGACCCGAAGGCCGGTGGCCGGGCCGCCCGCCTGGCGGCGTCCCCGCAGTACCGGGACGGGGTCTTCCACAATCCGCCCGGCCCCGACCGCTCCGGTGACCTGGAGCGTCCCGAGGCGCGCGGCGTCGCCGGGGAGCTGCTCTTCGGCAAGCAGCAGCGCAAGCCGTCCCGACCGATCCCACTGGTCCGCGACATCGCGCCCCAGGCCTCGGAGTCGCTGGCGGTGACCTGGTTCGGCCACTCCAGCGCCCTGCTGGAGATCGAGGGCCACCGGGTGCTGATCGACCCGGTCTGGAGCGAGCGCTGTTCGCCCTCCCAGTCGGTCGGCCCGCGCCGGCTGCACAACCCGCCGGTCGAGCTGGAGGCGCTGCCCGAGATCGACGCGGTGCTGATCTCGCACGACCACTACGACCATCTCGACCTGCACACCGTCCAGCAGCTGGCCCGGATCCAGAACATGCCGTTCGTCGTCCCGCTCGGCGTCGGCGCGCACCTGGAGCGCTGGGGAGTGCCGCGCTCGCGCGTGATCGAGCTGGACTGGGACGAGTCGGCGGAGGTGGGCGGCCTGCGCCTGGTCTGCACCTCGGCGTACCACTTCTCCGGGCGCGGCTTCTCGAACAACGGCACGTTGTGGAGCTCCTGGGCGGTGCTGGGCCGGGAGAAGAAGGTCTTCTACAGCGGTGACTCCGGCTTCTTCGACGGCTTCGCCCGCACCGGCGAGCAGTACGGGCCCTTCGATCTGACGCTGATTCAGATCGGCGCCTACAGCGAGCACTGGCCCGACATCCACATGACGCCGGAGGAGGGCCTGCGCACCCATCTCGACGTGCGGGGCGGCCTGCTGGTCCCGGTGCACTGGTGCACCTTCGTGCTCGGCTTGCACGACTGGTCGGAGCCGGTCGAGCGGCTCTGCGACGCGGCGGACGCGGCGGGCGTGCCGGTGGCGGTCCCGCGTCCGGGGGAGCGGGTCCTCGCGGACGCACCGCCGAAGCTGGACCACTGGTGGCGTGCGGTGGTGTGATGGTGGAGTCCGGCGGTCAGGTGCCCATGCGCGGGCGGGGGATCGGCAGCTGCACCCAGACGATCTTGCCTCCGGTCAGGGTCCGGTCCACGTCGCACGCGCCGCCCGCCTCCGCCGTGATCGCCTTGACGAGCAGCAGTCCGCGCCCGCCGAGGCGGTTGAAGTCCTCCGAGAGTGCCTTCGGCCGGTAGGGGTGGCTGTCCTCCACCGACAGCCGCACCCACCCGGCGGAGAGCACGATCTCCACGACCAGCTGTGGTGAGAGCAGCGCGGCATGCCGGACCGAGTTGGTCACCAGCTCCGACACGATCAGCAGGATCCCGTCCAGCAGCTCCGCGTACCCGGGCCCGGCGAACCCCTGGGCGAGGAGCAGGTCCCGGACCGCGTGCCGCGCCTGCGACACCGACACGTCCACCGCGGGCGCGGCGAAGCGCCACACGCCCTCCACGCCGGGAGGTGCTCCACATCCACGCTGGGTGCCCGGTGGCTCGCAGGGCTGGTCTCCGCGGACATGCATCGTTCGTTCCGCCATCCTCGGGTCGGTGGCGCGCTGCTCGCGCGCGTGGCTGCCGGTGACCGGACAAGGTCGTCCCATCACAGCCGTGCACCCGGGTGCGGGCGGCATGAGCGCGCAAAGTGACCCTATTTGCACGGCGAGTGACATCCTGCTTGCGGAACCGACCGCTTCCGACCGGCCGGGAGGGCGGTCAGGAGCACTCTGTTTTCTTGGTATTGTTGACCACGTCAGCGCGGGTCACCGCGGTGGTCACCTGCGCGGGTGGCGGAATGGCAGACGCGCTAGCTTGAGGTGCTAGTGCCCTTCGGGGCGTGGGGGTTCAAGTCCCCCCTCGCGCACACAGAAGGACCCTACCGGTTTCGACCGGGAGGGTCCTTTGCTGTTTTCTGACGGCTTGTCGGTGCCCGCGATCGCCCGGCGTGCCGACCGTCTGGATCGCGTCAGATCCGTGCACGGACCGATGCCCCGCCGGGGTCGGTGTCCGGCGAGACCCGTTGCGGGTTCCACTGCGTCTGCCGAGCTCAAGCCCCACGCCACGGTTTGTCTGGAACATGACCCTGACGGAGGCTAATAATTGCGAACTACACCCAATCGACCTAGCGTGATCATGTCCGCTCCCACCGGCGGACTGCCGACGCCCCGCCCATCCGGGGTGGAACGTCGACCCTTGCAGAAGGGCAACCGAGCCATATGTGCGGGATCACGGGATGGGTCTCCTACGACCGGGACCTGACGAACGAACACGCCACCCTCGCCGCCATGAACGCCACCATGAACGACCGCGGCCCCGACGCCGGCGGCGTGTGGCTGGACACCCACGCGGCCCTCGGGCACCGCCGCCTGGCCGTCATCGACCTCGAAGGCGGCGCCCAGCCGATGACCGTCACCCACGACGGTCGCACCCTGCTCGCCACCACCTACAGCGGCGAGATCTACAACTACCGTGAGCTGCGCGCCGAGCTCGCCGCCCGCGGCCACGCCTTCACCACCGTCAGCGACACCGAGGTGGCGCTGCACGCCTACCTGGAGTGGGGCGAGAGCTTCACCGAGCGCCTGAACGGCATGTACGCCTTCGCGCTGTGGGACCCGCGCAGCGAGGAGCTGCTGCTGGTCCGCGACCGGATGGGCATCAAGCCGCTGTACTACTACCCGACTCCGGACGGCGTCCTCTTCGGGTCCGAGCCCAAGGCCATCCTCGCCCACCCGCTCGCCCGTGCCGTCGTCGACGCCGAGGGCCTGGCCGAGCTGCTCACCGTCGTGAAGACCCCCGGCCACGCCGTCTACCGCGGCATGCGCGAACTGCGCCCCGGCCACACCCTGCGGGTGCGTCGCGGCGGCCTGACCGAGCGTCGGTACTGGGCGCTGACGGCGCAGGAGCACGCCGACGACGTCGACACCACCGTCCACCACGTGCGCGAGCTCCTCGACGACATCGTGGCACGGCAGTTGATCGCGGACGTGCCGCTGTGCACGCTGCTCTCCGGCGGTCTCGACTCCTCCGCCATCACCGCTCTCGCCGCCAAGGCGCTGCGGGAGAACGGGAACGGGCCGATCCGGTCCTTCGCGGTCGACTTCGTCGGCCAGACGGAGAACTTCCGCCCCGACGCGATGCGCGCCACGCCCGACGGCCCCTACGCCCACGCCCTTGCCGAGCACGTGGCCGCCGACCACCGCGACATCGTCCTCGACACCGCCACCCTGACGCACCGGGACCACCGCGACGCGGTCCTGCTCGCCCGCGACCTGCCGATCGGGATGGGGGAGGGCGACACCTCGCTCTACCTGCTCTTCAAGGCCATCCGCGAGCAGACGACGGTGGCGCTGTCCGGCGAGTCGGCGGACGAGATCTTCGGCGGCTACGCGTGGTTCCACGACCCCGAGGCCGTCGCTGCCGACACGTTCCCCTGGCTCTGGGCCATCCAGCGGGGCTTCGCCGCCCAGCCGACCCGGCTCAGCCGTGACGCGCTGCTCGCCCCCGGGCTGCTCGGCAAGGTCGACATCCCCGGTTACCAGCAGGCCCGTTACCAGGAGGCCCTCGCCGAGGTGCCGCGGCTGGCGGGGGAGACCGGCCTGGAGCGCCGGATGCGGGAGATCAGCTACCTGCACCTCACCCGCTTCGTCCAGTTCCTGCTCGACCGCAAGGATCGCGCCTCCATGGCCACCGGCCTCGAGGTCCGCGTCCCGTTCTGCGACCACCGACTGGTCGAGTACGTCTTCAACGCCCCCTGGGCGATGAAGACCTTCGACGGCCGGGAGAAGTCCCTGCTCCGTGCCGCGACCCGCGACGTCCTGCCGGACGTGGTCGCCGAACGCGTCAAGAGCCCCTACCCGTCCACCCAGGACCCCTCGTACGCCGAGGTGCTCCGCGACGACCTGCGGGACGTGCTCGCCGACCGCAACGCGCCGGTCCGCGACCTGCTCGACCTCGGCGCGGTCAGCGACGCCGTCGCCACCGCCCCGGGCCCGGACCTGCGCAACTCCGCCGAGGTCGTGCTGGCCATGGACACCTGGCTGCGCAACTACGACGTCACCCTTGAGGTCTGACGGCGCGGTGACCAAACGCAGCTGACGGCCTCCCGGTCCTGGACCGGGAGGCCGTCTCTGTCGAGCAGTTGGAAAGAGGGTCGGGCACTGGGAAAGACCCTGGGAAAGGCTCGGTAAACACTCAGGTGTGAACGCGCGGTTGGCCGTCGCGTCGGCAGGGTGACGACTACGCTCAACCGGAGTCAGTCCCTCCACCAACCGGACCTCCGCAATCCGCGGCAGGGCCGACACACAGAAGGGCGGTCCACCCATGAGCGCTTTCGGTGACATCGCGCGCGACGCCGAGGACTTCGCCAAGCAGGACCCGTCGCTGGTCGACGAGGGTGTCCAGCAGGCCGAGAACTTCGCCGACCAGGAGACCGGCAACCACTTCGACAGCGAGATCAACCAGGGCTTCGACCAGCTCGAGCAGACCTACGGCGGCGGCCAGGACCAGCAGGGCCAGCAGAACCAGTAAGTCCGGTGCTGTCGAGCACAGCACCGCAGTGACCCACGCGCCGGGTCACGGCTCCTGACTTCCGGTCAACGCTGCGTCGCGGTCGGACTCGGGCAGCCAGTCCCGGCCGGGCTGGTACTCCAGCCAGCGACGACTGCGACCGGCGTCCGCGAACGCACGGAGCAGACGGGGGAGGCCCGGGACCGGACGGTCCCGGTGCCACACCAACGACCAGGCGTAGAGCGGCGTCGGGTCGACCAGCGGCACCGTGACGAGACCCGCCGGACCCGCGGGAACCGTGAGTCCTGCGGGACCGCCGGGAGTTGGGCTGCCCAGGTCCAGCGGCAGTTCCGACGGCAGCAGTGTGCAGCCGTTCGGCGTCGCGCGGACCCGCGCCAGCAGGTGGTCGAGGCCCAGGTTGGCCTCACCCGCCAGCAGCGGGACTCCGAACCGCTCCGCGAACCGCCCCAGGAAGTCCAGTCGACCGGCCGCCGCGGGTGGCACCAGCGTCAACTCCGCGAGCTGCGACGGCCGTAGCTCCGCGCAGCGGGCCAGCGGGTGGTCGGCGGCGAGCACCACGTCCACCGGCTCCAGCCGCACCAGCCGGTGCGCCAGCACGCGCTCCGCGCCGTCGTCCAGTGGGTGGAAGCGCCCGAACCCCACGCCCGTCTCCCCGCGCGTCAACGCGGCGGCCACGCCCGGCAGATCGCGCCCCGGGCCCACCTCCACCTGCGGGGCCCCCTCTCCCGCCAGCGCCTCGCGGACCGTGCGCAGCGGCTCGAAGAGGTGCCCCCACACGTCCAACCGGATCGGCCGCAGGCCGCCCCGCACGGCGTCGACCGCCGCGTCCCCGGCCGCCAGCGCCGTCCGCGCGGGTTCCAGGAGGCGCTCCCCGTCCCCGGTCAGCCGGACACCCGTCCGTTCGCGGTCGAAGAGGCGGGCGCCCAGCGCCTCCTCCAGTCGGGCGATCCGCTTGGACAGCCCCTGCTGCGTCAGCGCGAGCGACTCCGCGGCGCGGCTGAAGCTCAACTGCTCGGCGACGGCGACGAAGGCGCGCACCTGGGCCAGGTCAAGATCGACTGCGGTCATGGTCCGTCATTCTCGCCCACAAACATCGGTTGTCGTGCCCGCGTTCCGGTTGTTGGAGCGGTAGCCGCCGGCGAGGTTTGCTGGTTCCCGTCGGGAGAACGCGGGAGAACCCGGGAGATCCCGGCGGCAACCCAGGCGAAAGCAACTCAGGAGAAGGGGACGCACCATGAAGGGCTTCATCGCGACGGGACGAGCGGACCGCACCGTCGAACTCGCCGAACTGCCGCAGCCCGAGCCCAAGGCCGACGAACTGCTGCTGAAGGTCGACGCCTACTCCGTCAACCGCGGCGAGACCTTCCTGCTGGAGAGCCCGCCGCCCGGCTGGCGGCCCGGCAAGGACGTCGCCGGACTCGTCGTCCAGTCTGCGGCGGACGGCAGCGGCCCCGCCGTCGGCGAGCGCGTCGTCGCCCACCCGCCGGCCTCCGGCTGGGCCGAGTACGTGGCCGTGCCGACCGCGTCGGTGGCCAGCCTGCCGGAGCGGGTGACGACCCGTCAGGCCGCAGCGCTCCCGCTGGCCGGGCTCACCGCCCTGCGCCTGCTGCGCGCCACGGGTGGGGTCCTGGGCAAGCGGGTGCTGCTGACCGGCGCGTCCGGCGGCGTCGGCCACTACTTCGTCGAACTCGCGGTCGCCTCAGGCGCGGTGGTGACCGCCGTCAGCTCCTCGCCCGAACGCGGGGCCCGGCTGGGCGAGTTCGGCGCGACCGTGGTGCCCACAGTTGAGGCGGTGACCGGACCGTTCGACCTGGTGCTGGAGTCGACCGGCGGCAGCAACCTCCCGGCCGCCCTCGACCGCCTGGTCCCGGGCGGGACGCTGATCTGGTTCGGCCAGGCCAGCCGCGAGCCCGTGACGTTGAACTTCTTCGACCTGCTGCGCGGCGCAGCAGGAGTGACGATCCGTCACTTCAGCTACGCCGCAGCCGCCCCCGGCGAGGCCTACGGCGACGACCTGGCCACCCTGGTCCGCCTGGTCGCCGAGGACCGGCTGCACCCCGAGATCGGCCTGGTCGCCGACTGGACCCGCACCGCAGACGTCCTGACCGACCTCAGCGAACGCCGCATCCGCGGCAACGCCGTACTGACCGTCGCCTGAACCGAATTCCTGCCTGACCCGCATCTGAGGAGCTTCTGCCATGACCGTCGCCACCACCGATCCCCGCGCCGTCGTCGCCGCCTACGTCGAGGCCGTCGCCAAGGGCGACCTGGACACCATCGTCGCCAGCTTCGCCGAGGACGCCACCTGGACCTACCCGGGCACCACCCTCCCGCTCAGCCGCGTCTGGCAGGGCCGCGACGCCATCGTCAACGACTTCCTCGTCGGCGCCGGCGCCCTCTTCGCCCCCGACGGAACCCCCGAGGTCGTCCTCACCAATCTCATCGCCGACGGTGACCAGGTCGTCGCCGAATGGACCTCGACCGGCACCACCGCCCACGGCCACCGCTACGACAACCGCTGCGTCGGCGTCTTCACGGTCCGGGACGGCCTGATCACCTCGGTCCGCGAGTACGCCGACACCCTCCATGTCGCGCAGACGCTCTTCGCCGAGTGAGCCTGGGTGTGCATTCTGACGGTACGTCAGGATGCTGCCGACGAAGCCCGTGCGGCGACGGCCGCGCGGGCCTCGGCGGCGACCAGGTCGGCGTTGATGCGCGCACCGGCCGTCGCGCCCGCCGCGACGGAGTGGCTGACCTGGGCGGTGGGGTCGGTGATGTTGCCCGCGACCCAGATACCGGGGATCGAGGTCTGACCGGTCGGGTCGGCCGGGATGTGCTCGGCGACGCCCGACGGGTGTACCACCGGCCGCAGGCCGAGCGGGGCCAGGAAGTCGGCGCGGGCCACCATCCGGGTCGCCACCGCCAGGGCCTCGCGCGGGACGACCGTCCCGTCGGCCAGCCGGACGCCCGTCAGCCGGTCCCGCTCGGCGCCGGACCCCAGGGTCCCGGTCTCGACCGCTGCCACCGCGCCCGTCACGACCCGGATCCCGCGCGCGGCCAGTTGCCCGGCCTCCTCTCCGGTCGGCGCGGGGCGGCTGTGGGCGAAGAAGACCACGTCGTCGCTCAACTGCCGGAACAGCAACGCCTGGTGGACCGAGAACGGCCCCGTCGCCAGCACGCCGATCGCCTGGTCGCGGACCTCCCAGCCGTGGCAGTACGGGCAGTGGACCACGTCCTTGCCCCACCGCCCGCGCAGGCCCGGTATGTCGGGCAGCTGGTCGACGAGCCCCGTCGCCGCCAGCACCCGCCGCGCCCCGACGCTGCGGCCGTCGGCCAGCGCGATGCGGAAGCCTTCGGTGCTCTGCGTCACCGCCGTGCCCGCCGTCACTGCCGTCACTGCCGTCACCGCGCAGGGGACGACGTGTCCGCCGTAGCCGCGCACCTCCGCGCGGCCCCGTGCCAGCAGATCCGTGGGACGGATCCCGTCGAGGCCGAGCAGTGCGTGCGCGCCCTCGGCCGGAGCGTTGCGCGGTTCGCCCGCGTCGACGACCAGGACCGTGCGGCGCGAGCGGGCCAGCATCAGTGCACCGCTCAGCCCGGCCGCGCCACCGCCGACCACCACCACGTCGTAGGCGTCGCGGATGTTCTCCAGGGTGTCGTACGTCTCCAGATCGGTACTGCGGGTCATGGTGACCACCTCCTGCGGCCCACGGTGCGACCGGCCCGGACCGGACGGCAAGCCACGTTGCCGATCCGGCAAGAGCGAGGCAGGCTGGATCCATGGACGAGGATCTGGACCGCGCACTCGACGGAGTCGGACGCCGGCTGCGTGCCCTGCGGCAGCAGCGGCAGGCCACGCTCGCCGAGCTCTCCGAGAGCACAGGCATCTCCGTCAGCACGCTCTCCCGGCTCGAGTCCGGCAGTCGGAAGCCCACGCTGGAGCTGCTGCTGCCGCTGGCCCGCGCGCACGGTGTCACCCTGGACGAGCTCGTCGACGCGCCGCCGACCGGCGATCCGCGCGTCCATCTGCGCCCCATCACCCACCACGGGATGACCGTGCTGCCGCTGACCCGTCGGGCCGGCGGCATCCAGGCGTACAAGATGGTGATCCCCGCTGCCAGCCGCCGCGACGAGCCGGAACCGCAGACGCACGAGGGCTACGAGTGGCTCTTCGTCCTCAACGGGCGCCTGCGCCTGGTCCTGGGCGAGCACGATCTCGTCCTGACGCCCGGCGAGGCGGCCGAGTTCGACACCCGCCTGCCGCACTGGTTCGGCCGGGCCGACGCCGAGCCGGTCGAGTTCCTCAGCCTCTTCGGCAAGCAGGGCGAACGCGCCCACGTCCGCGCCCGCCCGAAGGCTTAGTTCGGCCCGCCGGTCGCAGCCAGGCTTCCGCGCGTACACGTACGTGACGAGAGCCTAGCGCCCCGGAATCCGCCCCCGCGCTGTTAGGGTCCTGCGGCGTGAGCGATGTCGTGAGCGAAGCGGACCGGGTGGAGCGCACGCGCGGCGCGTACGACACGGTGGCCGAGACCTACGCCGCCGTTGTGCCCGAGCGTTTCGAGCAGGACGTCGTCGGCCGGGCGATGCTCGCCGCCTTCGCCGAACGCGTGGCCCGTGAGGGCGAGTTGGCGCTGCCCGTAGCCGATGTCGGGTGCGGCCCCGGTCATGTGACGGCGCATCTGCACGCGCTCGGACTCCCTATGCTCGGCGTCGACCTGTCCCCGGAGATGGTGCGGATCGCCGAACAGCGCCATCCGGAACAGCGCCACCCGCAACTGCGGTTCGAGGTCGGCGAGATGGCCCGGCTGGACCTGGCGGACGCGAGCCTCGGCGGACTCGTCTCCTGGTGGTCGCTCGTGCACACGGCGCCGGATCAACTCCCCGCCGCCTTCGCGGAGTTCCACCGGGTCCTGGTCCCGGGCGGACAGCTGCTGCTCGGCTTCCACGGTGGGACCGGCGGGCGCAAGCAGCTCGACTGCCCCTACGGCCACGACGTGGACCTGGTCCTCCACCGCCACCGGGCCGAGGACGTCGCGGCGCAGCTCGGCAAGGCGGGCTTCACCGTCGACGCCCGACTGGTCCAGGGGCAGGACCCGACGCGCACATCGGTCTGCCTTCTTGCCTACAAGTCGCTTCTTGCTGACAAGCCGATGCTTGCTACTGCGGAGTAGCGCTAGAGTGCGCGGCATGGAGGCGGAACGCACGTATGACGTCATTCTGTTCGGTGCCACCGGGTTCACCGGCGGCCTGACCGCCGAGTACCTGGCCCGGCACGCACCCGAGGGCTGCCGCTGGGCGGTGGCGGGCCGCAACCGGGAGAAGCTGGAGCACCTGCGCGAGCGGTTGGACCTGCCCGACCTGCCGGTCCTGGTCGCCGACAGCGCGGACCCCGACTCGCTCGCCGCCGTCGCGCGCTCGACCCGCGTGCTGATCACCACCGTCGGCCCCTACCAGCAGTACGGCGAACCGCTGGTCGCCGCCTGCGCCGAGGCGGGCACGGACTACGTGGACCTCACCGGCGAGCCCGAGTTCGTCGACCTGATGTACACCCGCTACCACGACCGCGCGGTGGCCACCGGCGCCCGACTGCTGCACGCCTGCGGCTTCGACTCGGTGCCGCACGACCTGGGCGCGCTCTTCACCGTCAGCGCGCTCAGGGACGCAGGCGGCGACGCGGCGGACAGCGCGGGTGACCAGGTCGCCGTCGAGGGGTTCGTCCGGGTCTCCGGCACCTTCTCCGGCGGGACGCTGGCCTCCGCGCTGACGGCCTTCGCGCGCGGCCGGCAGACACTCCAGGCGGCCCGCGCCCGCCGGGTGGCGGAGGGACGGCCGACCGGCCGCACCGTGCGCGGCGCGGCGGTCGGCCCGCGCTGGTCCAAGGACGCGCACGCCTGGGTGATCCCCATGCCGTCCATCGACCCGCAGATCGTGCTCCGCTCCGCCGCCGCGCGGCCCGAGTACGGGACCGACTTCCGCTACGGCCACTACGCGGCGGTCAAGCGGCTGCCGGTCGCGGCGGGCGGGTTGGTCGGTGTGGTCGGCATGGCGCTCGCCGCGCAGGTCCCGCCGCTGCTGCGCGCCCTGACCTCGCTCCGCCCGTCCGGGGCCGGACCGGACGCGGCCCGGCGGGCACGGAGCTGGTTCACCGTCAGATTCGTCGGCCGCAGCGGCGGACGGGAGGTGTGGACCGAGGTCGCGGGCGGCGACCCCGGCTACGGCGAGACGGCGAAGATGCTCGCCGAGACCGCCCTCTGCCTCGCCTTCGACGACCTCCCGAAGACGTCCGGCCAGCTCACCACGGCAGCCGCCTGCGGCACCGCGCTGATCGACCGGTTGGTCGCCGCAGGCATCACCTTCCGCGTCCTCGACCGCCGACCGGAACGCGCGCCCGGGCGGTAGGAACGCACGCGATCAACCGATCGCGATGACCGGATGATCGGCCGGTGCGATCCAGCGCATGATCGTGGTCAGCACGCCCGACGGCACGGCCACACAGCCCGCCGTCGGGCCGCCGCTCGTGCTGAGGTCGTGCAGGAAGATGCCCGCGCCGCGCCCGCGCACGGCCGGGTCCGTGTTGAAGTTGATGACCAGCACGTTGTGGTACTGCACCGGGTACTCGGCCAGGTGCTCGCTGCCGTCCACCCCGGCCTCGGTCAGCCGGAAGCCCCCGAGGGTGTCGGTGCGCATCCGGTTGTAGTAGCGCGAGGCCCGGTCCTCGACCCACCAGTCGTGCGCGGTGACGTGGTGGTAGGGCATCCGGGTGCCTGGGTTGGGGCCGTTCCCGAAGCCCTGGGTGATCGAGAACGTGCCGGTCGGCGTCTGGTAGCTGCCCTGCACGCGCGTCGTCCCGTTCACCACCCCGCGTGCGCCGATCCGCGCCGCCGTGCTGCGCACGACGACGCGCCAGCCGCCGCGTGTCCACTGCCAGGCGGTGACGGTCGCGTAGCTGCCATGCGCCTGGACGGTGATCACTTGATCGGCGCCTCCGAGCCGCACCGGGACCGGGAAGTGGGGTGCGGCGGGGGACGCCTGCGCCGGTGCGGCGGCGAGCAGTGACCCGCACGCGACGGCTGCGGAGGTGACAGCTGCGGTGGCGACTCTGGTGGCAGCTCTCATGACAATGCGGACGAACGCGGAAGGACGAGGCATGGCGGCACGACTCCGATGGTCCGAGGGGAGGGCCCGAAGGGGCATGCGGGCGGCGGTGTCCGCCGACTGACATGGCATCACCGTTCGATGTCCGAACAGCGTAGGGTGACCTCCGCCTCGCTGCCACGCTGACGCGCGGACAGCGTCACGGCCGGTGTACCGGGAACCGAGCGGTACGGTGAGAGCGACGGGAGGAGCCGCATGTCCGTGGAGGAAGAAGAGCTGAGGCCGAGCCGGATCGCGCTGGTCACCGGCGCCGGATCGGGCATCGGCAGAGTCACCGCGCGGGCGCTCGGCAGGGCGGGCTGGACGGTCGTGCTGACCGGCCGTCGCGAGGACGCGCTCAAGGAGACGGCCGCCGAGATCGCCGAGGCCTTCGTGGCCCCCGCGGACGTCACCGACGAGGCCGAGGTGGCCCGGGTCTTCGACCAGATCCGCTCCCGCTACGGCCGCCTCGACCTGCTCTTCAACAACGCGGGCGCGTTCGGGGCGGCAGCGCCCGCCGAGGAGATCCCGGCGGCGCAGTGGCGCGCGGTCGTGGACGTCAACCTCACCGGTTCGTTCCTCGTCGCCCAGGCCGCCTTCGCGCTGATGCGCGAGCAGCGGCCGGAGGGCGGACGGATCATCAACAACGGTTCGATCTCCGCCCACGTCCCGCGCCCCAACAGCGTCGCCTACACGGCGACCAAGCACGCCATGACCGGCCTGACCAAGTCCCTCGGCCTGGAGGGCCGCGCGCACCGGATCGCCGTGGGCCAGCTCGACATCGGCAACGCCGCCACCGAGATGACCGAGCGGATGACCCACGGCATCCTCCAGGCCGACGGCCGGATCGCCGTCGAGCCGGTGATGGACGCGGCCCATGTCGCCTCGACCGTGGTCCACCTGGCCTCACTGCCACTGGACGTCAACGTGCCGTTCATGACCATCATGGCCACGGGCATGCCGTACCTCGGCCGGGGCTGAGCAGCGAGCCGGGCTGATCAGAGAGCCGGGGCTGGCCAGAGAGGTGGTCAGCCCAGCAGGGCGAGGATCTCCTCCGTGGTCCCGGTCTCGCCGAGCTTGGGGAAGACCCGGGCGATGCTGTGCTCGTGCGAGACCGGGTCCATGTCGGTCATCGCGTCCGTGGCCAGCGTGACGTGGTAGCCGTGCTCGTACGCGGCACGGGCCGTCGACTCGACGCCCACGCTGGTCGCGACGCCGACGAGAACGATCTGGGTCACGCCGCGCTTCTCCAGCTCCGCGTGCAGCTCGGTGCCGTGGAAGGCGCCCCAGGTCTGCTTGGTGACGGTGATGTCGCCCGGCTCGGCCGGGATGATCAGCTCGGCCCAGTCGGCGGGCAGGTCGTGCAGCGGGCGCTGCTGCTCGGTGCGTCCCGCAGCGCCGCCGGTGACGTTGACCTGCACGACGGTCAGCCCGCGCTCGCGGAACGCGGCGACCAGGCGCTCGGAGTTGGCCAGGACCTCGTCGATGCCGTGGTCCTTGGCGAAGGCGGCGATGCCCTTCTGCAGGTCGATCAGGACCAGGGCGGTGGTCGGGTCGATCGTGGTGGCAGCCATGTGCAGCCTGCTTTCTTCTCGTTGTACGTGTCGTACGGGTTGAACTCGTGTGCGTCGGTAGGTAGTCGGGTGCGGCTCAGCGCCGTCGGCGCAGCGCGCGGTCCGCGGTGGTGAGGGCGATCAGGGCGACGCAGAGCACGCCCATCACCGCCGCGACCCCGTGCAGGCCGCCGTCGGTGGCGCGGGTGCCGTAGAGCAGCGCGATGACGGAGGACGACAGGATCGCGCCGAGGTAGATCGAGGTCCGCTGCAGTCCGGCCGCGGCCCCGACGCCATCCGTCGGCGCCTGGGCGTAGAGGGCGGCCTGGTTGCAACTGGACGCCAGCCCCTGCCCGACCCCGAAGAGCGCGCTGACCAGCACCAGCAGCAGCACCGACGACCGGTGATCGACCGTCAGCAGCAGCGCGGACCCGGCGGTCAGCAGCAGCGTCAGCGCGACCAGCGGGGCGCGCAGCGTCCTGGTCCGCGCCCCGAGCAGGGAGAAGACGGCGGCCGTCGCGGACATCGGCAGAGCGATCAGACCGGCGTGGAAGGCGTTGAAGCCGTGCCCGTCCTGGAGCCACTGCGAGTAGCCGTAGAGCATGCAGTAGAGCACCAGGTAGGTCAGCCCGCTGCGCAGGAAGGTCCGGGTCAGCCCTGGGTTCCGGCCGAGCAGCCGCAGGTCCAGGAACGGGTGCGGGGCCCGGAGTTGCCTCCGGACCAGGACGGCGGCGAGCACCAGCGCCAGTCCCAGCAGCAGCCACTGCGGCCGGGACAGGTTCATCAGGAAGAGCATGAGCGTGGCGATGGTGGCCGCGAAGAGCGTGATGCCGGGCAGGTCGATCAGCGTCAGGGTCCGCGCCCGGTCGGCAGACTGTCCGTGGGCCGGTTGTCCGTCGGCCCGCTGTCCGTCGGCCTGTTGCTGCGCCGTCCCGCGTGCGTCGCCCGGGACCCAGCGCAGCGCGAGCAGCAGCGCCACGAGTGCCAGCGGGATGTTGACCGCGAAGACCGCCCGCCACCCCAGCGTCGCCGCCAGCGCGCCGCCGAGCACCGGACCGACCGCCGCACTGGACAGCGAGGCGAGCGAGAGTCGCCCGAGGACCGTGCGCGGCGCCTCGACACCGGTGCGGCGGGTCTCGGCGCGCAGCATCGCCATCGCCGACGGGTAGGCGGCCGAGGTGCCGATGCCCAGCAGCACCCGGGAGGCGATCAGCCACCCGAACGCCGGTGCCAGCGCGCCGACAAGGCCCGCGGCGACCACTACCAGCAGTCCGGTCAGGAAGATCCGACGCGGACCGATGAGGTCCGCCAGCTTGCCCATGGTGGGCTGTCCCACGGCGCTGGCCAGGTAGAGGATCGCGACCAGCCACGCGGTGCTGGACACGCCGACGCCGAAGGCCGTACCTATGGAGACCAGCGCGGTGGCGATCATCGTCGAGTTGATCGGGTTGAGCGCGACCCCGATCAGCAGCGGCGTCATCATCGTGCCGCTGAACGCCTTGCGTGTGTCCGCCTGGGAGTTCGACTGTGTCGAGAGGTCCGACGTGGCCGTCACGCCTGTGCCGCCTCGCCCGCGAGGGCGCGCAGAAGCGGCAGCGCGGCGGCGATCGTCGCGCGCTGCGCCTCGTCCAGGTCGGTGGCCAGGGCGTGGCTGAGCCAGTCCTGTTTGGCCTGGAGCACGGCCTGCATCTGCTCCCGCCCGGCGTCGGTCAGCTCGACCAGCACCTGCCGTCCGTCGGTCGGATGCGGGGTGCGGCGGACCATGCCGCGCTCCTCCAGCGCGCCGAGCGTCAACCGCATCGACTGGGGCCGCACGTACTCGGCCCGCGCCAGATCAGCGGTCGTGGCCGGGCCTTCGTGCAGCAGCCGCGCCGCTGCGGAGCGCTGCGACGCGGTGAGCTCGCTCTCGGCGGACGCCGCCCGGGCCCGACGCGCGATCAGCCCGAGCACGCCGTGCAGCTCGACCGCAAGGGCAGCGGGTTCGGTGCGATCGGCGGGACGGGCGGGATCGTTGCGGTCGGCGGGATCGGTGGTATCCATACGACCACCCTAGAAGGTCGACAGGTGAATTTGCAAGGTTGCCTGTTGAGTTTCCCTGTCTATTGAGTGGCCGTCGTCCATTGAGTGCCCGTCGTCGCGCCGACGCGGGAGAAGTGTGATGAATCTGGCAGTCTCATGGGCATGAGTGATCGTTTGCGCTGATATACCCAGCAATGGACCGTCTACGTACCGGTGCTCGCCTTGCTCGTCCTCGCGGCCACCTGGGGCCGCGCACTGCCCTGGGCGCTGGTCGCGCTGGTCGCCGTCTTCCTCGCGGGCGGCGTCCTCGCCGCCGTGCACCACGCCGAGGTGATCGCCCACAAGGTCGGCGAGCCCTTCGGCTCGCTCGTCCTGGCCGTGGCCGTCACCGCCATCGAGGTCGCGCTGATCGTGACGCTGATGGCCGACGGCAGCGAGAAGAACGCGACGCTCGCCCGGGACACCGTCTTCGCCGCCGTCATGATCACCTGCAACGGGATCATGGGAATCTGCCTGCTCAGCGCCTCACTGCGGCACCGCGTGGCCGTCTACAACAGCGAGGGGACCGGCGCGATGCTGGCCACCGTCGCCACCCTGGCCACGCTCAGCCTGGTGCTGCCGCGCTTCACCACCAGCACCCCGGGGCCGCGCTTCGCGCCCGGTCAGCTGGCCTTCGCGGCCACCGCCTCCGTCGTGCTCTACGGCCTCTTCGTGCTCACCCAGACGGTCCGGCACCGCGACTACTTCCTCCCGCTCGCCCGGGCCGGCGAGGTGATCGACGGCGACGAGCACGCCCACGTGCCGACCCGACGCGAGGTGCTGACCAGCCTCGGGCTGCTCGCGGTCGCGCTGGTCTCGGTGGTTGGCCTCGCCAAGGTCGAGTCCCCGACGATCGAGCACGGCGTCGCCGCCGCCGGGCTGCCGTCCTCCGTGGTGGGCGTGGTGATCGCGCTGCTGGTGCTGCTGCCGGAGACCATCGCCGCCGTCCGCGCCGCCCGCAGGGACCGGGTGCAGACGAGTCTCAATCTGGCCCTGGGCTCCGCCATGGCCAGCATCGGCCTGACCGTCCCCGCCGTCGCGGTAGCCTCGATCTGGCTGAGCGGCCCGCTCGTCCTCGGCCTGGACTCCACGCACATGGTCCTGCTGGCGCTGACCATGGTCGTCGGCACTCTCACGATCGTTCCGGGCCGCTCCACACCGCTCCAGGGCGGCGTGCACCTGTCGATCCTGGGCGCGTACCTGGTGCTGGCCGTCATCCCGTGACGCTGGAGCCGCGCGACACCGGAGCCCGCTGACACCGGAGCCCGCTGACACCGGAGCCGCCGGCGACACCGGAGCCTCCTGACAACGAGGCCCCGGCCGCGCGGGCGACCGGGGCTCCCTTCGTGGCTTTCCGGGACGGACTACCAGCCCGCGTTCGGGAAGACGGTGCGGATCGTCGGCCGGGCCGCATCCAGGACCGTGGGGAACCAGACCGAGAACGTCTTCTGGCCCTGGAGCTCGGCCAGCTCCTCCGGCGTGACGAAGGACGTCGCGGCGACCTCGTCCGGATTCGGGGTGAAGGTGGAGTCCGCCACGCCCACGAACAGGTGGTTGTACTCGCGCTCCACCAGCCCGGAGGCCTCGTCGGGCAGGTCGTAGGTCACCGTCCCGGCCTGCTGCAGCCGCACCGGAGCCGCGCCGAGCTCCTCGGCGGTACGGCGGGCGGCGGCGACGAACGGCGGCTCGTCCGGGTAGGGGTGGCCGCAGCACGTGTTCGACCACACACCGGGGGAGTGATACTTGCCCAGCGCACGCTGCTGGAGCAGCATCCGGCCCTGCTCGTCGAAGAGGAACACGGAGAAGGCCCGGTGCAACCGGCCGGGGGCCTGGTGCGCGGAGAGCTTCTCGGCCGTGCCGATCGTCCGGCCCTGCTCGTCGACCAGTTCGAGCAGGATCTCGTCCGTCGTCGTCACGGTGGTGGCGGTCATGGATCACCTTTCACAGAGGTCGCGTCCACGCCTGGCCCGGTAGCTGCCCGGCAGGGGTACAGTCTGCCGCAAAAGGCCAGCAGACGGGCCTTGGCTTGTCCCACGGCGCTACGGTCCGCAATGATGATCTGCGCGGCGGGGTGGGGGGCGACCGTCCGCGAGAAGCGAAACCGAAGCACTGGAGACTCCACATGATCGGCCTTGTTCCGGCCGCAGGCGCAGGCAGCCGCCTCCGTCCCTACACCGACACGCTCCCCAAGGCGCTCGTGCCGGTCGACGGCGAGCGGACCATCCTCGACATCACCCTGCGCAACTTCGCCGAGGTCGACATGCGCGACGTGGCGATCATCGTGGGCTACTGCGCCGACGCGATCCGCGAGCGCAAGACCGCGCTGGAGCAGCGCCACGGCGTCCGCCTGCACCTGGTGGAGAACCCCAAGGCCGAGGCCTGGAACAACGCGTACACCGTCTGGTGCGCCCGCGAGCTGTTCCGGGAGGGCGTGATCCTCGCCAACAGCGACACCATCCACCCGCACGCGGTCGAGCAGACCCTGCTCGAGGCCAACGCCCGGATGACGGCCGCGGGCCACGCCCCCGGCGTGCTGCTGGCCCTCGACACGGTCAAGAAGCTGGCCGACGAGGAGATGAAGGTCACGGTCGACCCCGAGAAGGGCGCCCGCCGGATCACCAAGCTGATGGACCCGGCCGACGCGACCGGCGAGTACATCGGCGTCACGCTGATCAACCCCTCCGCCGCCGACGACCTGGCCTCGGCCCTGCAGGCCACCTGGGAGCGCGACCCGCAGCTGTACTACGAGGACGGCTACCAGGAGATGATCGACCGCGGCCTGCGCATCGACACCCAGCCGATCGGCGAGGTCTCCTGGGTCGAGGTCGACAACCACGAGGACCTCGCCAAGGGCCGGGAGATCGCGTGCCGGTACTGACCCGACTGGTCCCCTCGCCGTTGGTCGTCGACATCCGCGCCGGAGCGCTCGACGACCTCGGCGCGGTCCTGGCGGACCAGCGCATCGCCGCGTCCGGCCGGATCGCGGTCGCGGTCAGCGCCGGTTCCGGCGCGGCGATGCGCGAGCGCCTCGTGCCGCAGCTCCCGGGCGCGGCCTGGTTCACGGTCGCGGACGGCACGCTCGACGCGGCGGTGAAGCTGGCCGACCAGGTCAAGGGCGGCCACTACGACGCGCTGGTCGGGCTCGGCGGCGGCAAGATCATCGACGTGGCCAAGTACGCGGCGGCCCGCGTCGGCCTGCCGATCGTCGCGGTCGCCACCAACCTGGCCCACGACGGCCTCTGCTCGCCGGTCTCGACGCTCGACAACGACGCCGGACGCGGCTCCTACGGCGTGCCCAGCCCGATTGGGATGATCGTCGACCTCGACGTGATCCGCCGCGCCCCCGCGCGGTTCGTCGCGGCGGGAGTCGGCGACGCGATCTCCAACATCTCCTGTATCGCCGACTGGGAGCTGTCCCAGCGCGAGACCCGCGAGAGCGTCGACGGCCTGGCCGCGGCCATGGCCCGCACCGCGGGCGAGACCATCCTGCGCCACCCCGGCACGATCGCCGACAACGACTTCCTGATCGCGCTGGCCGAGGCGCTGGTGCTCACCGGTATCTCCATGAACGTCGCCGGGAGCAGCCGCCCCGCCAGCGGCGCCTGCCACGAGATCAACCACGCGCTCGACATCCTCTACCCGGACCGCAAGGCCCAGCACGGCGAACAGTGCGGCCTCGGTGCCGCCTTCGCCACCTACCTGCGGGGTGACCTGCCGGTGGCGGGCCAGATGGTGCAGTCGCTGCGCCGCCACGGCCTCCCGGTGACGGCCGACCAGATCGGCTTCACCGACCAGGAGTTCGTCGCAGCCGTGCACTATGCTCCGGAAACTCGTCCAGGCCGCTACACCATCCTGGAACACCTCGATCTCGACACCTCCGCCATCCGGGACGCGTACACCTCCTATGTCAAAGACGTCTGCTCCTGACTCCGCCTCTCCTGAGTCTGAGTCTGCTGAGTCCGCTCGTTCGGAGTCCGCAGTGAACCAGCCCACGGAGAACCAGCCCGCGGAGAACCAGTCCGTGGAGAACCAGTCCGCGGCGAGCCGGCCCAGGGCCAAGGGCCCCAAGCCGTCGCTCGCCGAGTTCCGCGCGGTCGCGCACCCGGAGGGCCTGCTCGACCGCCGCTCCGGCGAGCACTGGGCCGGGCGCATCTACATGCGCCGGATCTCCTCGCGCCTGACCCGCCACCTGGTCAACGCCCCGGTCACGCCGAACCAGTTGACCTGGCTGATGATGGTCGCGGGCGTGCTCGCCGGCGCGGTCCTGCTGCTCCCCGGCATCTGGGGCGCGGTCCTCGGCGCCCTGCTGATCCAGGTCTACCTCGGCCTCGACTGCGTCGACGGCGAACTTGCCCGCTGGCGCAAGCAGACCTCCACGACCGGCGTCTACCTGGACCGGATCGGTCACTACCTTTCCGAGGCCGCGCTGCTGACCGGCTTCGGTCTCCGCGCCGCCGACCTGTTCCAGCACGACGGTTCGCGGGCCTGGCTCTGGGCCTTCCTCGGCACGCTGTCCGCGCTCGGCGCGATCCTGATCAAGGCGGAGACCGACCTCGTCGACGTCGCCCGGATCCGCCGCGGCCTGACGGCGGTCGAGGACTCGGCCTCGGTCCCGCGCGCGGCGGGCGTCGCCAAGGCCCGGAAGCTGGCCTCTGCGCTCAAGTTCCACCGTCTGATCGGCGGCGTCGAGGCGTCGCTCGTCATCCTGGCGGCGGGCATCGCGGACGCGGTCCACGGCGGGCTCTTCTTCAGCCGCCTCGCGGTCGCCGTCCTCGCGGGCATCGCGCTGCTGCAGACCCTGCTGCACCTGCTCAGCATCGTCCTCTCGAGCCGGCTCCGGTGAGCGCCGTGGCGGACGAGGCGAAGAACGCGGACGAGGCGAAGGCCACGGATGCGGCGAAGAGCACGGATGCGGCGAAGGCCGACCACCTGAAGCTCGGCGCGGTCGTCATCACCATGGGCAACCGTCCGGTCGAACTGCGCGCGCTGCTCGACTCCGTGGCCGCGCAGCGCGGCCCGGCCGTCGAGGTCGTGGTCGTGGCCAACGGCGCGCCGCTGCCCGAACTCCCCGAGGGCGTGCGTGGCGTCGAGGTCCCCGAGAACCTCGGCATCCCGGGCGGACGCAACGTCGGTATCGAGGCCTTCGGCTCGGACGGACGCGACGTCGACGTCGTCCTCTTCCTCGACGACGACGGCCTGCTGACGCTGGACGACTCCGCCGAGAAGCTGCGCGAGGCCTTCGCGGCCGACCCGAAGCTCGGCATCGTCTCCTTCCGCATCGCCGACGAGGAGGGCCTCACGCAGCGCCGCCACGTGCCTCGCCTGCGCGCCTCCGACCCGATGCGCCCATCGCGGGTCACCACGTTCCTCGGCGGCGCGAGCGCCGTCCGGTCTGCTGTCTTCGCGACGGCGGGCCAGCTACCGGGTGAGTTCTTCTACGCCCACGAGTTTTCCTGCCTGCCTGTGCTGTGTGCTTGATGTGTGTCTAGGGCGTTACCCAGCCTGTCCCACCCTCGTTAACCGGACGAGTGCATCGTGTGTGTGATGTACACCTAGGTTGCGAGGGTGGGGCGGGTGATAGCGCGTGAGCCGACGGACAGTCATCGGGGATCTCCGGGTTCAGGAGATCCCGCGGCAGGACGGCCGGGTCGAGTACACAATCCTGGAAGCTGACAGTTCCGTGCACCGCACGGCGGACAGCTTCCTGCGGATGTGCGACGTCGGTACCGCGAGAACCTACGCCTACCTGCTGGTGGATCATCTGCGATGGCTCCCGTTCGAGGGCTTGTCGTCCGCGACGGTGAAGCTCTACGACCTTGAGCGGTACATGGGGGCGGTCGGCGCCGAGTTCAGGGGGCCGTTCGGCCAGCCGTGGCGGGCGGGCAAGAAGCCCTATCAGCAGCGCACGCTGGAGACCGCCTCGGCGGCGCTGAAGGGCTTCTACGTCCACCAGGGAAAGCTGGGCGTCAACGAGCAGCTCGCGGGCGAGCTGGCCGGGTCCCGGCTGCCGACGAAGGCGGATCGCAACCGGGCTGTGCTGGGGCATCTGCTGCGCGACAAGCCGGTCAACAAGCTGCGGCCGAAACGAACGGTTCGGCGACGTCATCCGAAGCTGCCGCCGGAAGGCGCGAAAGAGGTCCTGCTCGAGAACTTCGGCACGGCGCGGGACCGGATGCTCCTGACCTGGCTGGATGACGGGGGCTTCCGCATCGGCGAACTCACCGGTCTGCACCTGGTCGACCTGCATCTGCGGGAGAACACACGGTGCGGCGAGTGCTCTACAGCTCACGTACACATCTGTCACCGCGAGACGAACCCGAACTGCTCGCGAGTGAAGACGAAGCAGGACTGGGCCGTCGAAGACGGGATCGTCCGGGGCGGGACGATCCGGCGGGTGAGTCCGGCGATGGTGCACACCTACTTCGACTACATGACGACTGAGTACCCGTCAGACGCCAAGCACGGCATGCTCTTGGTGAACCTCGCCGGGCCGAACACGGGGATGCCGTGGACGACGGATTCGGCTCGGAAGCTGCTGCGGCGGGCCGGCTACCGGTTGGACCTGGGGCTGATCAAGCCGCATATGTGGCGCCACCAGTTCGGCAGCGGCGTCCTCGACGCCGCCGGCGGCAATGCGGTGGTTGCGAAGGAGGCCGGTGGCTGGGCGTCCGCGCAGACCGTCGAGCAGGTCTACGGCCACGCTGACCTGCAAGACTCAAAGTTCGTCTCCGCGCTGGACACCGTGTGGGGTGAGACCAAATGAGATCCGTCCACCGTGCTCTACCGGCAGCAGATCCTCATCGCCGGCTGGGCAGTGACCGTCTGGAACTTCTGGAGGCGCTGATCAACGGCCCCTCCTTTGACCCGTTGTTCCGTGGTGAGGATGTGCTGGACATCCCCGCCGATCACCCGAAGTACGGCTGGGGATGCGCAGTACCCAAGTGCGAGCGCACCAGGAATTCCACCGAAAAGCTCTGCTGCAGCCATGCGCAGAAGTGGAAGCTGCATCTCGCACAGGCCCCTGAGACTGCGACCATGGCGGCCTTCTTGACGCTGGCCCAGCCCCTCGAGTTGAAGGAGGGCGGGGCGCAGGAACTCTGCGCGATCTGCCCCAACCGGCCTGCCGCGTCCCGGACGTCGAGACTCTGCCTGATGCACGCTGGTCGGTGGGGTCACCTGGCCCGTACACATCCGGACACGGCCGATCTGTCTGTGTGGATGGCCGCTCAAGAGCCCTACCCGCACGGCTTCGGGACCTGCCGCGTCAGCGTCTGCGACTTGCTGGCAGACGGTGACCTCGGGCTGTGCGCCCAACACCGGGATCGTCATCGTATGGCCGGGCGTCCCGGCAGCGAGCTCGGAACCACCGGCGAGCCCGGCTTGCTCGCCTTCGAGGAATGGTGCGCTCGTGAAACGCCGGCCTACCGGATCGGGCAGGTGGTCCTCACTGGTTTGCGTCCACTGGCCGCCGCCGAACTGCGTTGGGGCCTGGACGCTCATGCCCGTGACAACAGGCGCCTTGCGGCCTGGACGCTCACCGACCTACGTGCGCTGACGAACTCGTGCCGGGCGCAAGAAGCCGACTCCCTGTCCGGGCTTGACCTTGAGGACGGCCGCAGTCGTCACCACCAGATCGCCCGAGAGATTCTGAGCCGCCTGCGGCCGCTCTATTACACCAAGGAGGACAGCCGCGCCGCAGGTTTCATCGACACCGAGCACTTCGGGCGTCGCTTCCCGCAAGGGGACACCGTCTACGACCTGACCGCCGTGCAGCAGCCCTGGCTGCGTGACGTGCTCTGGGACCACCTTGCCAGGCTCTTGCAGTCCGTCGACTGCCCTCGCAGCAGTGGCCCGGTCAACTCGGCACGGCGAGCAATTTCGGAGCTCGGGACGTTCCTGGCTGTAGACGCGCCTCGAGCAGGGAACGACCCCACCCTCCTGACGGCTGCCCATGCCGAGCGGTTCGCCGCCGATCAGCGCCATCGGGCCGTTGCCAAGCTGTCGTCCTTGATCGTGCGCTACAACGGCGCCCCGGCTGTGGTCACCGCGGCGAGCAACCGGACGACGTTCAACTACATCCGCAAGGTGCTCTACGAACTGCTCGAGCGCGGAGAAAGTGATGAGCTCGGCCTGGACCGGGCCTTCATCGCCGCCCTCCCGCGCGGTGGAAGGCTCGCCCCCCGTAAGCGTCGACCGTTCGACGACGACCTCGTCCGGGCCTTGGCGAACGAGGACAACCTTCAGCGCTTCGCAGGGACCTGGGACGGGAACGACCGGGGCCTGCGGGACATCTGGGAGACGCTGGTCTACACCGGCCGCCGAGGCAACGAGGTTGTTCGGCTCCGCTACAACTGCATCTCCCATCTCTACGGTGCCCCGATGCTCTGGCACGACCAGACAAAAGTCGGCAACCTCGACGAGGGTATTCGCATCCCCGAGTACCTCTACCAGCGTCTCGATGCCAGGAGGCGCACGACGCTCCTACGCTTCGAGCGTCGGCAGGGACGACTGCCTACCGTGCTGGAGCAGGAGGCCATCGCCCTGTTCCCCTCGAACAGGGCGAACCCCGACGAGACGAAGGCGCTCTCGTACGGCTTCTTCAGCGTGTCCTTCCGCGAGTGGGTGCAGACCCTCGATCTGGGCAGAGCTGTGCCCCATCAGGCCCGCCACACGCTCGCCACTAAGCTTCTCAAGGCGGGTGCCTCCCTCACCCACGTCAAGAAGTACCTGGGCCAGGTCTCCGAGGCGATGGCCGAGCACTACGTCGACATCGCCAGCACTGACCTGGACGACGTCCTGCAGCGGGTCTGGGTCAGCGGCCCCGGGGCAGAGCACCCCGGCGAACCGCTGTTCAACACCGCCCTGAACCCGCTGAGCAACCAGGACGCGCTCGCTCTGGCCGTCGATGTCGGCAGACGCTGTACCCCTACTCTTGGCGGCCTCTGCACTGCTCAAGTGGTCGTCGAAGGCGGCAAGTGCCCCCGGAACCTGGACTGCGACAACTGCGACAAGCTCGTCATGACCGGCGCTGACCTGCTCTACTGGCGCCGCAAACGCGAACAGTGGCACTCCATCGCCGAGCGCGCCCCGGACGACGTGACAGCCGACTACCTGCACAAGGTCTTCGAGCCCACCTCACGCGCCATCGACGGCCTTGAGAGGGCTCTGGCCGGCCTTGGCTTGCTCGACCAAGCCCTCGCCATGGACCTGCGGCGCCCGCAGGACTACTTCAGCCACATGTGGAACACGGGGTTCCCGGTCGAGGACCGCAACACCGACGACGAGGATGAGGCCGCATGAGCGGCAGCACGCCCGCACAGGCGGAGTCGGCCATCCAGGCGCGCCGACAGCACTCCGAGAGGCTGCTGCATCGAGTGCGCGACGCCTTGAAGGTGATGCGCAAGGAGCGCGCCCCGGTGACCGTCCGGGCGGTAGAACGCCGAGCCGGTGTCTCGCGCAGCTTTCTCTACCAGAACTCGACAGCACGGGAGTTGATCGCCCAAGCTGTTGCCGGATCCCAGGGCCAGCAGGCCCGCAGCAGGCAGGAGACCGCAGATGCGGCGGAGGCATCCTGGCGGGAGAGGGCGCTGAACGCCGAGGACGCGCTTCGGCGGACTGCTGCCGAGCTCCAGGATCAGCGCCGTCAGATCGGTGAACTCATGGGCAGGATCCGAGACCTGGAACTGGACCTGCCAGCTGATGCCGTACAACGGCTCACCACCGAGAACACCACCCTCAAGCAGCAGCTACGGGCATCGACCGCCGAGCAGCACTCCCTTGCCAGTCGTCTTGCCGCCGCCCGCGAGAACAACCGATCTCAGGATCGGAGGATCGCCGAGTACCAGGCGCAGCTGATCGCACAGCAGCCTCCCGGCACAGTCCGCAGCCTTCGCTCGACCAAGGAGTGAGGCCGCAACGCCTAGAGGATCGGGGGGCGCCCCAGCCGCGTCATTCGCCAGACTGTGCGCCACTTCATCGGCTTCCGGGGACCGCACGACGTGCGCCATCCCTCGAAGAAACCACTCCACCAGGCCCGGATATTGGCCAGCGACCGCGTTCGGGCCATGGTGATGAGGATCCACGTCCCGAGGTAGACCGGGATCAGTGGAATCGGGAGCCGCCGACGCGCTAGCCACACGCGGTTCCGGGCGGTGAACCGGAAGTGGGTCGCGTGTCGCGATGCGGCGGTGAGCGGATGCTGCAACACTAGCGACGGCTCATACGCGATGTTCCATCCATTGTCAAGGGCGCGCCACCCCAAATCCGACTCTTCATGACCAAAAAAGAAGGCAGACGGCCAAAGTCCCGTCTCCTTGAGCATGGGCATGGAGAACGCGTGGGCTCCCCCGAGGAAGGCAGTGACCAAGCCGCGGAGCATCGGGTCCTTCGGGCGCAGCCGCGGCACCCAGCGGCGCGCGGTCTGGCCGTTCTCGTCGGCGATCCTGAAGCCGACGATGCCGAGCTCGGGGTCCGCCGAATAGAGCTCCTGGATCGTGCGGAACACATCATCCGCAATCAGGAGTCCGTCGTCGTCCAACTCGATCGCCACGTCCACATCCCCCGCAGCTGCCAGAGCCTCAAGGCCGACGTTGCGTCCGCCCGGGCAGCCCAGGTTCTCTTCCAGTGGGATCTTCGTCACGTCCGCCGTCACGTCGGTCAGGGGGGTGGCGTTCCCGATCAGCACCACGCGCGTCGCCGGGACATCCTGCATCTCGACAGAGGCCAGCAACGCCTCCAGCTCCTTCGGACGATTTCCCATCGTCACGATGACGACCCCGAGACGCGGCAATGGCATGGCGGCAGACTCCAGCAGGTAGAAGAGGCTGTTCATGCTATCCGTGCGTGGCACCGCCGTGTTAGCGAGGGGCGGCCAGCGAGCTGCGAGGAGTCAGCCGTCGAGTCGGTAGAACCGGGAGTGCCGCCTACGCCACCGCCGACCTTCCAGCAGAACTTCGCGCTGGGGCACTGGCCACCGCTGTCACGTGGGCCCCCATCGCCTTGGCGAGCTGGACCGTAGTGCTCCCGACTCCGCCGTTGCCGCCGATCGCCAGGAGCCGCTGGCCCGGGCGCAGGCGCAACGCCTTCCGCAGAGCCTGCAGCGCGGTGAGGCGGGCGGGCGGCGGGCAGCGCCGCCGCGGTATTCAGCCCCAGTTTCGACGGTCATCAGGTGGGGTCGTGGCCTCGCGCAGCGCCGCCCAGGCGTCCACCGAGCGGGCGGCCGAGGCGGCCAGGTCTTGGTAGAACTGTTCCTCGACGCTTCCGGGCAGGCACGCGGCTGCCAGCGTCTGCGCCCGGGAGTGCAGCTCGGCCTCGGCGGCGAACGGCCCTCCGGCCATGGTGCGGCGCTGGCTGTGAACGCCGACGTCGATGAGCGCGGACTGCACCAAGGTCAGGCTCTCTGGGCCGCATCGGTCGGCCGCGCGCAGGATGCGGCGGACGGCTTCGGTGTTCCAGGCCAGCTCCCGCGGCGCGCCTCGCAGCATGACCGCCACTACCTGCATCTTCGCCGGGTCTGGGTGGTCGACATAGTCGTAGATGACCTCCAGCGCCTGTGCGTCGAACGGCCCTGCGACCAGCGCGAACAATTCGCTGCCCAGGTAGGCGCGCCACGCTGATCCGGGAGCGGCGGCCAGCCACTCTCGGACCTGTCGCAGCAGTTCGGGAAGCTGCGGACTCTCGCGGAATGGCAGGATCGTGTGCCAGACGGGAGGCAGTGGCGTGAACTCCGGCGGCCGGTCCTGCTCGGCGAGCTCCACGCGGCACTGGAGTACCTCGACGACGCGACCCGGGTCTGTGAGCGTGATCTGCGCCAGGAGTTGGCCGGTCTCATAGTCCTCGATCGAGGAACAGGTGGCGAGTGCCCGCAGGACTGCTGTCTTTCGCTGCTCGGGCAGCGACGCCCAGGACGGTGTGCCGTACGGCTGCGGTCCGAATGCCAGCGCGATCTGATGCAGCCCGGTGTGCGGAAGGGCTGCGAACAGCAGCTCGACGGCGAGCTCCTGGTGTCCGGCGGTGGCCAGGTAGCGCGCGGCGCCGGCTGCTGCGTCTGCGACGACGGGGTCGCTGTCGCTCGCGAGGGCTTTGAGTAGGTCGGCTTCGCCGGGAAGCAGGGTGTTGCGCCCGCGCTGCAGCCCAACGGCGTGCGCCACCTGCCGGGCCAGTTCGATGTCGTTGTCGGCAAGCTGCCGGCCCAGCTTGATCGTTTCGGGCTGTCCGGCCTGGCCCATGGCACACAGCGTAATCGACACCAGGGGACGCAGCGGGCTTTCGGGTTCGGCCGCGGCGTGTGTGCAGAAGACAGGGCCCAGCGAGGGCCGCTTGGTGATCAGCTCCCAGATGAAGGGGCGAGCCCGGCCTGTATCGGGGCCGAATACCGCGCGCTCGTCACGCAGCAGTGCACTGATCTGGTGGGCGACCTGCTCGTCCGGCCAGTCGGCGATGCCGGACACGGCGTCAGTGAGCAGGCTCTGCTGCAGCTGCTCCCGGACGACCAGGTCGGGACTGTCGACCGGGTCGACGGGCCCGCCGTGCAGGGCGCGGGCCAGCCGGTGTTCCGCGGTCGTCGGCATGTCCTTGGCGATGGCCTGGGCGCGGCGGCGCAGTTGTTCGGGCCCGTATTCACCGGTCCACTGGAGGTGGCCGCGGACGGCGACGAGCATCGTGGGGCCCAACGGATGATCGGTGAGGAATTCGTGCAGGCGCTGCAGCACTTCGGCGAAGTGCAGTGACCAGTCCTGCTGCAGCTCTTCGCTGATCGTCAGGCCGAAGCCGGCGGGGGCGAGCGTGAACGCGGCCCCGATGAGGCCGGCTGCTTCGGCGGCCCAGTCCGGGCGGTCGCTGCCCAGCTGTGCGAAGGCGAGGCCGAGGACGGCGGAGCGCAGCTCGAGGACTTGCGGCGCGGGGACCAGGGCGTAGGGCTTGAACACCAGGGCACCGGGTGTCCACTGCTCATCGTGGCCACTTGTGGCCAGCAGCGGTCCCAGCACTATCAGCGGGCTGCTGATCCCGGTGCCCTGATACCGGTTCAGCCAGCGGTCAACCAGTCCCACCAGCGTCCGCTGGTACCAGGTCGGCCCCTGACGAGTGAAGGACGCCAACTCCTGGAGCACCCGCCGGGGGTGGTCGGGGAACCGGTGGGGCTCGCGCCCGTCACCGGCCGCCAGCGTCCACAGCAGCTCGGCGGCTTTCGGGAACAGCTCGGGGTACCAGGCAATCGGGCGCAGAACCTGTGCCAACGCTTGACGGACGTCGTCGTCGGTGAAGGCGTGGGTGAATCCGAACCCGATGCCCTTGCTTGCCGGCTTTGCCGGGTGCGCCATCGCCCACTGCACCAGTTGCAGGGACCGGCGCGGCTGGTAAAACGCGATCTTGGCAACCAGTTCCAGGGTGGCGGCGCGGTCGGCGGCGTCGCTGTCGCGGAATGCGGCCTCCACCAGCCGCCACAGCGGCTCGATCAGGCCGGAGCCGTCCGGGCCGCTGTCTGCGGCCTGCCAGTCGACCCGCCCGGCGTTGACGATCAGGTTCCGGACCGCAGTGCCCTGCGCCGCACTCAGCGCCTTGTCCAAATACCCGGTCGGCACCTCCGCGCCACGGTGGCGGGCCGCCCGGCTCAGCAGCGCGTCGCCCAACAGATCGGGCACGACACGCACGGTGGCACCGCGGCGCAGCACCAGCCCGGCGTCCTCCAGGCCCGACACAAGTGGCCCGGTCTGAGCGAAGTCCAAGCCGGTCAGCTGCTCCAGGGAGGTGCGGGTCTGCGCATCGGACAGATCAACCGGCTGGTAGGCGGCCAGCGCGGTGAGCACGTCCCGGCGTGCCGGATTGTCGGCTTCGGACTGCGCGGTCAACGCTTCGGCGAGGCGGTCGATGAGCTCGGCGTGCAGCCGCTGATCGTCCTGGAATCCTTCCGGGTTCAGCTCCCCGCGGTTGACCAACGCGGCCCCGGTCGTGATAAGCAGTGGGCAGTCCGAAGCGGCGGCGGCCAACTGCGGGCCGAAGTGACGCAACGACTCGTCCAGCACTTCACACGCCAGCTCCGTCGCGGCCTCCAAGTCCAGCTCTGGAACCTTCATCTCCGGCATGTCGGCGCTGTGAAAGCCGACGCGACGCAGTTCGGTGCGGACGTGTGCGGACCCGTACGGTCGCAGCGACACCAGGATGTTCGCCTGCGGGTTCGCCCCCTGAACGCCGGCGACGACCCTGCCTAGCGGGACGCTCTCGTCGTGGGCGTCGTCGACGATTACCAGCAGCGCGCCGCTGGGCAACTGCTCGAAGGACTCGGGGCCCACCTCGGTGTCAGGTTCCAGAATCCGGACAGCGACCCCGCCCGCGGCAGCGCGACGACACACCTCCGTCAACACCTTCGTCTTCCCCGACCCTCCGAGGCCGGTCAACAGCCTGATGCCGCCCTGGCTGCGGGCAGCGAACCCGGCGAGGATGTCGACGGCGTCGGAGGAACCTACCAGGCGCCAGCGGTGCGTGTAGATCTTGTCGGCGTACCAACGGTCGATGTACTGCCGGTTGTCCAGCCAGGGGCCGGGGCGTACGACGCCGAGGAAGTCGGTCAGCATCAGGGGGAAGAACCGCCTGACGATCGGGACCGCGCGGTCCAGGCTGAGCTCGCGCACTTTGCGCGACAGGTCGTTGCGGTCCCACAGCTCCCACCCCGGATGCTTGCGCATCTCCTTGCGGGCGTCCGGGCTGGCGATCCGGGACAAGGCGATGACCGAGGCGCCGACTGGCTCGGCCCCGTCCTTCGTGGCGGCCTTGCGGACCTCATCGACGGCGTCGGCGACCTTCCTCGGCCCGAACTGCGCCTCACGCTTGCACTGCACCCCGACCACCAGCGCGCCCGAGGACTTGACGTGCACGTCGTAGCCGTCTTGCGTGTGGCCGGTCTTCCCGATGCGGTTGACGAACGCCCCCGGATGGGAGGCCGCCATCAGATCGGCGATGAACTCCTCGAAATCCTCTGGGCTCAGCTGCTCCAACGGCAGCTCGTCGACCAGAGCACGCCCCGGATAGACAGGTTCAGCGCGCACCGCCCCCGCCGCAGCCGGGTCGCGCAGCCCCAACGCGGCGAGCACCTGGTCCTTGACCGCGTCTTCCGGCTCGGCCGCGCCCCGCTCCCAGTTGCTCACCGCGCGCTGGCTCATGCCGACCCGCTTGGCGAGGTCCGCTTGTTTCCAGCTATGCGCGAGCCGCGCCTGCCGCACCATCGCGCCGAAGCCCATTTCCATCACACCAATATCGTAGCACCCCATGTGCTACGGTCACTGGCCAGGATGTCGGCTGCAATCTCGGAGCACTCGGTCGCGCGATGACCGCATCTTCCGACCTGCGTGGAGCTGGCACGACGTAGCCGATGGTGGAGCAAGACAAGGGGTTGGTTCGTGACCAGGCTGAAGCTCGACAGGCAGGAATGGGTGCTCGGCCCGTTCCTGGACAGCGGCACCTACGGCAAGGTATTCCTCGCCGGGTCCCCCGATGGCGACCCGGTTGCGATCAAGCTGATCGCGAACCGCCCCGGCGCCAGTCGCGAACTGCTGTTCGATGGGGTGGGCAAGCGGAACGTCATTCCCATCATCGACAGCGGCATGTACGGGAACGACTACGCGATCGTCATGCCGCGCGCCGACAAATCGCTGCGCCAGCACCTTGAGCAGGCCGGCGGGGCCCTGCCGCTGGAGGAGTGCGTGACGATCCTGGCGGACGTCGTGACGGCCCTGGCCGACCTCGAAGGCGACGTCGTGCACCGTGACCTGAAGCCGGCGAACGTGTTGATGTTGAACGGCACGTGGCATCTGGCGGACTTCGGCACCGCCCGGTTCGCCGACGCCGCCACCGAGAGCCACACCGCCAGGGACATCGGGACGGCCGCATATTTCGCGCCGGAGCGGTGGCGCCTGGAGCGGGCGACGATCGCCGCGGATGTGTACGCCGTCGGCATCATGGCGTTCGAGATGTTCTCCGGAGCTCGGCCGTTCCTGGGACCTGACAACTCCGACTTCCGGGACCAGCATCTCGGTCAGCCGGCTACGGCCCTGCCGAACGCACCGGCGTCATTCGCGACCCTGGTCGCCGCTTGCCTGTACAAGAGCCCGCAGTCCCGGCCGACGCCCGCAGAGCTGCTGGGCAAGCTCGGCAGGATCGCTCAACCGGTCTGCTTCGCCAGCCTCACCGGGCTGGCTCAGGCCAATCAGAACGTTGCAGCTCAGCGGGCGGCGGCGGAGGCTCAGGCCTCCACCAAGCAGGCCGAACAGGACCGGCGGACAGGGCTATTGCAGTCCGCGCAGGAGTCGTTCGCCCCGATCTCCAGGGAGTTCCGCACCTCGCTTACCGAGGAGGCCAGCGAAGGAAAGCTCACGCCGGACCGCGTGGGATGGACCTTCCAGCTGGGCGACGGGGAACTGCACCTTTCTGCGGTGGAACCGGTGAGCGGCGACGTGTGGCGTAACGGGACCGAGCCGCCGTTCGACGTGATCGCACACGCTACCCTCACCGTGAAGGCCACTCCACCGGTCCGTGGCTACATCGGGCGCAAGCACTCACTGTGGTTCTGCGATGCGAAGCAGGCTGGTCAGTATCGGTGGTACGAAACGGCCTTCATGACGCACCCGCTCAAGAGGCTGGGTGACATCGAGCCGTACGACCCATTCGCGATGGCCCCCGACGCGACCTCACGAGCCGCGCTGGGGCGCTCGACCGCCATTCACCAGGTGGCCTGGCCCTTCACGGAAGTAGAAGCCGGGGATCTAGAGGAGTTCATCACTCGATGGGCAACCTGGCTCGCTGAGGCTCAGGCGCGGCAACTGGTTCACCCCGCCACGATGCCCGAGCGCTGTCGGCGGCGGCCGAACCGTGACCCACTTTGGTCGGTCGAGATCTGACCCTTTTCGCGTCGTCAGTGCTCGTGTTCAGTCGTTGTCGGTGGTGGGGACGCGGCCGAGGTCGCGGCCGCGCATGCGGTAGGACTCGCCCTTGAGGGAGTGGACCTCGGCGTGGTGGACGAGTCGGTCGATCATGGCGGCGGCGACGGTCTCGTCGCCGAAGACCTCTCCCCAGCGTCCGAAGGGCTTGTTGCTGGTGACGATCACGCTGGCCCTCTCGTAGCGGTTCGAGATCAGTTGGAAGAACAGGTTCGCGGCCTCGGCTTCGAACGGGATGTAGCCCACTTCGTCGACCACGATCAGCGGGTAGCGACCGAGCTTGACCAGTTCGTCCTGGAGCCGGCCGGCGTGGTGGGCGGCAGCGAGGCGGTCGACCCACTGGGCGGCGGTAGCGAACGCGACGCGGTGGCCGGCCTGGCAGGCCCTCACTGCGAGCCCGGTGGCCAGGTGTGTCTTGCCGGTGCCCGGCGGCCCGAGGAAGATCGCGTTCTCGCGGGCGGCTATGAAGTCCAATGTTCCCAGGTGGGCGAGTTGTTGGCGCGTCAGGCCGCGCAGATGGGTGAGGTCGAGTTCCTCGATCGTCTTGATCGCGGGGAACCGGGCCGCGCGGATGCGGCCCTCGCCGCCGTGGCTGTCGCGGGCGGAGACCTCGCGCTGCAGGCAGGCGACCAGGTATTCGAGGTGGGTCCAGGACTCGGCCTGGGCGCGTTCGGCAAGCCGCTCGGCGGCGTCCAGCAGGGCCGGCGCATTCAGTGCGCGGGCGCAAAACGCCAGGTCGGCGGCGGCCTGTCGGCCGGTGCGGGTCGTCTTGCCGTCCGTCTTGGCCGGGGCGGCCGTGGTCGCGGTCATCGGGTGTCCTCCCTTCCGGCGCCGCCCTCGATGAGGGTGAACATGCGGTCATAGACGCCGAGTTCGCGTTGCTCGACCTCGATGCCGAGGCTGTCGGGGGCCAGCAGGGCGGCTCGGGCCGTGGCCGCGCGGGCGGCCCGTTGGTGGATCGCTTCGCCGCGCAGGGCCTGGGCCGCGGCGGCGTGCTCGGGGTCGGTCAGGGTCTGGTGGCGGGCCCAGCAGCGGGTGTGCCGGGCGACGACGTCGTTGCCCGCGATGACGCTGACCTCCTCGTTGTCCGCGCGGACCATCACGGTCTTGCCGATCGCGCGTGGGTGGACGGAGTAGTCGTTGGTGTCCACGCGGACGTAGTGATCACGGCCGATGCGGATGTGGAAGCGCCACCAGTGCGGGGGCGACACCGGCGGGACCTGCAGCATCGCGGCCCGGTCCGCCTCCCAACGATCCGCCGGCCTCGCGTCGATCGAGCGGTGGATCCGCCGGTTGGCGATCTGCAACCAGGCCCTGAGCTGGGTGTTGAAGTCGGTGGGTCCGGTGAAGACCCGGCCCGGCAGGAAGCTGGTCTCCAGGTAGCCGTTGGCGCGTTCGACCAGGCCCTTCGCCTCCGGGTCACGAGGGCGGCAGAGGTGGACTCGGGTGGCCAGCAGTCCGGCGAAGGCCGCGAACTCGCTGGTCAGCCTGCCTTTGCCGACCCCGGCCTCGTTGTCCCAGACCAGGGTCTTCGGGACGGCTCCCCAGCCGTCGGCGAGCAGGCGCCAGTGGCCGTCGATCAGGTCCCCGGTCTGCCGGGACGGCAGCATCCGGGCGGTGATCACGCGCGAGTAGCCCGAGACGATGACCAGGACCGGCGGCCGTCCGGACTGGCCGTAGCCCAGCGGGATGTCCACGGCCGGGAACCACAGATCACACTGCGCGAGCTCGCCCGGCTGGTAGACGGTCCGCGAGACCGGGTCGACGGGCAGGTAGGCGGGCCGCAACTCGCGCACCCGCTCCTTCAGGATCGTCAGCCCGCGGGGCCAGCCGATCCGCTCGGCGATCACCGTCGCGGGCATCGTCGGCGTCTGCTTCAGCAGCTCGCGGATGGCGGGCTCGAACGCGTCGACCGCCGAGCCCTTCAGCGGACGCTGGTAGACCGGGGGCTGGTCGGTGGCCAGGGCCCGCTTCACCGTGTTCTTCGAGATGCCCAGGTGACGGGCGATCGCCCGGATCGGCATCTCCTCGGCCCGGTGCAGCCGACGGATCTCGGCCCAGTCCTCCACGTGAATCACCCTCTCCTCCTGACCCTTGATGAAGATCAGGATGATCAGACGATCGCGAGGTGGGTCACCGTTGATCCGCCGTTCGGCGGTCAGTTTTCACCCGTCGCCGAGAGGCGCTCGGTTGCAGGAAGTTGGCGGCAGGGCCCGGTCTGACCGGAAACCCTCGGGCTGGCTCGGGCTGGTGCCTGCACCTTGACCGATCCCGACGTTACAAGGCGCAGGCCACGACGGTATATGCCAGCAGCCGGAGGTACCTGGACGAAGTACGCCCCCCCCGGAGACCATTCACGGTGATGCCCCAGAGGAATCCCCACAGAGCCCCGAGCCGGACGGACGCCGGCGGTGGCAGGAGGCGAGAATGGCGGCGTGAGGACTGAAGACGACACGCCGCTCGCTGGTCGGACGCTTCTGGTCGAGAGCCGCGCCGACAAGGACGCCCTCGCGGCCATCGGCCAGGTCTTCCGGCACCGAGCCGCGAACGAAGAAGCACTCTTCCTCTCATTCAACTACGCAGAAGTACCAGTCGGCAGACGCTTCGATTGCTGCTTCCAGCGGGCCGACCAGAGCGACGTCGCCTGGGTGACAATCACCGTCATCGCCGTCACCCAGCAGTTCAGGGCCAGCTGGGACGAGATCCCACACGGTTGGAAGACCCTGACGCTTCTGAGGTTCGAGCCGCGGATTCTCTCGATGATCAGCGATCTACCAGAGGCTTCCAATTGGTACGAGCACTCCGTCTCCGTCTGCATCTCGGACAGGCAGACATGGGAAGCGCGAACGGCCAGCAAGTAACGAACATCTCAACGCCACGCCCTCTCCGGCCTGCCAAAAGAAAGTTCCATGCCCGGGGGACCCCCGATTCATCGGGTCCAACAGTTGGTGACTGCACATCAGCCCGGTGGCCCGTCCCACTGCTCGATCTGAACCGAAGGGTTCCGCATGACCGATATGACGGCAGTACAGCTGTTGCTCAGCGACGAGGAGGTACGTCTTCTGCGCCGGGCCATCGCCGAATCCCGATACTCTGCCATGCCGAGCCCAGATGGATTGATGAATACATGTGTGCAACATGGACGTGCAGTTCAGGGTGGTAGTGGTCACTGGTGAGGCAGGTAAACACGAGGAGACCGACCTCGCCTGGCGCGCCCTCGACGCGGGCTGGAATATCGAATACCGCCCCGACGTCGTGCTGCGCCACCCGCGCACGCTTCCCTCGCGGCACGCCACCTACAACCACAACGTCGCCCGCAACCGCGTCTGGCTCGCCCGGCGCAACCTGCCCGCGCCGCTGGTCCCGATCTACCTCGGGGCGTGGTTCCTGCTCACCGTCGCGCGCCGTCCGTCCGGCGACACCCTCCGCGCCTGGCTCCGCGGCTTCGCCGCCGGCTGGCGCGAACCCGCCGGCCCGCGCCGCCCGATGCGCTGGTCGACGGTGTGGCGGATGACCCGCCTGGGCCGCCCGCCGATCATCTGAATCGCGGCTGCGGCCGACGCCACCGGCTGTGTCCGGTGGCGTCGGCCGTTCCGCTTCAGTCGAAGACCGACCAGCAGATCTCGTTGCGCAGGCGCTGGTCGTCCAGGACAAGTTCGCGGATCGCATCCGGGAGCTGTTCGCGCTGCCAGCGGCACTCGATTCGTCCGGCGCCCTCGGCCTCGTCTGCAGGTGCCGCCGCCTGCACGGCCTTGATCGCATAGGCTGCAGCGCCCAGTTCATGCGCAGCGACATGCGCCACCACCGCGGCCTGGCCGGCAGCGAATGCCGCATGACGCGGCGCTCCGCTCAACACCCGTGCCGCAGCCATGGCATGGCCACCCGCTGCGCGCGACTCGGACATCCTGATCTCTCCGCGCGCCCACGCCCGAACCTGCGCGATCGCCTGACGCGGTCGGAGGTCCGATGGCTGCACCGACTCGAAGAGATGCAGCACGTGCTCCGCGCAGTCGGCGGCCCACATCGCCAGGAGCTGATGGTCGGGGTCCGTGAGCGTCCCACCGCGGCGGACAGTGATGAACCGCGGGTCGCGGACCTTGGGAAGGATCACCGTTCGACCGTACTGCGATGCTGCGCGGCTCTCAAGGTTGGGGCGGGGGCGCGGCGTCCTTCCGAGGTAGCGTCAAACTCGCTGTGACCTGGGGTTTTTCACTCGTGTGGGGGATGGCTGGGGCTTGGTGTGGGCTGAATGGAGTGTCATAATTGTTCTATGGACGCCTCGATGTTCGGGGGCGGGTGTGAAGACGGAGATGGCGTCCATGGGTGGGGTGGGTCCCCGGAGTCCCAGG